>JAFAXA010000113.1 GCA_019241425.1 Acetobacteraceae bacterium | reverse complement strand
CCGCCCTACTCGCACGACTTCAATCCGATCGAGCAGGTGTTTGCCAAGCTCAAGGCGCTCCTGCGCAACGCTGCGCCCCGCAACCGCGAAGCACTGTGGCGCACCATCGGACAGAAGCTCTCGTGCTTCAGCCCCGCAGAATGCATGAACTACTTCAACCACTGCGGCTACGGACACCCTGCGTGAAGCCGCTCTAGCGAATGATGAACGTTCCGAGCCAATAGCAGGCGGCCCCGACGGCCGCGGAGGCGGGCAGCGTGATCAGCCAGGCGACCAGGATGCCGCGCGCCACGCCCCAACGCACGGCCGAGACGCGGCGCGCGGCCCCGACCCCCATGATCGAACCGGCGATGGTGTGCGTGGTCGAAACCGGAACGCCGAGGAAGGTCGCGCCGAACAGCGCCACGGCGCCGCCGGTTTCGGCGCAAAACCCCTGCACCGGCGTCAGGTGGGTGATGCGCGATCCCATGGTGCGGACGATCCGCCAGCCGCCGGAGAGCGTGCCGAGTGCCATCGCCGCCTGACAGCTCAGCACGACCCAGAACGGGACGTGAAACCCGCCGGACAGTCGCCCTTGCGAATACAGCAGGACGGTGATGATGCCCATCGTCTTCTGGGCGTCGTTGCCGCCATGCGCGAGGCTGAGCAGCGAGGAGGACAGGATCTGCAAATGACGGAACCGCCTGTCGACTGCGAACGGGGTGGCGCGGATCGACAGCCATGATACCGCGAGCACAAGACAGAGCGTCAGTATCGCGCCCATCAGCGGCGACAGTACGATTGCGACGCCGATCACGGTGAGGCCGCTCCAGATCACGGAGGCGACGCCCGCTTTGGCGATGCCGGCGCCGACCAGGCCGCCGACCAGAGCGTGACTGCTGCTGGAGGGAATGCCGAGCCGCCAGGTGAGAACGTTCCAGGAGATCGCGCCCCAAAGCGCCCCGAACACCACCGCCGGATCGACGATCGCGGTTTCCAGCACGCCGCTGCCCATGGTCTGCGCGACCTTGAGGCCGAACACCGTGAACGCGATGAAATTGAAGAACGCGGCGAAGGCGACCGCGAGACCGGGCCGGAGCACGCGGGTGGTAACAACCGTCGCGATCGAGTTCGCGCTGTCGTGCAGGCCGTTCAGGAAGTCGAACAGCAGGGCGACGCCGATCAAGCCGAACAGCGCCGGGGTGCCGAGTGCCAGTTCTGCCACGCGACGCTACACTTGCTCGACGACGATGCCGTCGATCACGTTGGTCACGTCCTCGCAGCGGTCGACCACCGCTTCGATCAGGTCGTAGACCTTTTCGACGGTCAGCTTGAAGCCGGGCGACACGTCGCTCGCGAACAGCTTGCGGAGCCCGCTGTCGAGCAACTCGTCCGCTTCGCCTTCGATCCGGCTGACCGCGACCGACATCGCGCCCAGCCGGTCGGCACTGCGGTCGATCGAACCGAGCAGCGGCATGGCGTCGCGGATCTCGATGGAGGCTTGGATGATGCAGTCGGCCATGCCGCGCATCTCCGGCGTGAACCCGACGCCGTACAGCATGATGCGGCGGCTGGTTTCCTTCATCAGATCGATCGTATCGTCGAGGGCGGTGATCAGATCGAGAATCTGCGAGCGGTCGAATGGGGTGATGAAGGTGCGGTGGATGGCCCTGACCGTTTCGCGGGTAATCAGGTCCGCCTCGCCCTCCAGATGATTGATTTCGTCGACATTGGCCTGTGCCCGCCCGTCACCCTCCATCAGGGCGCGAAAAGCCTCCGCGGCCGGAACGATCAGCTTGGTGTGCGCGCAGAAGCGCTCCACGAAACGCTCGTCGCGGGGCATGAGCGCGCGAAAGAAGCGAAGCGCCATGTTGCCTTACGTCCTTCCGGATTGCCGATAGCCACGCCGCGCTCCTCTATGTGACGGGAATATGACGGAAATTCGGGCCGGTCCAGCCTGCCGGCTTGCTTTAACCCAGGGGTGATAGGGGCCGGAATGGCCGAGCTTGGGCGAGGCTTGGGGGCGGCGGCCCGTCAGCCCAGGCTGTCGCGTGTCAGCCAATGGACCACCGTGCCGATCTGGCGGTGATCCATCAGCGCCGGGGCATGGCCGCATTCCGGGAACTCGACCAGCTTCGCCCGTGGCCCGCGCTGGGTCATGGAATACGCGACGTCGCGCGTCAGCAGGTCGGAATGCTCGCCCCGCAACACCAGAACGGGGCAGCGGATCGCGTCCCACTGCCGCCACATGCTTACATTGTAGAACATCACCGGCCGGAACACGTGGCCGATGCCCGGATCGACTAGCAATCGGAACCGCCCGTCGGCCTCGCGCGCGATGCTGTGCTTTGTCAGGTGAAACCATTCGGTGTCGCCGAGCCGGCCGAACGGCGCCAGGATCTCGCGGAAATAGGCTTCCGCCGCATAGAAATTCGCGAACGAGGTCGGCAGCGCCCGCAAATAGTTGCCGAGCCGGGTGAGCGCGTTCCAGGGCAGGAACGGCCCGATGTCGTTGACGACCATGCGCCGGATCGGCGCCTTCTCCATCGCCGCGACATGGATACCCGTGATGCCGCCGAGCGAGGTTCCGATCCAATCGATCTCGGCGGCACCCGTGCGCGCGAGCATCGTCACCATGTCCGAGACGTATTGCGGCACCGCGTAGTCTTCGGGATCGCCGAGCCAATCGCTCCGGCCGCGTCCCGCCAGATCCGGGCAGACAACGCGATAGCCACGCTGCACCAGCGCAACCGCGAGCGCGTCGAAGTCGCGGCCTTGTCTCGTGAGACCGTGCACGCAAACGGCGACCCGGGGCGCATGGGGATCGCCCCATTCCGTATAGGCGATGGCGTGGAACCCTGAGCGCGATTGGCAGAGGACCTGCTGGGACCGGGGCGTCACCGCGTCCCGTCGCGCGACCGTAGCCGGGGACCTCGCCCTCGTTAACGCGCTCGACATGCCACCGGTGCGGTTCCCCGACGAGAAAGAGGCACAGACTGTAAGCAGGCGACGATGCACTGCACAATCACAATTGGCGGATTCTCCCTCGCCCGCGAATAGTGCAAATGTGACGGATTGATCGGGGTTCCCTGGCCGCCGCATTGTCGGCTCGGGCGAGCGGCCAGGGCAGAGGAGGAATCCGATGGACGGACAAAAAGACTTCCGCATCCGGGACCGGCAGATCCCGGCCCAGCCGGAATTCGTGGCGCGGGACCGCTCGGTTCATCCGCCGGCCTACACACCGGAATACAAGACGACCTACCTGCGCTCGCCGCAGCGGGCGCTGCTTTCCTTGCAGAATTCCCTTTCGGAGATTACCGGGCCGCTTTTCGGGCATGGAGAACTCGGACCGCTCGATAACGATCTCATCCTGAACTACGCGAAGGATCAGGAGCCGGTCGGCCCACGCATCATCGTGCACGGGCATGTGCTGGACGGCGACGGCAAGGGCGTGCCTCATACGCTGGTCGAGTTCTGGCAAGCCAATGCCGGCGGGCGCTATCGCCACAAGAACGACTCCTATGTGGCGGCGATCGATCCGAATTTCGGCGGCTGCGGGCGCACGATCACCGATGAGAACGGATATTACTACTTCCGGACCATCCGGCCCGGCCCCTATCCGTGGCGCAATTTTGCGAGCAGTTGGCGGCCGGCGCATATCCATTTCTCGCTGTTCGGGTCGGGGTTTGCGCAGCGGCTGATCACGCAGCTCTATTTCGAAGGCGATCCGCTGATCCCGCTCGATCCGATGATCCGCGGCATTCCGAGTGAGCGGGGGCGCGAAAGCCTGGTCGCGTTGTTGGACATGAACGCGCAGGTGCAGCTCGATACGCTGGCCTATCGCTGGAACATCGTGCTGCGCGGCAGCCGCCAGACGCTGTTCGAGAACAAGCTGCAGGGGAATTGAGCGATGAAAACCCAGCATCTCCACTACCTCCCGGAAACGCCGTCGCAAACCGCGGGACCGTATGTGCATATCGGCCTCATTCCGCATCAGGCCGGGTTCGACATTTTCGAGAAGAACTTCAGCAACAGCGTGGTTTCGGATGGAACCAAAGGCGAGCGCATCCGGGTCGAGGGCCGGGTGATCGACGGCGCGGGAACGCCGGTGCGGGACGTACTGGTCGAAATCTGGCAGGCCAATGCGGCGGGCCGCTACAACCACCCGTTGGACCGGCAGGAGGACAAGGCGGCCGACCCGACCTTTCGCGGTTGGGGCCGCACGGGTGGCGATTTCCAGACCGGCATCTACACGTTCGAGACGATCAAGCCGGGCGCCGTCGCCGGACGCGCCGGCCGGGGCGTGATGGCGCCGCACATCAATTTCTGGATCGTCGCCCGCGGCATCAATATCGGGCTGAACACCAGGATGTATTTCTCCGACGAGACGGACGCCAACGCGCGTGACCCGGTGCTGCGCATGATCGAGCACGAGGATCGCCGGTCCACGCTCATCGGCCAGCGTTCGGCACGGGACGGGGCGACGGTCTACACATTCGACATCTATCTCCAGGGCGAACGGGAGACCGTGTTTTTCGACGTGTGAGGATATTCGCGCGGGGAACGGGCATTGCGGGAGGCGTGTGGGCGCCTCGCCTCGCGCACTGTCACCTATTCTTCACACGGCGGCGGCGTGGGGTCGCTGCTAGAGGACGGCGCCTGCCAAGGAGCAACGATTGATGAGGCTTTTCGCCGCCGCGATGCTCGCGAGCGCCGCCCTGACCGCCCAGGCTTCGGCGCAAACCAAGCCGCACAATGTGTTGCTGTTCGTGGCGGATGGGCTGCGGCCGGGCGTGGTGAACGAGACCACGGCGCCGAACATGACCGCTCTGATGAAGCGCGGCGTCCGTTTCGACAACACGCACTCGCTGTTTCCGACCTTCACCACCGCCAACGCTTCGGCGATGGCGACCGGTCACTATCTCGGCGACACGGGTGATTTTTCCAACACCATCTACACGGCGTTCCCGGTGCCCGGCGCGGGCGACAGCCTGACGCCGTTTCTGGAGAACGACGCCGTGCTCGGCGATGTCGACGAGCATTTCAGCGGCAACTATCTGAACGAGGCGACGATCCTGCGCGCCGCGCACCAGGCCGGCTTGTCTACCGCGACGGTCGGCAAGCTCGGTCCCGCCCTGATCTTCGATCCGACCGAGCGGAGCGGCGAGCAGACCGTTGTTGTCGATGACAGCACGGGACGGCCCCCCGGCGTTCCGCTCTCCGCCGAGATGAAGCGGCGACTGACGGAGGCGGAACTCGGCACCCAGGCGCCGACGCGCGGCGAAAACGGGCAAGCCGGGGATTTTCAGCACCCCGGCACGCTCGCCGCCAATGTCGGGCAGCAGAACTGGTTTGCCGATGTCACGACCAAAGCGGTGCTGCCGATGTTCCGCGCGCGCGGGAACGCATTCGCGCTGGTGTTCTGGTCACGCGACCCCGACGGCTCGCAGCACAATGAGGGCGACAGTCTCGGCAGGCTGGTGCCGGGCATCAATGGCCCGACCTCGTTCGCCGGCATCAAGAATGCGGATGACGACCTCGGCAAGTTGGAAGCGGCGCTGAAGGAGCAGGGACTCTACGACGACACCGATATCATCCTGACCTCGGACCACGGTTTCTCGACGATCTCCAAGGAGAGCGCGACCAGCTTTGCGGCCTCGCAGAGCTACGCCGATGTGACGCCGCACACGCTGCCGATGGGCTTCGTCGCGATCGATCTCGCGCACGGGCTCGGCAAACAGCTATTCGATCCGGACAAGGCGGGGGCGCCGGTCGGACCCGGCGCCTATCCCTCCAAAGGCAACGGGCTGATCGGCGGAACGCCGCACGATCCCGAAATCGTGGTCGCGACCAATGGCGGCAGCGATCTCATCTACATTCCGAGCGGCAGCAAGGAACTGGCCAGGCAAGTGGCCGGCGTTCTCGCGGCCGAGGATTATACGTCAGGACTGTTCGTGCAGTCGGATCTCGGCGAGATACCCGGTACGCTGCCGCTCTCCGTCGTCGGCCTGGAGGGATCGGCGATCACGCCGATGCCGGCGATCGCCATCAATTTCCGCACCTTCGCGACCGGCTGCGCCGATCCGACGACGTGCGGGGTGGAGGTTGCCGACACGGTCCTGCAGCAAGGGCAGGGCATGCATGGCAGCTTCAGCCGCGCCGATACGCGCAACATCATGGGAGCCGCGGGTCCGAGCTTTCGCGCAGGCTTTGCCGATCCCGCGCCCGCCAGCAACGCCGATATCGGCCGCACGGTCGCCATGTTGCTGCGCTTGAACATCGAGGATCGCGGCAAGCTGATCGGGCGCGTCCTCACCGAAGCGCTGCCGAACGGCGCACTCCCGCACCCGGAATCGCGCGTGATGCGATCGGAGCCCGATGCGGCCGGGCGGGTGACGGTGCTGAACTACCAAACCGTCGGCGATACGCGCTATTTCGACGCCGCCGGTTATCCCGGGCGCACCCTCGGCTTGCAGCCCTGACCGGCCGCCACCGCGGTTCTAAGGTCCGGCGCTGCCCGGCGGCGAGCCGTTGCCGGCCGAAATCTGCGGCTGCGTCTGGGTGGGCGCGACGACATGCGGCAGCGCGCTATCCCGGATCGTGCACCGTTCCAGGTGAACCTCCACGGGCTTCGGCCTCGGCGTATTGCCGGGAATAATGAACGGCTCCTGATTGGCCTCGGCGTAGGGGTCTTCTTCCGGCACGCGGGTCCTCCCTGAGCTTGTGTCGGCGCGGCGGTGCGGCGAGAAAGCCGCAGCGTCGCTCCCGGCGAGCGACGCCGAAACTTTTGGGGATGCTCATGCCGGCCCTCACGCTTTACGCGATCGGTCCTCGGCTGCACCGCTACGCGGTCGATCCCGAAACCGGCGAACTGACACACGCGGAGAGTGTGAAGCTTCCCGGCAACGGTCAGTATGCCGTTTTTCATCCGGGGGGAAACTGTTTGTATGTGGCGGTCGGCAAGCCGCCGCAGCCTTTGTCCCTGCTCGCCTTCGCGATCGATCTCGCCACCGGCGCGCTTCGCCCGCATGGCGATCCGGTCTCCCTCTCCGCGCGGGCCATCCATCTCGACATCGATCCGGCCGGTCTTCACTTGTTCGTGTCGTTGCTCGATCCCGGCACGGTGCGCGTCGTGTGGCTGGACGCCGATGGCCGCATCGGCGCGCCGGTCGGGCAATCGGAGGAAAAGCGCCTCGGCGTTTTTCTACACCAGGCGCGGGTCTTGCCGTTCGGCGAGGCGGTGCTCGCTTGCACGCGCGGCAACGACGCGGCGAACGGCAAGCCGGAGGAGAAGGGGGCGCTCTCGTTCCTCGCCTTCCGCGACGGCGCTCTCCGCCTCGCGCAACAG
>JAFAXA010000077.1 GCA_019241425.1 Acetobacteraceae bacterium | reverse complement strand
TGCCCCCGCCGCTCGACGAAGCGGGCGTGCTCGGCGAATTGCGTGCGCTCGCCGACAGAAACAGCGACGTCAAGTCGCTGATCGGTCAGGGCTATCATGGGACACACACGCCCCCGGTGATCGGGCGCAACGTGCTCGAAAACCCGGGCTGGTACACCGCCTACACGCCCTATCAGGCGGAGATCGCGCAGGGCCGGCTGGAGGCGCTGCTCAACTTTCAAACCATGATTTGCGAACTGACGTCGATGCCGATCGCCAACGCCTCCCTGCTCGACGAGGCGACGGCGGCGGCCGAAGCGGTTTCGATGGCGCATGCGGCGAGCCGGGCGAAGTCGGACGTGCTCGCCGTTGCGGCCGACCTGCATCCGCAGACCCGCGCCGTGCTGGAAACGCGCGCCCGTCCGCTCGGGTGGGAACTCGCCACGTTCGCGCCTGGCGACATTGCCGCAATCGCGGCGGCGAGCCCGTTCGCGGTGGTGCTGCAATATCCGGGAACGACCGGGGCGATCCGCGCGCTCCATGAGGAAATCAACGCGGCGCACGAGGTCGGGGCGCTGGCGATCGTCGCCGCCGATCTGCTGTCGCTGGCGCTGCTGACGCCGCCCGGCGAGATGGGCGCGGATGTGGTCGTCGGCTCGGCGCAGCGTTTCGGCGTGCCGATGGGCTTTGGCGGCCCGCACGCGGCGTTCTTCGCCACACGTGACGCGTTTCGGCGGCAGATGCCGGGGCGGCTTGTCGGGGTCAGCGTCGATGCGGCGGGCGCCCCGGCGATGCGGCTCGCCTTGCAAACGCGCGAGCAGCATATCCGCCGGGAAAAGGCGACCTCCAACATCTGCACGGCGCAGGTGCTGCTGGCCGTGCTGGCGGCCATGTATGCCGTCTGGCATGGGCCGGAGGGACTGCGCCGCATCGCCCGGCGCGTCAACTTGCAAGCGCGCCTGCTGGCTGCGGCCGCGCAACGCGGCGGCCACGCGCTCCGGCATGACGCGTTCTTCGACACGATCGCGATCGAGACGGCGGACGCGGACCGGCTGATCGCGGCGGCGCTGGCGGCCGGCTACAATCTGCGGCGGATCGACGCCCGTTCTGTCGCCATCGCCCTCGACGAGACGGTGACGCGCGGCGATCTCGAAAGCCTGGCGATCGTGCTTGGCGGCTCGCTCAGTGCCGCGCCCGCGAGCCTGCCGGCTCCGTTGCTCCGCGGCACCGATTTTCTTTCGCAGGACGTGTTCTCCGCGCATCACGCCGAGCATGAAATGCTGCGCTATCTGAAACGGCTCGAAGACAAGGACGTGGCGCTCAATCGCAGCATGATCCCGCTCGGCTCGTGCACGATGAAGCTGAACGCGAGCGCCGAAATGATGCCGGTCAGTTGGCCGGGATTTGCCGACATCCATCCGTTCGCGCCGGCCGACCAGACAGCCGGCTATGACGCGTTGATCGGCAATCTCGCCGAATGGCTGCGCGAGGCGACCGGCTTCGCGGCCGTCTCCTTGCAGCCGAATGCGGGCAGCCAGGGCGAGTATGCGGGGCTGCTCGCCATTCACGCCTATCACGAAGCGCGCGGCGATGCGCACCGCGACATTTGCCTCATTCCCGCCAGCGCCCATGGCACCAACCCGGCGAGCGCGGTGATGGCCGGCTATCGCGTGGTGGTGGTCGGTTGCGACCGGGACGGCAATGTGGATCTCGACGATCTGCGCGCCAAGGCGGCGCAGCACGCGGCACAGCTCGCGGCGCTGATGATCACCTATCCGAGCACGCACGGCGTATTCGAGCCGGATATCCGGGCGATCTGCGCCGCCGTGCACGAGCATGGCGGGCAGGTGTATATGGACGGCGCCAACATGAACGCGCAGGTCGGGCTGACCAGCCCGGCTGCGATCGGCGCCGATGTGTGCCACCTCAACCTGCACAAGACGTTTTGCATTCCGCATGGCGGCGGCGGTCCCGGCGTCGGCCCGATCGGTGTCGCCGCGCATCTGGTGCCGCATCTGCCGAACCATCCGTTGCGCGCGGATGCGGGGCCGGCGACGGGCGTCGGACCGGTCGCCGCGGCGCCGTTCGGCAGCGCGCTGATTCTGCCGATCAGCTACGCCTATATCCGCATGATGGGTGCCGCCGGGCTGACGCGGGCGACGGAGGTCGCGATCCTCAACGCGAACTATGTCGCGGCGCGCCTCGGCCCGCACTACCCGATCCTCTACACGGGTGAGGGCGGCAGGGTCGCGCATGAGTGCATCGTCGATTGCCGCGGCTTCGCGGCGGAGGCGGGCATCCAGGTGGAGGATATCGCCAAGCGTTTGCAGGATTACGGCTACCACGCGCCGACGATGTCGTGGCCGGTGCCCGGCACCTTGATGATCGAGCCGACCGAAAGCGAGTCGCGCGCCGAACTCGACCGCTTCTGCGACGCCATGATCGCGATCCGGCGCGAGATCGCGGCCATCGCATCGGGCGCGATGGACCGCACCGACAACCCGCTCAAGAACGCGCCGCACACGGCGGCCGAGGTCTCGGCCGAGGACTGGCGGCATGGCTACACGCGAGCGTTGGCGGCGTTTCCGTTGCCGTGGGTCGCCGCCCACAAATACTGGCCGCCCGTCAAGCGCGTAGACAATGCGTATGGCGATCGCAACCTCGTCTGCACCTGCGCACCGCTCGAAGCGTACGCCGAGGCCGCCGACTAGAGTCGGTTCTCGAAACGCGGCGCCACCACGGCGTTCTACTTCACCCGGACCAGCCGCAGCGGGAAGGAGTTGTCCGCGAGCTGAACCAGTTCGATGGTGTCGCGCGCCGCCCAGACGATCTCCTGCTGATGCAGCGGAACGAACGCCGCGTCCTCGTGCAGGATGCGAGAGGCGGCAATGATCTCCGCTTGTCTTGCGGCCGGGTCCTGATCCACGAGAATGCGGTCGAGCAACGCGTCGAAAGCGGGGTTGCTGTAGCCTCCGTCGTTGAACACGCCGCGCGTACCGTCGCGGCTGCCCGCCAGATTGTAGAGCGCGCTGTAGGCGTCGTAGGTGTTCGGCAACCAGCCCAACATGAAGAAGCTGCTCATATAGGCGGGGCCGCTGATGCGGGCGAAATACTGCATGCGCGGCTGGATATTGAGCGTAAGCCGGACGCCGATGCGGGCCAGCATCGGCGCGAGTGAGCGGCAGATCGCCTCGTCGTCGACATAGCGATCGTTCGGGCAATCGAGCGTGACGCCGAAGCCGTCCTTGTAGCCTGCGTCCGCCATCAACTGGCGGGCGTGGGCCGGGTCATAGGGCCAGCGAATATCGGATTGCGGCGTGTAGCCGTAGACGCCCGGGCCGTAGAGCAGGCCCGTCGGATGCGACTGACCCCGCATGATGCGCTCGTGAATGGCCGCGATGTCGATCGCCTCGTTGAAGGCTTGCCGCACCCGGCGGTCCTTGAACGGGTTCCGATCCGGAACGTCCGAATGCAGCAACACGTCGCGCGCCTCATCGAAACCAAGAAAGATCGTACGCAGCTCCGGACCTTTGATGAGACGCACGCCCGGAGTCTGGTCCAGCCGTTCCATGTATTGCGGCGGCACGCTGTAGATCATCGCGACGTCGCCGGTGAGCAAGGCGGCGACACGGGTGGACGCGTTGCCGATGACGTCGAACTCGACGTCCGTCAAATTGTGCTGCGGCGTATCCCACCAATCCGGGTTGTTGGTGAGCGTCGTGCGGCGATCCGGTTCGCGCCCGGAGAGCCGGAACGGGCCGGTGCCGTTCGCGTGCCGCGTCGCGTAATTCTCATCGGAGCGCGCGAGGTCCGCGGGCTCCGAGGCCCCGTGCGCCTCGCACCACGCCTTGCTCATAATGACCCAGAAGGTGAGCCCTTCGACGAACACCGGGTCCGGCACCCTGGTCTCGAAATCGACGGTCAGCGCATCGACCTTGCGGACCGCCGTGACATTGGCAAACCATGGCCTGAGCTGCGAAATCGGGCTACTCGCGCGATGATAACTGAACACCACATCGTCGGCGGTGAACGGCGTTCCGTCCTGGAACCGGACATTCGGCCGGAGCTTGAAACGCCACAGCTTCGGCGATCGCTGCTCCCAGCTTGTCGCGAGGGCCGGTTCCAGCTCCAGATGCGGGCCGCGCCGGACCAGCGGATCGTAGATGTTCTGCAAAAAGGTGAGCAGAAACGTTTCGCTGCGTCCGTACGGGTCCATCGAGTTGACGTCCCCGTCACTGGCCCAGCGGAAACTCGCAGCGTCGCTCCCTCTTCCGCTGAAAGCAGCAAGTGGCAATGCAACCAGGGCGGCAAGAAGACGGGCAGGCATAGCAAACCGCGCAAAGATTCTCGCGCGCGCACACTAGCCTGGGTTGAGCGATAGCGAACTAGCCAGAAGGGAGTACTCTTCGCCTACGCGGGAGTTCGTTGCGCGGCTGTGACCTACGCGGCACGCCGTGGGGCGAGGGCGGACGGCATCTGCGCGATCGCATGGTTCACCAGATCGGCATCGGCATCCGGCGTCAGCGTGCGGGATATGACATCGCGTGCCGCCGCGGTTGCCAGCTCGGCCGCGGTCGTGCGCACGTCATCGACGGCGGCCTTTTCAGCCGCCGCGATGCGATCGAGCGCCATCTGCTCGCGGCGCTTCGCGGACGCTTCCGCGTCGGCCGCCGCCGCCTCCTGGACCCGTGAAGCTTCGGCCTTAGCGCCCTCGATCAGCCGCTGGGCGTCCCCGAGCGCCGTTTCCCGGCGCAATTCGGCGTCGCGGAGCATCGCTTCCGCTTCGCTGCGAAGGCGGGACGCTTCCTCGAGCTCGGCGCGGATACGGTTCGTGTGGTTGTCGAGAATGCCCTTGAGGGCGTCCCAAAGCTTCTTTCCGAAGATGACCACGAACAGAACGAAGGCGATGCCCACCCAGGTCCGCGGATTGGACCAGAAGGATTCCTCGTGATGCACAACCCTCTCCTTACGCCTGGCCGCGGGCGGCGAGCGCCTGTCCGACCGCGTCATCGATCGCCTGGCGATCGGGTGTGCGGCCGGTCAAACGCGACACCATGACCCGCGCCGTGTCGGTTGCGACCTCGCGGATGGCGCCGAGGGCCGAGTTCCGGGCCGCCGCGATCTG
This sequence comes from Acetobacteraceae bacterium, assembly GCA_019241425.1. Lineage (GTDB taxonomy): Bacteria > Pseudomonadota > Alphaproteobacteria > Acetobacterales > Acetobacteraceae > JAFAXA01. The sequence goes on along the minus strand of JAFAXA010000077.1, from coordinate 19,328 downwards.
CCCCTCGGACGTTTGCAGCTGCTGCTCGAGCCGCTCGTTGAGCACGCGCGCGCGATCCGCGGCTTCTTTCTTCGCCTGCTCAACGGCCGCGTTGATGGACGCTTGCGCTTCCGAACGCGCCCGGGCGGTTGCCGCGTTGACCTCGGCAACCGCCGTATCGGCCGCCGCCTTAGCGTCGCGCGCCGCTTCGAGGTCGCCGGTGATGCGGGTCTCGCGGTTCGCCAGCACCTCCGCGACCTGCGGCAGCGAGGACCGGGCGAAGATCACGTAGAGCACCGCGAAGATGATGGCGCCCCAGACGATCTGCGCCAGGGTGAGAGGGTTTGCGAAGTTGAGCTGCGGCATTCCCTCGGCCGCCGACGCGGCGGCACCGGAAAGAAGCAACAGCGCCGCCGCGAGGCAAGCGAAGCGGCAGGGAGGAAAGAGCCGGCGGGACATGATGCTTCCTGACATGATCGTTCCCGGACGCCGGAGGGCGCCCGGAACGTCAGCAACGAAGACGATCAGGTGAACAGGATCAGGAACGCGATCAGCAGCGCGAACAGCGCCACCGCTTCCGTCAGCGCAAATCCCAGAATGCCGAGGCCGAACACCTGGTCGCGGGCGGTCGGGTTGCGGGCGATGCTCGACACCAGCGAGGAGAAGATGTTGCCGATGCCAACACCGACGCCGGCCAGCGCGATAACGGCGATACCGGCTCCGAGAGCTTTGGCGGCTGCGACTTCCATGAGTTTCGTCCTTTGTTGTCGGCGACAGAGGGGAGTGGAGGCCCGGCGACGCCTAGTGTAGATGCACAGCGTCGTGCAGGTAGATGCAGGTGAGAATAGCGAACACGTAGGCTTGCAGGCAGGCGACCAGCAACTCGAAGCCGACCAGTGCGACGTTGATGACGACCGGACCCACGGCGATCAGCGGTCCGAACAAGCCGAGACCGGCCAGCATCACGGTGAAGGTCGCGAAAACTTCGAACATGACGTGGCCCGCCACCATGTTCGCGAACAAGCGGATGGACAGGCTCACCGGCCGCGACAGATAGGAGATCACCTCGATCGGAATGATCAGCGGCGCCAGCGCCTTGGGCGTGCCGGCCGGGAAGAAGTATTCGGTGAAGAAGTGGGTGCCGTTCTCGCGGATGGCGACGATCGTGACGACAACAATCACCATCAGCGCCAGCGCGCCGGTGATGGCGATGTGGCTCGTGTAGGTGAAGGCGTAGGGCAGCAGCCCGAGCAAATTGCCCATCAGCACGAAAAAGAACAGCGTGAACACGAACGGGAAGAAGCGCTTTCCTTCCTCGCCGACCTGCGAAACGCACATGTCGTAGATGAAATTGTAGGCAAGCTCGGCCGCCGATTGCAGCCGCCCCGGCACGATCGCGCGCGGCCGCATCCCGTAATACAGGAGCGCCATCGTCAGCAGCCCGCCGATCACCATGAAGGTGTTGGCCTGGGTGAAGTTCACCGAACGGCCCAGCATGCCGAGGGATGGAAACAGCCTGAACTGGCCGAGCGCATCGATTGTGGGTTCTGCCGGCTCCACGCCGCTAATCTCCCCTCGTCGCGGCCCAGGACGGGCCACTCTTGAACGTCACGCCCGCGGCGTCCTCTCTGGTCTCGGCGCGAACATGCGCCAAACGTTGAGAACTCCGGCCGCGCCTCCCAGAAGAACGAACAGCGCGATGAACAGCGGCGCGGTGTGCAGCCAATGATCCAGCGCCCAGCCGATACCGACGGCGACCGCCATGGCGGCCACCATCTCGACCCCGACGCGCAGGCCGATCCCCAATGGAGACTGGCCGAAACCACCGCCCGCCGCCGAACCGCCGCGCGACGCCGGCGGCTCATCCAGCCGCTTTCGCCCGCGCGCGGCCCGCAGCCGCTCCTCGAACGACGGTTCTCCTCCCCTCGGAGGACCGGTTCCGTCCGGGTTCTCGTTCATGTCCGCTCTCCGCAATCTGCTCCGAGGCAGCGCGCCGCAAAACCTATTGCAAGAAGGCAGGTGTTGCTAACCTTGGGTAGGATGGGTGTCAAGAATGCCGCCGCCCTTCTCCTGGCCCGGCAAACCGGTTGCGGCTGTGACTAGTTGCCGGCGTTCGCGGCCGCGATCCGGTTCAACGACTCCTCCCGGCCGAGGACTTCCAGGGTCACGTCGATCGGCGGGCTCGCGGTGCTGCCGGTCAAGGCGGCGCGCAGCGGTTGCGCCACCTGGCCGAGCTTGAGACCGGAGCGCTCGGCGAACGCCGACAAGGCGGCATGCACCGATGTGCGGGAAAACGCCGTTTCGGCAAGCACCGCACCGAGTTCGCGCAAGCGCGTGCGGTTTTCCGGGGTGAGCAAGGACGCGGCCTTGTCGTCGAACGGCAGCGGCGGCTGGCGGGCGAGGAAGGCGGCGGCGTCGGCAAGCTGGACCAGCGTCCCAGCCCGTTCCTTGAGGAACGGCATCAGCGCGCGAATGCGTGCCTGCACCGTGTCGCCGACCCGCAGATCCGGCCGCGCGGCCAGCCGCGTCAGCACCTCGCCGGTGAGCCGGTCGTCGTCGGTCCGGCGCAGGTGGACGCCATTCAGATGGGTGAGCTTGGCGTAGTCCATCCGGCTCGCCGCGCGGCCGACGCCGCCGAGATCGAACAGCCTTATGGCTTCGTCGCGATCCAGGATTTCGGCATCGCCGTGCCCCCAGCCGAGGCGCAGCAAATAGTTGCACACGGCCTCGGGCAGGAAACCCGCGTCCCGGAATTCGAGCACCGAAACCGCGCCGTGGCGCTTCGAAAGCTTCGCCCCGTCCGCCCCATGGATTAGGGGGATGTGCGCGAACGCCGGCGGCTCCCAGCCGAGCGCCCGGTAGATCTGCACCTGCCGGAACGTGTTGGTCAGATGGTCGTCGCCGCGGATCACGTGGGTGATGCCCATGTCGTGGTCGTCCACGACGACCGCGTGCAGATAGGTCGGCGTGCCGTCACTGCGCAGGATGATGAGGTCGTCCATCTCGGCATTGGCGACGCGGACGGTTCCCTGCACGAGATCCTCGACCACCGTCTCGCCCTCGCGCGGCGCGCGCAGCCGGATGGCCGGCCGGATGCCGGGCGGTGCCTCCGCCTCGGGCCGGTCCCGCCACCGTCCGTCGTAGCGCGGCGGCCGCTTCTCGGCGCGGGCCTGTTCGCGCATCGCCGCCAGTTCCTCCGGCGTGTCGTAGGCGCGATAGGCGCGGCCCGCCTCCACCAGGGCCTGGGCGGCCTCCGCGTGGCGGGCCTCGCGGGTGGACTGAAACACGGGCGGCTGGTCGGGCGACAAGCCGAGCCAGTCGAGCGCGTCCAGGATCACGGCGGTGTTGGCCTCCGTGCTCCGCTGGCGATCGGTGTCCTCGATCCGCAACAGGTATTCGCCGCCGTGATGACGGCTGAACAGCAGGTTGAACAAGGCGGTGCGGGCGCTGCCGATATGCAGCAAGCCGGTCGGCGAGGGGGCGAAGCGGGTGCGCACGGTCATGCGCCGCTACCTAAGGAGCGACGCCGTTCTCGAACAGGGCTTTTCCGAACGGCAATCATTGGCCGTTATGCCCCGGCCGATGTCCGGGGTTTCCTTCGCGCTTCCCGCGCCGTCCCGGGTCGCGGGGTGGTTCGCGTCCCTGCAGGAGGCCGAGCGTGGCCGGTGGGGGCTGTGGCTGCCCGTGTTCATGGGTGCCGGCGTGCTTTGGTACTTCGCGCTGGCGGCCGAGCCTGCGCCGTGGTGGGGCGCCGCGGTAGCGGTGCCGTCGCTGGCGGGCGCGCTGCTGGCGCGGCGGCTTCCGGTCCCGCGCGCCTGCCTGCTGGCGGTCACCGCCGCCGCGCTCGGCTTCACCTCGGCGCAATTCTCGACGGGGCGGGCGCTGCCGGTCGAGACGCTGCCGAAAAAGGCGGTCACCATCACCGGGACGGTGCGGGCGATGGAGCTGTTGCCGGGCGGCCGGCGCGTCTCGATCGAGAATGTCCGGCTGGACGATGCCGAGGCGCCGCTCCGGCGCTGGGTCCGGGTGCGGCTGCGCGACGCCGACGCGGTTTCCCTCGAACCGGGCGACACAATGCGGGTCAGGGCGCTGATCCGGGCGCCGTCGCCGCCTGCCTATCCGGGCGGCTGGGATCTGCAGCGGGACGCGTTCTTTTCCGGGCTCGCCGGATCGGGTTTCGCGCTCGGCTATGCGGAGCGGCTGGAGGCGGCCGCGCCGGGCCGCTTCGCAACTTGGGTGCAGTGGCTGCGGGCGACGATCGCCGGACGCATCGCGGCCGTGCTGCCGGGCGCGGACGGGGCGATCGCGACCACCTTGCTGACCGGCCTGACCGCCGGCATTCCGGCCGCCGACCGGACGGCATTCCGCGACTCCGGCCTCGCCCACCTGCTGGCGGTAGCCGGGCTGCATATCGGGATCGTCATGGGGCTGGTGATGGGAGGGACGCGGCGGCTGCTCGGCTGGTCCGAATACGCCTCCCTCCATTGGCCGGCGAAGCAGGTGGCGGCGCTGGCCGCGCTGGCGGCCGGGGGCGCCTATATGGTGCTGACCGGCATGCACGTGCCGATCATGCGCAGCTTCCTGATGGCGGCGCTCTACACCGCCGGGGTGCTCGCCGGGCGCCGGGGCATCTCGCTCCGGGCGCTGGCGCTGGCGGCGACCATCCTGATGCTGCTCTCGCCGCAGGAGGTGCCGGGCGTCAGCTTCCAGATGAGCTTCTCCGCCGTGCTGGCGCTGATCGCCGGCTACGAGGTGCTGCGGCCGCAATTGCGGGCGCTCAGGGGCAGCGGCGGGCGGGTTCGCGGCTTGCTGCACCATTTGGCGCTGCTCGGCCTTACCAGCCTGCTCGCCGGCACCGCCTCGGCGCCGTTCGGCGCCTACCATTTCGGGCATATCCAGCTTTATTTCATTCTCGCCAACATGGCCGCCGTGCCGCTGACCGCCGTTTGGGTCATGCCGCTCGGGCTGCTCGCGCTCGCCGCCATGCCGTTCGGCCTCGAATGGCTGCCGCTGCTCCCGATGGGCTGGGGCATCGAGGCGATCCTGTGGATCGCCCGCCACACCGCGGCGCTGCCGGCGGCGACGCTCGACGTGCCGCACATGCCCGGCTGGGGTCTCGCGCTGGTCGGGTTCGGCATTGCCTGGCTCGGCCTTTGGCGCACACGCTGGCGACTCGCGGCGTTGCCGGTTCTGCTGGCCGGGCTGCTGTCACCGTTGACGGCGAACCCGCCCGATCTCCTCGTTTCGCCCGACGCGCAACTGATCGGCTTGCGGACGGCGGCCGGCCTGTTCGTCGAGCAGACGGAGCGAGCCGACAAATTTACGGTGGAGGAATGGCAGCAATATCTCGGCCTCGGCCATGCGGGAACGCTCGGGTCGGCCGGGATCGAGGCGGTTGAGTGCCGGGACGGCGCTTGCAGGCTGCGCCCGCGCCCGGATTCCGAGGCGGCGCTGCTCGTGCGCGACTCCGCGCACCCGCCCTGGTGCGGCGAGGTCGCCGTGCTGGTCTCGGCGGCGCCCGCGCGCGGGCTCTGCCCGAAGCCGTGGCCCAGGCTGATCGACCGCTTCACCGTGTGGCGGAGCGGAGCACAGGCGGTGTGGCTGAAACCGGAGAGCGTCGTGATCCTGTCGGACCGGGCCGCGCGCGGCGACCGGCCCTGGGTGTGGCTGCCGCCGCCGCGTGCCCGCGACCGCGAACCCTAGCGGCCCTGCGATGTTTGGCAGACTGCATGCGCCAGTCGATCCATCATCTCATCGTCGCCACGCCCGGCCGCGGACTGATCGAAATCACGACGGAGGTGGCCGGGTGGACCGCCGCCCAGAGCATCGCGACCGGCCTGCTGACACTCTGGTGCCGCCACACCTCGGCGAGCCTGCTGGTCGGCGAGAACGCCGACCCGGACGTGCGGACCGACCTGCTCGCCTTCTTCCAGCGGCTGGTGCCCGACGGCGGCGGGCGATACACGCATAGCGCGGAAGGGCCGGACGACATGCCCGCGCATATCCGCAGCGTCCTCACGGCTGTGCAGCTTTCGATCCCCGTTGAGCGCGGGCGGCCGGTGCTGGGCACCTGGCAAGGCATCTACCTGTTCGAGCATCGGACCGCGCCGCACCGGCGGGAAATCGTCTTGCACCTGTTCGGTAACTGATCGCGGGTGCTGGACGGGCCGTCCCACGTCGCTCACCTTACCCGGCCCGAGAGGAAGAGCGATCGTGCCGAACGACATGACCACACAGGAGGCGCGCGCGGCCGACCGGCTGCACCGGATCGTCATCGTCGGGGGCGGTGCGGCGGGAAGCGAGTTGGCGACGAGGCTCGGCGACAAGCTCGGCAAGCGCCGCCGCGCCGACATCACGCTGATCGATTGCGGGCGCACCCACATCTGGAAACCCATGCTGCATGCGGTCGCGGCGGGAAGCATGAATTCGGGCGCGCACGAACTGAACTACATGGCGCAGGCGCATTGGCACCATTTCCGGTTTCAGTACGGCGCCATGACGGGCATCGACCGCGAGAAGAAATGCGTGAAGCTGGCGGCAACCCACGACGCGGAGGGGCGCGAGATCACCTCCGCCCGTGCCATCCCGTATGATACGCTCGTGATTGCGATCGGCAGCGTGACCAACGATTTCGGCACACCCGGAGCCGCACAATACGCGGTGCCGCTGGAGACGCTCGAACAGGCGATCCGGTTCAATCACCGGCTGGTCAATGCCTGCGTCCGCGCCCATGCGCAGGAGGCGCCGGTTCAGGCCGGGCAGCTGCATGTCGCGGTGATCGGGGCGGGCGCGACCGGAACCGAACTGGCGGCGGAACTGCACAAAACAGCGCGGCAGGTGATTTCGTTCGGCCTCGAAAAGATCGACGTCGAGCGGGACGTCAAGATCATCCTGATCGAAGCGGCCTCCCGCGTATTGCCCGCGCTCCCCGAGCGCATATCGGAGACGACGCTCGCCCTGCTTGGCAAGCTCGGGGTCGAGGTTCGCACGAGCGCGCGCGTCAGCGAGGTGCGGGCGGATGGCGTCTGCCTTGCCGACGGCACTTTTATTCCGTCGGAACTGGTGGTCTGGTCCGCCGGGGTGAAAGCGCCGGAGGTGCTGAAGACGCTCGGACTCGAGACCAACCGGATCAACCAGATCGTCGTCACGCCGACGCTGCAGAGTGTCACCGACCCGGACATCTTCGCGATCGGCGACGCAGCCGCAGCGCCCCGTCCCGGACACGACGCGCCGGTGCCGCCGCGGGCGCAGGCGGCGCACCAAATGGCGTCGCATTTGTATAAGGAACTGCCGAAACATCTGGCGGGGCGGCCGATGAAGCCGTTCGTGTATCGCGATTTCGGCTCGCTCGTGTCGCTCGGCGAGTACAGCACGGTCGGCAGCCTGATGGGATTTTTGGTCGGCAAGAGCATGTTCATCGAGGGCTATTTCGCCCGGCTGATGTATCGCTCGTTGCACAAGATGCACGAGATGGCGCTGCACGGGACCGTGAAGACCGCACTCAGCACCTTGTCGCGCCGCATCTCCCACGGCGCGGAGCCGGAAGTGAAGCTGCATTAAGGACACAGCTCTACGCCGGTAAGCTGACGCTTGCAGCTTTCATATCATCGAAACCGAACTGTCATCACCGACCGGGGTGAGCGTGCTTAGCGTCCTGCCCGTGCCGGCGGAGATTGGTCTCGCCGGCCCGTTCGCGGGCAGCTTCACGCATGACTCATCGGAAGACGTGGCTTTTGGCTTCGACGATCGCCAGTGTTCCCTTCTGGCTCGCGGCGCCCGCGCGGGCGCAAACGGACAGCAGCGACGCGCGCATTTCCGCGATCGAGGCGCAGATCAAATCGTTGCAATCGCAGTTGCAGCAAGTGACAAGGGAACTGCACAACGCGCAAGCGCAGGTAGCGCGCGAGAGCACCCGCGCCCGCGAAGCGGAAACCCGCGCCGCTCAGACCACCATCGCGCCTCGGGCCGCGCCGCTCTCACCGGGCCAGAACCCGCAATACGGGCAAGCGGCGCCGCCGGGCGCTGCGGTTGGACCGGCTCCGGCCGTGCAAGCCGTTGCCGCGCCGCCGTCCCCGCCTTCACCGCCCGGGCAGTTCCAGCTCGGCGGCGTTTCCGTGCAACTCGGCGGCTTCGTCGAGGCGGCCGGGATTTTCAGAAGCCGCAACGAGACCGCCGATATCGCCTCCAACTTCAACGCGATTCCGCTGCCGAATAGCCCGCAATATCACCAAACGGAGTTCCGGGGCACGGCGCGGCAAAGCCGGCTGTCCTTGCTGATCGGCGGCAAGCCGAGCGACACGGAGAGCGTGGCGGCCTACGGCGAATTCGACTTGCAGGGCGCCGGCGCCAACTCGAACTCGCTTGAAAGCAACAGCTACGTGCCGCGCGTCCGGCAGGCCTATGCAACATACGACAATTCCGATTGGGGTCTGCACGTGCTCGGGGGGCAGGCTTGGAGCCTGCTCACCATGAGCAAGAACGGCATGGTGCCGCGGCAGGAGAACATTCCGCTCACAATCGACGCGCAATACGTGGTTGGCTTCGACTGGGCGCGGCAGGCGCAGCTCCGGGTCGCGAAGAGCCTGGACGAGGATCGCATCTGGCTCGGTGCGTCGCTCGAAGAACCGCAGACCAACTACTATGTCGGTCCGAACGGGACCGGCGTTACGGGCCGCACGGTCACGACGACCAGTGCGGGCGGCAGCGGCTTCAGTTCGTCGACCAATTACAGCAGCGACGTCGCGCCGGATCTCGTGGTCAAGGCAACATGGGACCCGGGTTTCGGTCATTACGAGGCGTACGGCGTCGGGCGGCTGTTCCGGACCCGCGTTTCCAGCCTCGGATCGGGACAGAACGAAACAACGGTGGCCGGCGGCGGCGGCGCTGCGGTGCTGCTGCCGGTGCTCGGCAATGACCGGCTGAATTTTCAGGCAAGCGCGCTCGCGGGCGAGGGGATCGGCCGCTACGGCAGCGGCCAGTTGCCGGACGCGACCGTCAGCCAATCCGGCAGCGCCAAGCCGCTGCCCGAGGTCATGGCGCTCGCGGGCTTCACGTCGAAGATCACGCCCCGTGTGCAGATCTACGCGTACGGCGGGACCGAGCAGATCATCGATCGCGCCGCATTCGTATCGGGCGGAAGGGGCTTCGGTTACGGCAGCCCGCTCTACGTGAACACCGGGTGCTCTATCGAGCTGAGCACGGCCGGTTGCGTTGCCAATACATCCGGGCTCGTCGAGGGTACGCTGGGCGCTTGGTGGACGTTCCTCAAGGGCAATTACGGATCGATGCGGCTTGGCGCGCAATACGCTTACGTCAAGCGCGACATCTTCAGTGGCGTTGGCGGCGGTCCCAGCACCGACGACAACATCGTGATGGTGAGCTTCCGTTATTATCCATTCGAGTGAGTGTACCGGCGCGGGGCTTGCCGGTCAGACGCTCCGCATGAGGTAGAACAGGCCGGCGGCGGCGGCGATCGTGACCGGCAGCGTCAGCACCCAGGCCAGCACGATCCGCATGATCATGCCGCGATTCACGCCGGCTCGCGCGCCGACCATGGTTCCGGCGACACCCGATGTGATGATGTGCGTCGTACTGACCGGCAGGCCGGTGAAGCCGGCCGTTGCAATCAGCCCCGCGCCGACCAGTTCGGCCGAAGCCCCCTGCGCGGGCGTCAGGTGCATCTTGCCCAGCCGTTCGCCAAGCGTTTGCACGATGCGCTTGTAGCCGATCATGGTGCCGCAGCCGATACACAGCGCGCTGAGCACGCGCACCCACCAGGGCGCGTATTCGACGGCTGGCCGGAGTTCGCCGCGCAGCCTGCCTGCCTCGGCTTTCGCGTCCGCAGGCACGCCTTTGTCCTTTGCGACCTGCTTCAGTTCGGACACGACCTGATAGACATCGCTGCGAATACCGGCGCGGATCGCCGCCGGCTTCGACTGACCCGCGGTCGTTCCGTTGCCGGCGCCCGGGCCGGCGGCCGAGGGAACGCCCTCGGATCCTTCGCCGCTGCCGATATTTGCGCCCGCAGACGCGAGAGCGGGGCCGTCCTGTTCCAATCGCTGGATCGCGTCGAGCGCCTCCTTCTTCTGGTCACTGCCGTATTTCTCGATCAGCGGCGCCGCGCTGCGCGCCGTCTCGGGTAGATGCCGGATTTGCTGATCCGCGGCGGGATTGAGGGAAAATGCAGCGGGCATCAAGCCGATCACCGTCAGCATGATCAAGCCGATGCTTTTCTGCCCGTCATTCGTGCCGTGCGCGAAACTCACGCCCGTACAGGTCAGAACGAGCAGGCCGCGCACCCAACCCGCGGGTGGCCGGTCGCCTTCCGGCGGCTCGAACAGATGCGGGTCGCGGATCAGATGCTTGACGAGCAGAAACAGCAGCCCGGCACCGATGAAGCCCAAAACCGGCGAGATCGCCAGCGAGCGCAGCACGTTCCAGATCTGGTCCCAGTCCACCGTCGCTCCGACATTGCGCGCGTTCACGAGCGCGTCGCCGATCGCGACCCCGATGAGCGCGCCGATGATGCAATGGGAACTCGAATTGGGGATGCCGAACCACCAGGTCAGAATGTTCCAGCCGAGGGCCGTGAGGAACAACGAGACCAGCATCGGCACGGCGGGGCTGCCGTTCGGCGGCGAGAGAACATCGGCGGGCAGGATCTCGACCAGAGCGTAGGCAACCGCGATGCCGCCGATGATCACGCCGAGGAAGTTCATTACCGCGGATAGAACGACCGCGATCCTGGGCTTCAAGGAGTTGGTATAGATCACCGTCGCGACGGCATTCGCGGTGTCGTGAAATCCGTTGGCGAACTCGAACGCGCAGACGAGAAGAAAGCAGACAAACAGGGCGGCCTGCAGAAGCGGCGGCGTGGCGGCGAGAGCGGACATTCGGGACCGTGCGAGGAGAAACGTGTGGGCCAATCTAGAAAGCCGGAGCAACGCCCACGTTTTCCGCCGTCATCAAAGCTTCACGCACGTCGAAGCAGGCGATCGCCTGCTCCGCGTGCGGGGAGAATGCCGAACTGCCGAACTTGTGCCGCCGTCCGGGCGGGCACGGGTTTCGAGCCGTATCTAGGAGTTGAGCGAGAACGCGAAGCTTTGCGGTCCGCCCGCGTATTCCGTGAGTGACGCGCCCGGGATGCTCTGGCCGTCGATGCTTGCGCTCGTCACGTAAAGATTGCGGTCGGTCTGAGCCGTGCCGCCCCAGGCGTCGTTCAGGAAGTCGACAGACACGGTATGGTGGCCGGCGCCGAAACTGCCGAGAACGTCGAAGGTTTGTGTCTGCCCCGAGCCATGATCGGCGGCCGCCGTCTGCGTGCCACCGATCTGCCTGCCATCGACGGAGACGGTGAATTGCGCGTTGCCCATCCAGGCGTCCTCCGACACCTGTAGCGCCAACGTATCACTGCCTTGGCCGATCGTGACCGAACCGGGCGGCGAGCCACCGGTGCCGCCGGACGATCCCGTCGCGAAGCTGAAGCTTTGCGGGCCGCCCTGATATTCGGTGAAGTTGGACGAGGGTACCGATGTTCCGTCGATCGTCGCGCCCTCGACATAGAGATTGCGGTCGGCGGAGGCAGTACCGCCCCACGCGTCGTTGACGAAGTTGACGGTGGCCGTGTGGTTGCCCGACCCGAGATCGTCGCTCACGTTGAAGGTCTGGCTCTGGCCGGCCGCGTGCGATGCGGTGGCGGTCTGCGTGCCGCCGATCTGGTGCCCGTCGATCGAGATGGTGAACTGGGCGTCGCCGTTCCAGGCATCCTCGGCGATCTGCAAGGAGAGCGTATCGGAACCGGACCCGAGATAGACCGTAGACGGCGATCCGTTGCCGGAGCCACTGCCGCCGCCCGAACCGCCGCCGCCCCCGCCCGAGCTGCCGCCGCCCCCCGATCCGCTGCCGAGATCATCGAGCGCGGTGAATCCGGACGGCACGTCGCCACGGAAACCGGCCGATCCGCCATTGATCGTCGCGGTGCCGCCGCCCTTGGTCCAGCCGGTCACCAGCGGAAACAGCGTCTGGCCCGCGACCGCTGAGGCGTCGATGCCGCCGGTGTTCGTGGCAGGGTCTGCGCTGCTGCTGTTGTTCCATTCGCCGGTCGAGCTTGAGTAGACCCAGAACCGGTTATTGACCGTGTCGAGGGCAAGATCGACGTAACTCCCGTCCTGCCACTGGTTGATGCCACGGTGCGGTTCGAAGACGAAGTAACCGCCGATGCCGATCCCCCCGTCATAGCCGGCGGTGACGGACGTCGCGTAGCTCGGATAGGGATTGGTCAGGTGGTTGCCGAGCGGAAGCCCGTTGGGGGCCGGATCGTTGGCGTCGGTCACGCCGTCGAAGGGCTGCGTTGCAAACCCAACCGCCAGACCGGTGCCGGTGCCGCCGCCCGAGACGTCGTACTCGACAAACACTTTCTGGCCAGAACCGACCGGCGTGGTGCCTTCCACGTCCACGACCCCGCTATTGCCGGGGTCGGTTGCAGTTCTGTTGCCGTTCGACAGTATCTCGCCGCGATTGGTTGATGGATCCCAAGTTGTCTGCGTCATGCTGCTGCTTTCCGTTGGCTCGAAACAAGGGCGCACGCATGCGGAAGCCACGCGCACGCGCGCCCGGAAGGGGTTGAGGTCAGCGCAAGCCGGTCCCGTGGATCAGTCCGGCGGTGGGGTTCGGATCAGAGTGAGGAGCCAGAAGCAAGGTATGGAGACGACCCTCGGCGCCCCGCAACATTGCCGCGTGGCCGACGGTAACGGGAGAAACCAAGCGACAAAAGCGCCTGGCAGCAGGCACCTGCACCGATTACTTACAAGTACAGTTCAAAACCAACCGACCTGCCGAAGTTCCGGATGGTATCTCCCGATGCGCCGGGTCTAGCACCCTCGACACCGCCGGGGCAAGAACAGAAACAACGCTACTTGAAAGCAATAAGTCGTTTTACCTGAAACGGTTCACGCTTCTCGCAAAACGAAGCGTTTCCCGCATTCTGAACGGAACGCGGCGAAACAGAATGTAGACGTTACGTATTAGGGCAAACGTCGACGATCGGAGCACCCCGAAACGCAACGAGCCCGCCCAATTGTGGGCGGGCTCGGGTAGGCGTGACCGCCCGGTGCGGCGGAAGGTTAGCCCGGCTTGCCCTTTTCGCCGCCGCCAACGTCGCCGATCGTCAGCGGAACCCAGCGCGGGGCGCCTTCCTGGCCCTGGATCAGCATCAGCACCGATTTGCGGTTCTGCTTGCGCACGCTGTCGACCCGGTTCTGCACCTCGGTCGGCGAACCGACCGGCTCGGGGGGCGAGCCCACCTCCACGATCACGTCGCCGACCTTGATCCCGCGCTCGGCGGCCGAGCCGCTCGCATCGACGCCCGTGACCACGACGCCCTTCAGATCCGGGCCAAGCTGATATTTCTCGCGGGCATCTTGCGTGATCGGCGACACCTGTAAGCCCAGACCGGAGAGCGTCGTCTGGTTGGCGGCGCTCTGCTTGCTCGGAGCGGTCGCCGACGCGTCGGCGACCTGCTGCTGATCGTCGGGCAATTCGCCGACTTTCGCCTGCAAGGTTTGCTGCTGGCCGTCGCGCCAGATCATGACGGGGACGTTGATGCCGATCGGCGTTTCGGCGACGATGCGCGGCAGGTTGCGCATCTCCTTCACGTCCTGATTGTTGAACTTGATAATAACGTCGCCGTTGCGAATTTTAGCTTCATCCGCCGGGCCGCCATCGTTGACGCCGGCAACCATCGCGCCGCCCGAATCCTTGAGGCCGAGGCTTTCCGCGATGTCCGGCGTCACCTGCTGGATGCGCACCCCGAGCCAGCCACGCCGCGCATGGCCGAACTGGCGGAGCTGGTCGACGACGTTATGCGCCATGTTGGCCGGGATCGAGAACCCGATGCCGATGGAGCCGCCGGACGGCGAGTAGATCGCCGTGTTGATGCCGATGACCTGGCCTTCCATGTTGAACAACGGACCACCGGAATTACCCCGGTTGATGGCCGCGTCGGTTTGGATGAAGTCGTCATAGGGTCCCTGCCGGATATCGCGGCCGCGCGCCGACACGATGCCCGCCGTGACCGTGCCTCCGAGGCCGAACGGGTTGCCGATGGCGAGCACCCAGTCGCCCACGCGCTCCTTGTCGCTATCGCCGAACGGCACCGCGGTCAGCGGATGCTCGGTGGTGACCTTCAGCACCGCGACATCGACCCGCTCGTCGCGCCCGATCACCGTCGCCTTGAGGGCCGTGTTGTCTTGGAGAGTGACCGTGACCTCGTCCGCTCCCTCGATCACGTGATTGTTGGTCACGACGATGCCGGCCGGGTCGATGATGAAGCCCGATCCGAGGCTCTGCATCCGGCGCTCCGGAGGCGCCGGGGTCTGCTGCTGCCCTTGTGGCCCGGGCTGGCCCGGCATGCCGGGCACCCCGGGATGGCCGCCTGGACGGTTGCGGTCGAGGAAATCCTTGAAGAATTGCTCGAAGGGCGAGCCCGGCGGGAACATCGGGATCTCCGGCCCCGGTATGCCGCCGCGCGCCTGCACGGAGGTGGACGAGGAGATGTTGACCACCGCCGGAAGAAGCTGTTGCGCGAGATCGGCGAAGCTGTCCGGCGCCGGCCGGGCGACCGCCGCTGGGGGGCCGAGACCGCTCCCGCCCAGGCCGGCAACGCCCGTGACCGCCGCCAGGGCCGTGGCGGCGAGCAAGGCGGCCCGGATGCCTCGCCTGCGGGGTCGGCTTGGGGCCGGGGTGCGCGACGGAGCAAGACGCATCAGACTGATTCCTCGATTGGGCCGGATCCGGGCGATATGGGGGAGAGTTGCCGGGCCCGCAATGCGCGGCCGGCCCCAAGCGCAGACGGAAGGGCGCGCTCAGGGGGCGGGGGCGGGCGGGCCGTTCTGCAGCAGCCGGAGAAAATCGTTGCCGGGCGTGAGGACGAGCCGCGCGCCGTTGCCCGAGGCGAACGCCGCCCGATAAGCCTGCATGGTCCGCCAGGTCGAGAAGAACCCCGCGTCCTGACTATACGCTTGGGCATAGGTGCGGCTCGCCGTCGCCTCACCCTCCCCGCGCAGGCCGTCGGCCTTTGCCTGGGCCTCGGCGAGCAGCACGGTGCGGTCCCGCTCGGCGCCGGCGCGGATGCGGGCCGATGCCTCGGCGCCTTCGGCCCGGGCCTGGCGGGCGATCCGCTCGCGCTCGGACTGCATGCGGCTCAGGATCGCCTGCGTGTTCTCCTCCGGTAGATCGGCGCGGCGGATGCGGACGTCTTCGATCGCGATGCCGAAGCCGCGCATCTCCTCGTTCACCTGGTCCCTGATTGCCGCCATGATATGCGCCCGGTCCGCCGACAGCACGGCGAGCAACGAGTTATTGCCGAGCACCCGCCTGAGCGACGACGAGACGATCGAGCCGAGCCGCCCATTCAGGTTCTCCTGGATAG
Source organism: Acetobacteraceae bacterium (assembly GCA_019241425.1). Taxonomy (GTDB): domain Bacteria; phylum Pseudomonadota; class Alphaproteobacteria; order Acetobacterales; family Acetobacteraceae; genus JAFAXA01. The sequence goes on along the minus strand of JAFAXA010000077.1, from coordinate 3,922 downwards.
CGCCGATCGCCTGATAGAATTGCAGCGGATTGATGATCCGGTACATGGTGAAGCTGTCGACGATCAGCCGGCGCTGATCGCCGAGGATGACCTCCTCGCCCGGCATTTCGAAGTTTTGCAGCCGCCGGTCGAACGGAATGACCGTCTGCACCAGCGGCAATCGGACGTGCAGGCCGGGCACCTCGATCACGCGCACGGGACGCCCGAACTGGGTGATCAGGACCTGCTCGGTTTGCTGCACCGTGAACAAGGACAGCGCCGCCGCGGCGATCAGCACGGCCGCCAACGCGGCCGCGGGAATGGCGAGGCGTCTCATCGGGAAGCCCTCGGCTGGACGCCCGCCGCCGAGGATGGTGGCCCCGGCGCGGCGGGTGAAGCGGCGACCGCGCCGGCGCGGCCCGGTTCCCCGAGCGGCAGGAACGGCACAACCCCTTTCAGGCTGTCATCGACCACCACGCTCGGCGTGTGCGACAGCAGATCCTGCATCGCTTCCAGATACATGCGTTGCAGGGTGACGTCCTTGGCTTCGCGGTAGGCGGCGAGCACGCTCATGAACCGGTTCGTCTGCCCGGTCGCTTCGACGATGCTCGCCTGCCGGGCGCCTTCGGCCTCCGCGACGATCCGCGCGGCGTCACCCCGCGCACGGGGCACGATGTCGTTCCGGTAGGCTTCGGCTTCGTTGCGCATCCGGTCGGCGTCGGTGTTCGCCCGCTGCACGTCGCGGAAGCTCTCGATCACGGCGGTCGGCGGATCGACCTTTTGCAGCTGAACCTGGGTGATCTCCACCCCGATGCTGTAGGCGTCGAGGATCGTCTGCGTTTCCTTCATCACCTCCGATTCGATGGTGGCGCGGAGTTCGGTCAGCGCGGGCTGGATCGGCGTCCGCCCGATCACCTCGCGCATGGCGCTTTCCGCCACCGCCTTCACGGTGACGGCCGGCAGGCGGGTGTTGAAGAGATACGCAGTGGCGTCGCGGATGCGCCAGAACACGGCGAAATTGATGTCGATGATGTTCTCGTCGCCGGTCAGCATCAGGCTTTCTTCCGGCAGGTTGCGGGCCGCCGCGTCGCGCGCGGAGCCGCTGCTCGCGTCGCCTCCAGCCGACCGGTAGCCGACCTCGATCCGGTTGATGCGGGTCACCGCGGGCCGGTAGATGGTCTCGACCGGCCACGGGATGTGGTAATTGAGGCCGGGCAGGGTTGTACGATCGAAGGCGCCGAAGCGCAGCACGACGCCGATCTCGTCCGGCTGGACCCGGTAGAAGCCGCTCGCAAGCCACAGCACGACGGCGACCGCGACCAGCAGAACGGCGCCGCGGCCGCCCGCGTTGCCCCCGCCGCCCGGCAGAATGCCGCGCACGAAGCGTTGCAGCCGGGCGATGATCTGATCGAGATCGGGCAGCGAATTTGGCCCGCCGCCGCCCCACGGGCTCTTGCCACCGGGCGGCCGGCCGCCGTTGCCGCCGCCTCCGCCCGCGCCCCCGGGACTGCCCCACGGGCTCTGGCCGCCATTGTTCCAAGACATCGGGAGTGTGAGTACTCCATCCATTCACCGCCGGTAACGGGCCGCCGGATGCGGCGTTTGGCGGAGCGTGCCGTATGCGCCATATCCGGTGCGAGGGCGGTGACGGCTGCGCGGTATAGACACACCCAGGACGGGATTTGCAAGCGGATGACGGGAACACGAGCGGGCGCCCCCACAGCCGATACGGTGCGGGATGTGCTGCGATCGGTCGGCGATGCGGCGAGCGGGCGCGATATCGTGGCCGCCGGCCTGGTGGAAAGCATCGAGGTGCGGGGCGGGCTGGTGCAGGTCGCGCTGCTGACGGACCGCGCGCGCGCGCCGGCCATGGAGGCGGTCCGGCGTCAGGTGGAAGCGGTGGTCGGGCGCGTGCCGGGGGTCAGCAACGTCACCGCCGTCCTGACCTCGCATTCGCCCGCACCGGCCCCGGCCGGCGGCGGCGGGCCCCGGCACGCGCCCGCTCCGGCCGCCCCCGCTTCGGCTGCGGGGAAGGCGGCGCTGCTGCTGCCGGATGTGCGGGCGATCGTCGCCGTCGCGTCCGGCAAGGGCGGCGTCGGCAAGTCCACGGCCGCCGTCAACATCGCAGTGGCACTGGCGCGCCAGGGGCTCCGGATCGGCCTGCTCGACGCCGACATCTACGGGCCCAGCCTGCCCCGGATGCTCGGGGTCGCCCGCAAGCCGGAGGTGCGGGGCGACCGGATGCTGCCGGTCGCCGCCTGGGGTCTGCGGGCCATGTCCGTCGGCTTTCTGGTCGAGGAGGAGACACCGATGATCTGGCGCGGCCCGATGGTGATGGGCGCGCTCGAACAGATGATGGGGCAGGTCGAGTGGGGGCCGCTCGATGTCATGATCGTCGACATGCCGCCGGGAACGGGAGACGCCCAGCTCACCATGGCGCAGAAGGTGGCGCTGGCGGGCGCGGTTCTTGTCTCGACGCCGCAGGACATCGCGCTGCTCGACGCAAGGCGCGGCTTTCGCATGTTCGAAAAGGTGCGGGTGCCGGTGCTCGGCATTGTCGAGAACATGAGCGTGTTCTGCTGCCCCAATTGCGGCCATCGCGCCGAGATCTTCGGCCATGGCGGCGCGCGGCTGGAGGCGCAGCGCTTGGGTCTCGACTTCCTGGGCGAGGTGCCGCTGTTGCTGGACATCCGCACCTCTTCGGATGCCGGCACCCCGGTTGTCGCGGCGGCGCCGGATAGTCCGGCGGCCCAAGCCTATGCGGCGATCGCCCGCGCCGTCTGGGCCAAGGTCGGCGGCGAGCAAGCGGCGAGCGCCGGTCCGCGAATCGTCATCGAGTAAGCCCCCCGGCCCGAGCGGTCCGTGCGCGCCCGCCGCGGCGCGGCGACCGGCTACGGCATACGCTCCCCGCTGATGTCCCGTCCGTCCTGATGGAGCACGAGGCGAGAGACTTGCCCGTCCGCGCCTCGGACGAATTCCAGTTGGGCGTTCACGGCTTTCAGGAAGAACGTGTTCGGCGCCTCCGCAAACATCCGGAATTTTGGCTGATCGGTGGCCTGCTCCATGAGCTGGCCATTCTCGAGCGTGATGGCGACGGAGAGTGCCGGGGCGAGTTCGTAACCGCCGACATAGGAGGCAAGGATCGCCGGATCGACCGCGACGCTCGCGCGAACGATCGGGTGCAAATCCGGCCAGCCATAGACGGAAGCGATGCTGCGCATGATCGCCTCGGCGAGACGCTGGCCGCCCCGCGCGTTCGTCATCACCACCGCGCCCTCGCCGGTCCGCTCATAGGCGAACAGAGTGCTTTCGAAACCGGCATTGACCCCGTCATGCGTGAAATATGGGTTGCCGGGCGTGCCGCCGATCAGCAGGCCGAGGCCGAACCGGCCCGGCCCGGGGACCAGCATCCGCGCCGTCATTTCTTGGGAGAGCACGCCATTCGCATCGCCGCCGAGCGAGCGCTGGATCGCAATCGCGAACCGGGCGAGATCGGTCGGCGTCGACCACAATCCGGCCGCAGCCATTTCGGGGTAGGTGTGCGGTCCGCCCGCGACGGGAACGCCGCCCGAACCGTAGGGCGTGGCCGCGTCCGGGCTTAGCGCGTCCGGCAACGGCTGCTCGTAGGTGCTGTGCGTCATGCCGATCGGGGCCAGCACGCTGTTCTGCATCAGCGTCGGGAATCGCTGATGCGAAACATCGATCAGCATTCGCTGCATCACCGTGTAGCCGCCGCCCGAGTACATCCATTGCGTGCCGGGCGGCGCTTGCAGGCGAACCGGCGGGGTGTTGGCGGGCTGCTCGCCGTTGAGGATCTGAACGAGCGTGGGAACGGGCGCGCCCGCTGCATAGCCGGGAAAACCTGGCACGCTGAGCCCCGCCGCGTGGGTAAGCAGATCGCGCAACGTGACGACGGCGCCCGGCGCCGCCGCACTCGGCGGAA
>JAFAXA010000037.1 GCA_019241425.1 Acetobacteraceae bacterium | reverse complement strand
TGCGCCAGGGCGGCATCGATCCGGCTGCCGTGGATGCGGTCGTGATGAGCCACGCCCACATCGATCACTGCGGCGGCCTCGTGCGCGACGATGGCGGGCTTAATTTTCCGAACGCGCAATACTATCTCGGGCAGCCCGACTTCGATTACTGGACGGACGACAGCAAAATTCCGGCCAACTATCCGGCGCGCCCGCATTTCCTCAATCAGGCGCGCAAGAACCTTCTGCCGGTGAAGGACCGTATCCATTTCTACAAGGATAACGAGCAGATCCTTCCGGGCGTGACGGTGCTTTCCGCTCCCGGCCACACGGTCAGCCATTCCGTGTTCATGATCGAGTCCGGCGGCAAGCAGCTTTGCTATGTCGGAGACCTTGCCCATCATCCGGTGTTGCTGCTCGAACATCCGCGCACGCAATTCGCCTATGACACGGACCCGGTGCAATCGGCGGAAAGCCGCGTGCGCACCCTGGGCATGCTGGCGTCCAACCGCATTCCGCTGCTGGCCTATCACTTCGCATGGCCCGGCATCGGACATGTCTCGAAGGAGGGTGACGGCTTTCGCTACTTCGCCAATCCGGTGCAGATGGAAACCGTGGGCGAACTATAGGCGCGCACGAATCCAGCGGAGACCGTATCAGGACCGCGCCGTTGCGACGCGGGCGAAGGTGGCGATGATCCGGCTGCCCGCCCGCAACGTGCCCGCAAGCGAACCCGCGACCTTCGATTTGCCACCGCTCCGGCGCCGGTACGGTAGCGGAACTTCGCGGATGCGCAGCCCGGCGCGGGCGGCGCGCATCTGCATCTCGATGTTCCACCCATACGTCAGTTCCCGCATGCCGAGCCGGTCCAGCGCGGCGCGGCCGATCGCGCGATAGGCGCACATGTCGGTGTAGCGCACGCCGTAGAGTGCGCCCATCGCCAGGCCCGCGGCGCGCCCGGCGAGGATCTGGTGCCAGAGCATCGCCCCGGGCTCGCGATCGCCGCGCGTCCGGGACGCCAGCACGAGGTCGTGCGTGCCACCCAGCACCGGGCCCGCGATCTCGGCCATCAGGTCGGCACGGTCCGCGCCGTCGCCGTCCAGAAACACGACAACCCGGCACGCCGGAGCGGCGGATGCGGCCGCCAATGCGCAGGCCCGGCCGTAGCCGCGCTCCGCCGCGATCACGCGCGCACCGGCGCGGCGCGCGGCGTCCTGCGTGCCGTCGGTGCTGCCGCTATCGGCGACGATGATATCGGCGGCGAAGTCACGCGGGATGTCGGCGATAACGCGGGCGATCGTCTCCGCCTCGTTCAGCGTCGGGATGACGACCGCTACAGGCTCCATCGCAAGCCGCAATTGGCGCATGGCGCCGGCGGCGCGTCGGACAACAGCGCGGCGCGGAAATCCCGGTATGCCGTGCCGTCCCAGATTTCGCGCAAGGTCTGCTGGGTGGCGTCGCCCAGCGTGTAGTTGCTGTATCCGCGCACGGAGAACGGCGCGATGCAGCAGGGCAGCGCCCGGCCATGCGCGGTGAAATACATCAGCGACCACGGACGCCGGCAGGTCGACCAGGGCTGGCCCGCATCGGCTCGCTTCAAGCTCAGCCCCGGCTCGGTCGCGCCCGACGCGTCGAGCGTTACGCCCAGCGCCGCCCCGAGCGCTTCTGCGGCATCGATCGCCTGCTGCTCCTCGGCGCGCGTGCTCTCGAACAGCGAGTTGCCCGCGCGCGCCATGCCGTAGCCGCCGTCGTCGAACACCAGCCGTTGCAGGTGGACGCTGCGCACGCCCATGCGGGCGGCGAGCCGCACGAAATCCGGGAGCTGGCCGATCGTCTCCTTAAGCCCGGTGAGCCAGAGCGACACGCGCGGCGTGGTCGCGCCGGTGCCGTTCTGGTAGGCGATGAACTTGCCGACATCGCGCACGATCCGGCCGAAGAAATCCTTGCCGCGTATGCGCGCATAGCTTGCGCGATCGGCGGCATCGAGCGACACGCGCAATTCGTCGAGGCCAGTATCGATCAGCTCGCCGAACCGCTTCGGCTGCATCAGCGTTCCGTTGGTGTTGAACAGCACATAGGTGCCGCGCGCCTTGAGGTGGCGGATCATGCGCGGCAGCTCGCGCACGAGCATCGGCTCCCCGACGCCGTGCAGGACGACGCGGGCGATGTCCGGAATCTGATCGACGATGCGGGTAAACAACGCCCAGCTCATATCGGCGGGCGGTTCCAGCGCTTCGAACGTGCGCGGGCAGGTTTCGCACAGGAGATTGCAGCGATTGGTCACCTCCAGATAGAGGCAGACCGGGGGTGCGGCGGCGGTGGCGGCGCGCGCCGGACCGATCCCCTCGAAATAACGGAGCGGGTTCGCCGGAGGTGTCGCTGCTTGCATCAGGAACTGCCTTCGGCGGTGATGACCGTCCGGCGGGAAAGAACGCGGCGCCGCCGCAGGGCGGAGAGCGCGAGAACGGCCGCGGGAACGTAGACGAGCGACGGCCAGACGAAGCGTTCGTGCAGCGGGTCGATATAGAGTGCGATCGGGGCGACGGACAGCCAGATCACCGCCGGCATCGGCGCGACCACCGAGGGCCACGCCAGCCACGCGAAGTACCAGAAATAATGCGGGCTGATCGCGACCGTGGCGCAAGCCGCCAATATCGCCGTGTCGCGGCAGAGGGTCGTGACCTCGTTCGCCGGTGCGCCGAGGCGATCGCCGGCGATCGCGGCCGATAGCCACGCGAACAACGCGACGGCCGCGAGTGCGTAGACCACCGCGGCGCCATCCGGCAGAGCGAACAGGTGCGATAGCCCGTTGAGCAGCCAGATGCCGTCGCCGCTCGCCAGCCCCTCCTCTTGCCCGTAGGCGGGCAAGAAGCCGAGCACGTGCCAGCCCGCGGACAGATAGGCCGCATAGAGCACGGCGACGACGGCAAAACCGGCCAAAGCGGGGCGCCAGACGCGGCCTTTGCGGAGGAACGCCGGTGCGACCGCGACAGGCAGCAGCTTGACCAAAGCCGCCGCCGCCAGCACCGCCCCGGCAACCCCCAATTTGCGGCGGGCGCGGCACAGCAGTGCCACCGCGAGCAGCCCGATTGCCGCCGCATCGACGTGCCCGTCGCAGGCGAAGGCCCACAGCACGAGCGGGTTCCAGGCATAGATCAGCAGGCGCACCTGCGGCAGCCCGGCTTGGGCGAGGAGCGCCATCGCGCAGAGCATCGCGACCACGTCGAACGCGGCCATCGCGAGCTTCATGCCGAGCACCGTCCGGGTGATCTCGCCGACGGTCACGAAGATCGCCTGGCCCCCCGGAGGATAGATCGTGCGCGCCCAATCGGCGCGGTTGATGAGGGGAAAGACCGCCGGATCGCGCAGGGAGGCGAGCGCCGGGTCTGCCGGCACATAGCGGTAGGGGTTGATCCCGGCCGCCTGCACCTGACCGTCCCAGACATAGCGGTAGATGTCGCTCGACAGAAACGGTGGCGCGGGCAGCAGCATCGCGCGCATCCCGACGGCGACGCCGAGCACGAGCCAGATCGCCCCGCGCGGCAAGCGTGTGTTGACGACAAGATGCACGGACGCGAGGTACAGGACGGAACCGACCGCCAGCACGGCCACGAAGACGTTTGTGCGAGCGATGGAACCGACCGTGTCCGCACCCGGCACGTGCAGAGCGAGCGCGCCCGCCATGCAGGCGAACAGCGCGGCGCCGAGCGCGGCAAGACGCAGCAAGGGCCGCCTCATGCGGCGGCACTTTCCGCGGCGTGGCGTGCCAGCACGTTCCGCAAATCAAGGGCCTCGAGCGCGGCGCGGGTCGCGGACGCTGCATACCCTTCCGTTCCGGCCATCAGCGACCGCAGCGCGGACGCATCATCGATGTCGTACCAAGGCTCGAGTTCCGTGACAGGGAGGCCGAGCGCGCGGGCGCGTTCGCGCGTTTGCGCGGCGACCCGATCGGTGCTCCAGGCAATGTCAGCGAACATCCCGGCGTGCGCCGCCTTGAGGCCGAGCAGGTAGTAGCCGCCATCATCCGCCGCGCCCAGCACCGCCCGGTCGCCCCCGGCGAGCAACGCCGCCGCCGCCTCGGCGAGAAGGCTGGTCGGCAGATTGGGGGTGTCGGAACTGAGCACGCAAGCCGCCTCGTGTCCTTCGGCCAGCATCGCCTGCACGGCGTGGAGCAGGCAGCGTCCGAAGCCTTGCACATTGGGCGGCATCGGCGGACTGCCGTCAGCGAGCAACAGGGCGGTGCCGGCGGCAACATGCGGGCGCAGAAGCGCTTCCGATCCGGCTGGTGCGTAGGCGACATAGGACGCGATCGGCGCCAGCCGGGATGCGGCGGCCATGTTCTCCGTGGTGTCCCGCAGGAAGGCGGCGCTGAGCGTGGCGGCGCTTTCCGGAGACAAAGGCGGGCAGAGGCGGGTTTTGCAGCGCCCCGGCTGCGGCGCCTTGGCCATGACGCCGATCGCGCAAACTCCGCCGCTGGGCCGCATCAGCTACCGCTGAACCAGTTATAGCCGCGATCGGGCCAGTATCCACGCGGCTCCTTGTCCGTCACGTAGATGGTGGTGACGAATTTCGGATTCTTGAAACCGAGCTTGGTCGGGATGCGCAGCTTGAACGGGTAGCCGTGCTCGCGCGGCAGGATTTCGTCCGCGAGCTTGAATGCCATCAATGTCTGCGGATGCAGCGCGGTCGGCATGTCGATGCCCTCGTAGTAGCCGTCCGCACATTCGAAGCCGACATAGCGCGCCGTCAGGTCGGCGCCGACGCGTTGCAGAAAAATGCGTAACGGCGTGCCGGTCCATTTGCCGATCATGCTCCAGCCTTCGACGCAGACATGGCGGGTGATCTGGGTTTCCTGCGGCAGCGCGTGGAGCTGCTCGACCGTCCAGGGCCGCTTGTCGGCAATCCGCCCGGACAGCAGCAAGCGGTAATCTGCGGCGTCGAGCGAGGGCGCCTGCTCCCGCCCGTACCAGGCGTTGTAGCGGAAATCCTTGACGGCGTCGGATTCCGGGAAAGTCGGCGCGAGGCGGTCCGGGCTGAACAATGCGGCCTGCACGCGGTCGTTCCACGCCGAAAACTTCGCCAGCACGGACTGCACGGCGTTGCTGTCGCTGAGGTCGCAGCCGGTCAGCAGGGTGAGCGCGCCGAGCGAGAAGCCGCGTTCCAGCAGGTCCCGGCGGATCAGGGTCATTGCGTCTTCTCCACCATGCGGGTCGCCGCGACAGCGTGGCCAGAGCGTCCGAACACCATCGCCCGAAGCGTGCTCGGCACCAGCGCGACCAAGGCAAGATGGACGCAGAGGAACAGCACGATGCCGCACATGGCGACGAAGTGCACGATGCGTGCGCCCTGGAAGCCGCCGAACAGCAATTCGAGCGGGTAGGTCTGCACCGGCTTCCAGATCGCGATGCCGGACACGATCATCACCGCAATCGCCGTCAACACCGCCCAGTAGAACGCTCTCTGCACGGCGTTGTATTCGCCGAGCCGATGCGGCAGGCGAAAACGCGCGGCCGCAAGGAAGTCGCGCAGGAAGGAGCGCGGCCCGACTGGGAGAAAATCGCGCCGGAAATGGCCGGAGAACACGCCCCAGAGAATCAGCAGCAGATAGCTCGCGAGAAGCAGCCACATGCCCGCGAAATGCCAGGCGAGGGCGGTCGCGACGCCCGGGTCGCCGTGGCGGGCAAGCGCCGCCTCCACGTCGCCGCCGAGCGTTGCCCAGTCGGGGAAGCGGAACGGCAGGATCGGCTCGGCATTGTAGATACGCCAACCGCTGCCGATCATGACGAGAATGGCGAACGCCATCACCCAGTGGCCGATGCGGACGGCGACGGCGTGGGTCTGCACGCCGGGCTCGCTCATGACGGCATCTCCAATCCACCTTCGCGCAAGACGGCGGTGCCGGCCGCCCCGACCAAAAACGCGGCGAATGCCTGCGGGTCCGGCCGCCGCGCGAGGGAGGTGACGGCGACCGCGCAGACGATCGGCGGCGCGAATTCGTCCGGCACCACCATCAGCGTTTCGAGTTCCGGATTGGCCCGAACATCCGTCGCATGCAGGAGGCCCGCCGCCGCCTGACCACCCAGTAGCAGAAAGGCAACCTCGTCGGTATCGATGACCCCGAGGATCGCCGACTGACCGAGAGACATACGTCCGACGATCGCCGGGCCGTCCATGTCCGCGCCGGGCGTCGGGTCGCTCGCGGCGATCCGACCCTTGAGCGCCGCGGCGCCCGCGCCCTTGCGAGCAGCGAGGACGAGCTTGTTCCGCCATTCCCCCTGCACGGCGTCCGGTGCGACGATGCCGGCCGCGATCGCTGCCCGGACGGTCTCCCGGCTGGTGCAGATCAGATCGTTCTGCACGGCACGGGCCAGTTGCGGCAGGAGCAGGCCGGGGCCGGTCGGGAAGATGCGGACCCGCACACCCCGGCTCGCGTAGAAACGCTGCGCGGCGTGCCTCATCGGCGGAACGAGCGCCGGATCGCAGTTCAGCACGAGGTCGGTGGTGTCCGCCTTCGCGGAGGCGGCGCTCGCGAGGACCGGCAAGGCCGGAACGGCAGCCAACATAAGCCGGCGCCCAATCATCAGGCGCCGGCGCGCTCGATGGATCTGCATGCGGTGCTCGTCAACTCGACACGTCGGATCATACTGCCTTGTTCGCCGCCAACCGGCCGGCGTTACGCTTGCCGGGGCGGTTTCCTTTTTCGAGGCCAAGCAGCCACGCGGGCCGCCGTCAGCGGCGAGGCGGCGGGCGCGGGGAGCGTTTCCGGCGCGCGCCGATCAGAGAGGCAAGACCGACGGCGCTGACAATGCCGCAGGGGAGGCAGACCGCGAGAACAACGGCGAGCAACGGCGCCGAGATCAGGAGCAGGCGTGCGACTGCCTCGATAGCCATCGCCGCTTTCCCTTCCGGCCGTCCTGGCCGAAGCGTCAGCGCGATGCTTCCTCCGCCGCGTGCCGGCGCGCTGTGAGATAGCTCACAGCCCGGGCTCGCATCGGGCGAGGCGGCGAACGGCCCCTAGGCGGGCGGTTCCGCTCCGGCGGGGGCCGGGCCATTTTCATTATGTGCGAAATCTTCGGCCCGGCTCCGGCCAGATTTTCTGAGCGCCAGAGCGGCCGTTGCCAGGCCATAGGCAACCGCCAGCACCAGCAACATTCGTAGGAGAGCGACGATCGCGAGAACCATGTTCATCTGCCTACTCTATCGCGCGTTTGCGCGGGCAAGTTTGCCGAGATACGCTGACATTCGTGCGCGCCGACGCAGGCGTCGCGATCTGCACACATTCAGATAGGTGGGCGTGGGCACGAAAACACCGGGAAACGCTGCAACGTTCATACGTGTTGCAAGCGCGCCAAGGTGAGGCGGCCACGGTGACGCGTGCGGCTCCGCGCACCGCATGCGGGCGATCCGTTGCTTGGCTGACGTCGAGATCAGGGCCTCACCATTGGTCGTGCTTTGACGAGCTTTGCTGAAAAGCGTGAGGATGCAGTTACACGATCTGGCGCCGGGTGAACCGATAGTGGAAGTGTGGCTTTTTGTAACGGAGAAAACATCCGCGACTCTCGCGGGCGTCACCTGCCGGAACGTTAGCGATTTCTCAACTTCATTTTTTGACTCTGAAGCCGATTTTAGGACCGGTCGGACGTCTCCTGCCGCCCGACAATGGGCTAACGGCTCCGGCGAGTTTCCGGTAGCATCGTCGCCGATCCGTGATAAGTAGGCCACGCTTATGAGGCGCCTTCTGCTGATCGAGGACGACGACGAAACCGCCGAGGAAATCACCGGCTATTTCCGGGATCGCGGCTTCGACGTTGATTGTTCGGCGACCGGCAAGGAGGGGCTGGAGCGAGCGTCGGCGACCGCGCCCGATCTCCTTATTCTGGACCGGATGCTTCCCGGGCTCGACGGATTGTCGGTGCTGGAAACGCTGCGGCGCGACGGCGTGCAAACGCCGGCTTTGGTGCTGAGTGCGCTCAGCGGTGTCGATGACCGGGTGCGGGGTCTCAGCGCCGGTGGCGACGACTATCTGTGCAAGCCGTTTGCGCTGGCGGAGCTGCTGGCGCGCGTCGAAGCCCTGCTGCGGCGACCAGTGATCGGCGCCGAGACCGTGCTGAGGGTGGGTTCGCTGCACATGGATCTGGTGGCGCGCAGCGTGCGGCGGGGCGCGCGCACCCTGGATTTGCTGCCCCGAGAGTTCCGGCTGCTCGAATACATGATGCGCCGGGCGGGGCAGACGATCACCCGTGCCATGCTGTTCGAGGAAGTCTGGCGCTACAATTTCACGCCGCGATCCAACCTGGTCGACGTTCACATGGGACGCCTGCGGCGCAAGCTGAGCGTTCCGGGCGAGCCGGATCTGCTCGCCAACGTGCGCGGGATCGGCTTCGTGCTGCAAGCCGAGCCTTGATCCGCGCCATCGGCGGCTGGGCCGTCACGCTCAGGGCGGCCCTCCGCTGGACGGTCTTCATCGCGGCCGGGTTCGCGACGATGGCGGTGGTCCTGTTCGCCTTCATCTACTGGCAGGCCGCCTCGCTCGAACGCCAGCATATCGACGACGTCATCTTGCGTGAAAGCGCCGCCATCGTTGCCTCGCGGCCGAACGACGCGGCCCAGGCCCTGAAAGACTGGCTCAACGCCGATCCGCACGAGGTGCGCTATGGCGGCCTGTTCGGGCCGGGAGGTGAGCGCCTCGCGGGTAATCTGGCCGTGCTGCCGGACGCTCTGCCGGAGGATGGGCGCCCCCATGAAAGCGTGTTCCCGACGATCGAACGTGAGCACGATCCGACCGATCCCGAAGATGTCAGGGCGATCGCGAGCCGGCTCGCGGATGGCCGTCTGCTGGTCCTCGGATACGACATCGACGAGCTGGAAGACGTCCAGGACGTGATCGGCAGAGCTCTCGCACTCGGCCTCGTCCTGGCCCTTCTTTTGTCCCTTCTTTGCGGAACACTGATCGCATGGCGGGCGCAACGCCGGGTCGCCTCCATGCACGGGGCGATCGGCAAGGTCATGCGCGGCGCGCTGAGCGAGCGGCTTCCGGTTCGCGGATCGCACGACGATCTCGACCGGCTCGCCGGTGCCGTGAACGGCATGCTGCGGGAGTTGGAGCGGCTGGTCGGAGACATCCGCGGTGTCGGCGACAGCATCGCCCATGATCTCAGAACGCCGCTCACCCGCGCCCGGGCGCGGCTGGAACGATGCCGGGACGAGGCGCAGACCGTGGCGGCGTTCCAGGTTTCGACCGATCGGGCGATCGCCTCGCTCGATCAGGCGCTGGCCGTGATCTCCGCCGTGCTGCGGATCGGTGAGATCGAGCACGGGCGGCGCCGGGCGGCGTTCGCGACAGTCGATCTCGGTGCGCTGCTCCGCGACGCGGCCGAGCTTTATGAACCGCTGGCCGACGAGAAGAACGTCTCGATCCGTCTCGATCTGCAGTCGGAGGGCCATTTGGTCGCCGACCGCGACCTGATGCTGGAGGCGATCGGCAACCTGCTCGACAACGCGATCAAATTCACGCCCGCCGGGAGCGCCGTCACGCTTTCGCTCGTCCGGCAGCACGGTTCGATGCTGCTTCGTGTCGCAGACCGGGGACCCGGCATCGCGGAAAGCGAGCGGGAGCGGGCCGTGCAGCGCTTCTACCGGGGTGAGAAGAGCCGCACGGTGCCGGGAAGCGGGCTCGGGCTCAGCCTGGTCGCGGCTGTCGTCCGGCTGCATGGCCTGCGCCTCGTGATAGGCGGCTCGGGCGCGGGATGTGTGATCGAGATCGTCTGCCCGGACTCGGAATCGGCCGCCCCGGCCGACCCCGGCGATGATTGCGCCGACTCGGGGCTGCCTTCTACCACGGCGCAGCTCAATGCCTGACGAGGATAACGATGCCGAGAATGCACGAGCAACACTGGCAATTCGTCTGCCCCGAATGCGGGTTCGGACATATCGAGATCGGCGTGCTGGCAGCCGACCACGAAGTCTACTGCATCGTTTGCCTCGAGGAATCCGACCGCCACATCGTCATCCATCGCTGGCTGGCAACGGATGACGAGCCCGAGACGACGGCGATGCCGGGTAATCGCATCGCCGCCTGACGCCTCCCCTTACCGGTCCTCGCCGTCGGGCGCTGACTCCCTAGTGCGAGTGGCAAATCTGAGACGGTCGCGCCGAAACGTGACGGCGGCTTGGAAATTCCTGGCAAGTTCACGGCGCGTCCTCGCTAAAAATCCCCGGCTAACAAGTATTTCTGGGGGAAACTATGTCATTTTTTTCACGCACCGCGACGGCGTGTGCGTTTGCGGGCTGCATGGCGTGCATGAGCCAAACGCCGTCGCTGGCCGATGAAAGCCTGCAACTCGTCAAGACCATCGATGTGGGCGGCAACGGCCTCGGTGTGTTCGACATCAGCTTTGTCGATCCTAGCCTTGGTCTTTACGTGCTCGCCGATCGCACCAATGCGTCGATCGATTTCGTGGATACCACGAACAACACCTTTCTCGGCCGGATCGGCGGCTTCGTCGGCGTCGTGCACAATCCGGATGGCACCGCAAACAACAGCCTGTCCGGACCGGACGGGGTCTTGATCGCGGACCGCCGTGTGGTGTGGGCGGGTGACGGCGACAGCACCGTCAAGGTCATCGACCTGGTTGCCGGAAAGATCACGGATACGATTTCGACCGGCGGCAAGTTCCGCGTCGACGAGATGGCGTATGACCCGCGCGACCACATCATCGCGGTCGCGAACAATGCCGACACGCCGCCGTTTATCACCATGATCGACACCGACTCGCACGTCATACTCGGCAAGATCACGATGGACGGCACGAACAATACGCCCGATGCGCAAGGCGGCATCGAGCAGTCGCAATGGTCGCCGCGGACCGGCCTGTTCTATCTTTCGGTGCCGCAGCTCGGCGACAATCCGGCGCTGGGCGGCCTCGCGGTCATCGACCCCAGAACGCTCAGTGTGCAGAAGGTGTTCGAGGTGCCTAACTGCACCCCGGGCGGCCTCGCGCTCGGTCCGCGGCGGCAGGCGCTGATCGGCTGCTCGGCCTCGTTCGGCACGGCGCCGAACGTGCTGACACAGAGCGTGATCATCTCGATAACGGATGGCACGATCGAGGCGAACATTCCCGAAGTCGGTGGCTCCGACGAGGTCTGGTACGACCGGGGCACGCACCACTACTATCTCGCCGCCCGCAACAACACGGACAACACCGGCAAGATCACGCCGGTGCTTGGCTCGATCGACGCCAGGACGAACACCTTCGACGGCAGCGCGCCGACCTCGACGACGGCGCATTCGGTCGCAGCGGATAGTCGCTTGCGCCGCATCTTCGTGCCGATCGGCTTCGTGCCGCCCGGCAGCCCTCCGGGCACCGACCCGACCAATCCCTGCCCCGACCGGGGTTGCATCGCGGTGTTCGTGCCGTCGGGGAACGACGATTCGAACAGCAGCCAGCAGGCCAGCCGGTAGGCCCGGCGTCGGGGAGGCCGGTTTCGGCCGGCCTTCCCGTTATCGCCAATCTCAGGCGCCCGGCCCCGCTGTCGCCTCTGCGAGCCAGTCAACGACGGCGGCCAGCGCCGCGCCGTTGTTCAGGCCGCGCTGGGGAGCATCGCCGTAGACGGCGAGTTGGCGGTCGGCGCTCGTTCCCTCGGCGATGATCGTCCGCGCCGATTCGATTTCGGCGACGCAGCCGAGCGCGTCCGCGTCTTCCGCCACCAATTCGAGCATTGCATCGAGGCAGGCCGGCAGCGGGACGGCGGTGCCGGACGCAAAC
>JAFAXA010000164.1 GCA_019241425.1 Acetobacteraceae bacterium | reverse complement strand
CCGTGACCGTGGGCGGCAAAGGCGAGCAGCAGCCCGAGCACGATCGTCGTGCCGGCCGCGATCGCCGGCACCTGGAAGAAGCCGAAGAACGTGTCGTAATTGATCAGCCACTCGGTCGCGCCGATGCCGAGCATCGCGACGGCATAGAGCGGGTTGTTGCCCCAGACGGTCGTGAGGCGCTGATTGTTCTCGGCGTATTTCTCCTCGTAGCGCGCCTCGGCCCGCCGGTAGCGTTGCTCGGCCTGGGCGTAGCGCGTGTCGGCCGTCAGCGCCGCTTCCTGGCGCGCCGCGCCCTCGTCGGACTTCGCCTGCAACGCCGCGATCTCCGCGTCTAGCCGGTCGATCGCGTCGATATCCTTCATATAGGGGGTCAGAAGCCGGTCGAACGGAGCGCGCGCCTCGCGCCAGGCGGAGAGCAGGGCCCGCACCGGCTGGAAGGCGTGCAGGCGCATCCCGGCGGTCAGCCCGCGCTCATCGACCGCCACCCGGCCGAACGCCGCTTCCTCCGACGCGCGCTCCGCGATGGTCGCCGGCGGCAGCATCGCCTCAAGCGTGCGCGACGTTGGGAAGGCAATCGTACGGCTGAACGCGCCGGACAGCGTGGTCGGGTCGGTGCCGTCGGCGGCGGGCACGGACCGGTTGGAGCGAAAGGCCATGGGCGTTCTCAGTATGCGGTGGGATCGGAGAGGGGCGCCGGCTGCACCGGGTCGACGGCTTGCGGCCGGATGGCCGGCGCGGGCCGGTCGCGCCGGCGACTGGCAGGTTCGCTCCGTCGGCGAGCCTCCGCCCGTGGTGCATCGGGGGTTGGCGTCGCTGTCGGGGCCGCCACATCGGGCGCTGCCTCGGGTGGCGCCGCCTGCGGCTCCGCGACCGGAACCGGCACCGGCGATGGCGGCGGGCGCTGCACGCACCCGGCGAGAAGGAGCGCCGCCAGAACAGCGAAGGGCGGCGACGCACGAGCGGCTGGGCGGATGATCGGCGGCCTTTACGGAATGGGCCGCGCCTATATGGCGTTTGATCGTTGCCGTTTCAGGGGCTGGCGGCGCCGGTTTCCTTGCTTTCCGCCCGATGCTGCACCGGACCACCGGCGCGGCTGAGATTGTGGGCGGTGTTGATCAGAGCGACGTGGGAAAACGCCTGCGGGAAGTTGCCGACCTGGCGGCGGGCTTCTGGATCGTATTCCTCGGCGAGCAGGCCGACATCGTTGCGCAGCGCCAGCAGCCGCTCGAACAAGGCCCGCGCTTCCTCGTAGCGGTTCTGCAGCACGTAGTTGTCGGCGAGCCAGAAGCTGCATGCGAGAAAGACCCCCTCATCGCCGGGTAGGCCGTCCGTTCCGGACGAGGTGTTGTAGCGCGCGACGAACCCGTCCTTCAGCAGATCGGTCTCGATCGCCGCGACCGTGCCGACGATCCGCGGATCGTCCGCGGCCATGAAGCCGACCTGGGACAGCAGAAGCAGGCTCGCATCGACGTCGGTCGAGCCATAGTGCTGAACGAAGCTGTTGCGCTCGCGGCTGAAGCCTTGCTCGCAGACCTGATCGTGGATGCGTTCCCGGATCTCCTTCCAGCGATCGAGCGGGCCTTCCAAACCGAACTCCTCGACCGAGCGAACCGCACGGTCGAAGGCGACCCATGCCATCACCTTGGAATGCACGAAATGCTTGCGGCCGCCGCGCACTTCCCAGATGCCGTCATCCGGCTCGTGCCAGATCGTCTCCAGGTGCTCGATGAGGTTCTTCTCCAGCGACCAGCCGGCGCCGCTCTCGGCGAGGCCCATGCGCCGCGCCTGATAGAGCGCGTCCAGCACTTCCCCATAAACGTCGAGCTGCACCTGATCGGACGCGGCGTTGCCGATCCGGACCGGCCCCGCGCCTTCGTAACCTTTGAGCCAGGGGATGGCATATTCCGTCAGACGGCGCTCGCCGGCGACGCCGTACATGATCTGCATCTGTTCGGGAGCCCCGGCGATGGCGCGCAGCAGCCACCGCCGCCACAACCGCGCTTCCTCCGTGAAGCCGGCGTGCATCAGGGCGTAGAGGGTGATGGTCGCGTCCCGCAGCCAGCAGAACCGGTAGTCCCAGTTGCGTGGACCCCCGAGCTGCTCCGGCAGCGACGTGGTGGCCGCGGCGACGATGCCGCCCGTTTCGCGGTGGGACAGCGCTTTCAGGGTGATGACGGAGCGCAGCACGGCGTCTACCCATTCACCGGAACCCTCGGGCTTCAGGGACTTCGCCCATTCCGTCCAGCCGTTACCCGCTTCCTCGATCGTGGTGCGGGCATCGGCCGCTTCCGGTGTCGGGTGATAGGACAACGACCAGGTGAGCACGAACGGGATTTCCTGCCCTTCGCTGACGATGAACTCGGACACGCTGCGCATGTTCTCGCCGTGCATCGCCGCCGACGTTCGGAGCGTGAGTTGGTCGGGGCCGGCAATCGCGGTCAGCGCGCCGTCCTCGTGGCTGCGCACCCACGGGATGATCGCGCCGTATTCGAACCGGATGACCAGCTCGGACCGCATCTTGACTCGCCCGCGTTCGCCCCGGACGAGACGCACGACGTCGCTCCCCGCGTCTCGCCGGCCCATGCAGTCGATGAGCACCACCGCGCCGTCATCCGTTTCGAAGCGGGTTTCGAGCACGAGCGAGCCATCCCGGTATTTCCGGGTGATCCGCGGCTCGGCCCCGACCGGCGCGATCTGCCAGCGGCCATTCTCGGGCGTGCCGAGGAGAGCCGCGAAGCACGCGGCGGAATCGAAGCGGGGCAGGCCGAGCCAGTCGATCGAACCATTGCGGTTGACCAGAGCGGTCGCCTCACAATTCCCGATGATTGCGTAGTCTTCGATCAGTCCCGGCATGGCATTTGCTCCGTTCACGGCTTGTTTTTACGTCAGCATCGGGCGTCGCGGGCCGGACGTCTCCATTGCCGGAACTGCCATGCTCCGGCCGGGTTACCATGCTGCATAGCGAAAAGGGGCGCACGCAATGAAGCTGTACAACTGCCAATCCTGTGGGCAGCTTCTGTTTTTCGAAAATACGACGTGCGAGCGATGCGGGCACAAACTTGGCTTTCTGCCGGAAACGACCACGCTCTCCGCGCTGGAACCCGCCGACGGTCCCGACACATGGTATGCGCTCGCGGGCACCAAGGGCAGCCGCTACAAATTCTGCGCCAATGCGGTCCATGACGTCTGCAACTGGGTGCTCCCGGCGGACTCGGCCGAAGCCTTTTGCGTCGCCTGCCGCCATAACCGCACGATCCCCGATCTTTCGAACGCGGACAATCTGGCGCATTGGCGACAGCTCGAAATCGCCAAGCACCGCCTGTTCTATAGCCTGCTGCGGCTCAACCTGCCGCTGACGACGCGGGGCGAGGACCCGGAACACGGGCTCGTCTTCGACTTCATGGCCGACACCCCGACCGGCCCCAAGGTGATGACGGGCCACGACAACGGCGTGATCGTGGTCGCGCTGAAGGAAGCGGACGATGCGGAGCGCGAGAAATTGCGGACGCAGATGCGGGAACCGTACCGGACCCTGCTCGGACATTTCCGGCACGAGATCGGCCACCACTACTGGGACATTCTGGTGCGGGACGGAGCGCCCGGAAACCTGGATGATTGCCGCGCCATTTTCGGGAACGATTCAGAGGACTACGGCGAAGCGCTGCAGGTTCACTACAATAACGGGCCGCCTCCGGACTGGGCGGAAAGCTTCATCAGCGCCTACGCGACCACGCATCCGTGGGAGGATTTCGCGGAAACCTGGGCGCATTATCTGCACATGATCGACACGCTCGAGACCGCGAGCGTGTATGGGCTCAGAGTGCAGCCGAAGGTCGACAGCGATGGCGCGCTCTACGCATCCATCGATTTCGACCCCTACGCCGGTTGTGACATCGAGCAGGTGCTGGAGGCCTGGGTGCCGCTCACCTTCGCGATGAACAGCCTCAACCGCAGCATGGGGCTGCAAGACCCCTATCCGTTCGTCATCGCACCGCCGGTTTTCAAGAAGCTCGGTTTCATTCACGGCCTCATGCATCAGCCGCCGCTCGCGGCAGCCGGGGAGCAGGCGAGTGCGGGGGAAGCGCACGGAAACGCGGCCGCGAAGGACAAGCTGCCGCAATCTCCGCCGGCGCGGGCGTAAGAGGGGAAGCGGGCGGGCAACGCGCCCCGCCCGCCCCGAGGTCACGCGTCGGTTAGCGGATCGTGCCCCCGATTCATCAGTGACTTCCGCCAGCGCGACTCGCTTTGCTTCTGCTGCACCACGCCCGCAGCTTGGCGGGGCTCATGTTCACCACCCGCCCGAATTCGGCGCGAATGTCGCGCCGGTGCTGGTCGCTCAGAGTTCGGGCGGGTCAGGAGGCCGCGTCGGCGATCGCGGCCGCGAGTTCGTCCTTGCTCATCCTGGACCGGCGGGGAATGTTCCGTGAGCGGGCCCGCTCCATCAGCTTGGCGCGCGGTAGGGCCAACAGCTTGCCGCGCCCGCTTCGGAGCGGAGCAACCTTCCGCGCCACGGCTTCGGGTTGCGGCGAGAACTGCCGGCCCTTTCGCGTATCGGCACGCTTCTTCTGGGTCGTTTGCTGATATTCGGAGTTGCTCAGCACCGCGCGGGCGCGGCGCGGCAAGTACCGTTCGCCCGAATCACGCGATTTCCGGCCCGACTTGGTGCCCCAATCTTCGCGCGTCCATTCGGCAAGGTGATTGTCGGCCGTCTTCTTGCCCCGGTAGCCGCCGCCTTTGGCTTTGTAGAGTTGCACCGCCATTTGCGCCTTGCGCGCCGACCATTGCCCCGGCCGCCCACCCTTGCTCCCGGCTGTCACCCGCCTTTTGACCCGTTCCCAAAGATCGGGGTTGGTTTTTTCCGCTACTGCCGGCACGGTGCCCTCCTGCGCCTTGAGGTGAGCACGAAGCGGCCGTTGCAAACCCCTTCGCCACGGCATGACGGAACGTGCGTCGCCTGCGGTCTGGCGGCCGGCACCCGTCGGGCGTCCCAACGGCAATCATGCGATCTACGAGGGTTCACATGCCCAAAGTTCTTGTTCTCTACCATTCGGCCTACGGCCACATCGAGCGTATGGCGGAGGCGGTTGCAGAAGGCGCGCGGGAGGCAGGCGCCGACGTCGCGATCCGCCGCGTGCCGGAAACCGTGCCTGAAGACATAGCGCGCAAGTCCCACTTCAAGCTGGATCAGCCGGCACCGATCGCGAGCGTCGACGAGTTGCCGCAATACGATGCGATCATCGTGGGCGGCGGCACGCGCTACGGCCGCATATCCTCGCAGCTCGGGAGCTTTCTCGATCAGACGGGGGGCTTGTGGATGCGCGGCGCGCTGATCGGCAAGGTGGGTGCCGCTTTCACCTCCACCGCCAGCCAGCACGGCGGGCAGGAAACGACGCTGTTCTCGATGATTACCAATCTGCTGCATCTGGGACTGATCGTGGTCGGCCTGCCCTACAGCTTCAGCGCACAGACGACGCTCGACGAAATCACGGGGGGCAGCCCCTACGGCGCGTCCACCATCGCGGCCGGGGACGGCTCACGCCAGCCGAGCGACAACGAACTCGCGGGCGCGCGGTTCCAAGGCAAGCATGTCGCGGAAATCGCGGCGAAACTGTTTGGTTGATCTCGCCAGGAACGGGCCGAGCGTGCCCGTGCGCGATTAGCGCCCGAGCACCTGGACCTGCGACTGCGCGCCGCCGACGGTGCGAACCGGGACCGGTTCGTCCATCTCCGCCGTTTCCGGTAGTTGCGAGAAGAAATCACTCGCAATCTCGTTGGTCACGCTGATGAGGTGGCGCTGCGTCCCGTCCAGGAACTCGTGCAGACCTTGGGCCAGAATACTTTGGATGGAGCGAGATCCCATCACCGCCCGCAGCGAGTCGAGCGTCTCCGCGGCACGAGAACCGCCGCGCAGCATGTAGCGGGATTTCAGTTCCGTCAGCAGCGTTTCCACCTGCCGGATGCAGAGATAGACCGAGCGCGGAAAGCGGCGATTGAGCAACAGGAAGCCGGCAACCTTGCCCGGCGTCAGACCGCTCGAATGCATGCGCAAAAACGCATGGTAGCCTGCGGCGGAGCGCAGCAACGCGTTCCACTGGCTGGCGTCGATCGGCGAACCGACATCGGACACGCTCGGCAGAAGCGAGTGATACTTGATGTCCAGCAGCCGCGTGGTTTGGTCGGCCCGCTCGAGATACCGCCCGATCTGGGAAAAGTACCAACCCTGATCGCGATAGAACGTCCCTTCGGTGATCCCGACGTGAGTCTGGCAGGCCTCCTTGATTTCGCTGAACAGACCCGTGAGTTGCCCCGGGCCGAACGTCTCCATCCGCAGCGTCGTCATCCGGCTGTGGAACTTGTTGAGATGCACCCACATCTCGGTCGAGATCAGCGGCCGGAGCGTCCGCGCGTTCTCGCGCGCTCCCTTGACCGCACTGACGATCGAGGTCGGGTTATCGGCATCGGTGACATAGAATTGCAGCACCGCTTGGCTGGTCGCCGTTTGGTGCCGGGCGAAGAACCGCGTCTCGTCGGCATTGAGCTGAACGATCGGCAACCAATTATGTTCTCCCGAACGGTCCCGCGCGAAGGTCTCGTTGACGTCCAGGATACGGGCCAGGTTCTCGGCGCGTTCGACATAGCGCGCCAGCCAGAAGATGCATTCGGCGTAGCGGGAAAGGAGCGTGTCACTCAAGGACCCAGGTATCCTTCGATCCGCCCCCTTGGGACGAGTTGACCACGAGCGATCCTTTGCGGAGGGCGACGCGGGTCAGGCCGCCCGGCAGCACCCAGGTCTTGGCGCCGGTGATCGCGAACGGGCGGAGATCGACGTGCCGCGGGCTCACTTCGCCTTCCACCAGCGTCGGCGACACCGAGAGCTGGATGGTCGGCTGGCTGATGTAGTTGGCGGGGTCCTCGATGAGCTTGGCGCGGCATTCCGCCAATTCGGCCTCGCTCGCCTTCGGCCCGATCATGATGCCGTAGCCGCCTGACTCCGCGACCGGCTTGACCACCAGCTCCCTGAGGTGATCGAGCGTGTATCGCAGCCCTTCCGGCTCGCGGCAGATATTCGTCTGCACGTTCGGCAGGATCGGCTCCTGGTCGAGATAGTATTTGATGACCCGCGGCATGTAGGCATACACCGCTTTGTCGTCCGCGACTCCCGTGCCGATTGCATTCGCGAGCGACACTCTGCCCGCTTTGTAGGCGCGCATCAGCCCGGGCACCCCGAGCATACTGTCCGGATTGAACGCCTCGGGATCGAGGAAATCATCGCCGATCCGGCGATAGATGCTGTCCACCCGGGCCAGACCCCTGGTTGTGCGCACGTAGACCGTGTCTTCTTTCACCGTCAGGTCGCGGCCCTCGACGAGCGGAACGCCCATCTCGCGCGCCAGGAACACGTGCTCGAAATAGGCCGAGTTGTAGGTGCCCGGCGAAAGCAGCACCACGCGCGGGTCGTCGATGTCCGGCGGCGCCGTCTCGCGGAGCGCGCGCAACAGGTTCTGACCGTAATCGTCGATCGGGCGAACGCCGATCCCGGCCATCAGATCGGAGAAGCTGCGCATCATCATGTGCCGGTTCTCGATCACGTAGCTGACACCGGACGGTGTGCGCGCATTGTCTTCGAGAACCAGGAACGCGCCCTTGTCGTCGCGGATGATGTCGGTGCCGCAGATATGGACGTAGGTGCTGTGCGGCAGGTCGAGGCCCTGCATCAGCGGCTGATACTGGCCGTTCCCGAGGATCAGCGCGTCCGGGATGACGCCGTCCTTCAGGATCTTCTGGTCGTGATAGATGTCATGCAGCAACAAATTGAGCGCGGTCACGCGCTGGATCACGCCCGCTTCGATATGGGCGAACTCGGACCTGGACAATACGCGCGGGATCACGTCGAACGGTAGAATGCGGTCGATCGCGTTCTTGTCCGAGTAGACGGTGAAGGTGATGCCGAGATTGTACAACTCGGCCTCGGCACTGGTGGCCCGATTTTGCAGAGCCTCGATCGACAAATCGGCAAGGCGCTGACGCACCGGCGCGTTGTCTGCCCCCCCGAGCATCTCGCAGAAGAACGCCTGCGGATCGTAGCCGTCCAGTATACGGTTGCTCATTGCCTCACTTGATCTTAGCTGGTCGCGCCGACGACAGAGAACCGATCCCGCCTCGCGCGACCTGAACCTAAATCTGCATGTTCCGTGCCAGCGCCTCCATCGCTGCTGGCCCATCGCTTGCTTTGTATCGCCCCATTCGCCCGCCTGTTCAATCGGAAGCGTAGCCCATGCCGCTCCACGTCGCCCTCACGCACCGGACGTCCTACCGGTATGACCGGCCGATCAGCCTCGGACCGCAAACGGTGCGCCTGCGGCCGGCGCCACATGCCCGGACCCCGATCGTATCCTACGCGTTGAAGATCGAGCCGCCGGACCATTTCCTGAACTGGCAGCAGGATCCGCAGGGCAATTTCCTGGCCCGCATCGTGTTTCCGGAGCGGGTTGAGCATTTCGATGTGACGATCGACCTGGTCGCCGACATGGCAACGATCAATCCGTTCGACTTCTTTCTGGAGCCGGAGGCGGAAAGCTTTCCCTTCACCTACGATTCGGTGCTGGATCAGGAACTGGCGCCGTTCCGCCTGCTCGGGGAACGGGGACCATTGCTGTCGGCCTTTCTGGACGAGGTGCCGCGCGGCCCCGAGCAGACCACGAACTTCCTGGTCGAGCTGAACCGGCGCGTGCAGGAGCGCATCGCTTATATCGTCCGGCTGGAGCCGGGCGTCTGGTCGCCCGAGGAGACACTCGGCAAAGGACAAGGGTCCTGCCGGGAT
This sequence comes from Acetobacteraceae bacterium, assembly GCA_019241425.1. Lineage (GTDB taxonomy): Bacteria > Pseudomonadota > Alphaproteobacteria > Acetobacterales > Acetobacteraceae > JAFAXA01. The sequence goes on along the minus strand of JAFAXA010000164.1, from coordinate 10,094 downwards.
TCGGCGTGGCTGCTTGTGCAGGTGATGCGCCATCTCGGCCTCGCCGCCCGCTTCGTGTCCGGCTACCTGATCCAGCTTGCGCCCGATGTCAGGCCCCTGACCGGCCCGGAGGGCCCGGCGGCCGACTTCACCGACCTCCATGCGTGGGCGGAGGTCTATCTCCCCGGCGCGGGCTGGATCGGGCTGGACGCCACATCGGGGCTGCTCACGGGCGAAGGCCACATCCCGCTGGCGGCGAGCCCGGAGCCCGCGTCGGCGGCGCCGATCTCCGGCACCGCGGAGACGGCCGAGGTCACGTTCGACTTCGGGATGAACATCGCCCGCGTGCTGGAAACGCCGCGCACGACCAAGCCGTACCGCGAGGCGCAATGGCAAGACATCCTGGCCGCCGGGCGTCAGGTCGACCGCGCGCTGGAACGCGGCCACGTGCGGCTGACCATGGGCGGCGAGCCAACCTTCGTGTCGGCGACCGACATGGATGGGGAGGAATGGAACACCGGCGCGCTCGGGCCGACCAAACGCATCCTGGCGGGCCGGCTGATCCGCCGCCTCGGCGAGCGCTGGGCGCCGGGTTACGGCCTGCAATACGGCGTCGGGAAGCACTATCCGGGAGAGCAATTGCCGCGCTGGGCGCTGCACTGCCATTGGCGCAGCGACGGCGAGCCGGTCTGGCTGGATCGGGACCTGCTCGCCTCCGATGACGACAGCGACTGCGCGACGCCGGGTGACGCCGCCCGCTTCGGACAGTTGCTCGCCGAGCGCCTGCAAGTCGATCCGGGCCTCGTCCGCCCGGCCTATGAGGACATCCATTATTACCTCTGGCGCGAAAACCGGCTGCCTGGAAATGTCGTCGTCGAGGACGCGAGACTCGCCGACCCGCTGGAACGGGCCCGGCTGGCGAAGGTGTACGGCCACGGTCTTTCCAACGCGGTCGGCAGCGTGCTGCCGCTTCGCCGAGTGCATTGGGATGGCGGCCGGCGCTGGCAATCGGGGCGGTGGTTCCTGCGCTCCGACCTGCTGTTTCTGGTGCCGGGCGACAGCGCCATCGGCTTCCGCCTGCCGCTGGAGGCGCTGCCCTGGGCCGACCCGGAGGAGATGGACTACCAGACGGAGGCCGACCCGTTCGCCCCGATCCGGCATCCGCTGCCGCCGCACGACCGGCTGTTGATGCGGCGGGGCGAGCGCGTCGTGCCGAGCTTCGGCTCCGAGGCCTTCCGCCCCGTGCCGCAGCGCCGGAACGGCGGCGGCGAGTGGGACCCCAGCGCCATCTACGGCAAGTTGCCCGGCCGGGCGGATTACGGCCCGCGGCCGCGCGGCGCCGGGAACGGCGTGCCGCCGGGCCGGGTGCTGGTGCCGGGGCTCGAAATCGGGCGGGGTGAGCCGGATCTGGTGCGCACGGCGCTGACCGTGGAACCCCGCAACGGGCTACTCCACGTCTTCGTGCCGCCCCTCTACGAAGCGGAAGACTGGCTCGACCTGGTCGCGGCCATCGAAGCGACCGCCGCCGAGATGGGCCGCAAGGTATTTTTGGAAGGCTATCTGCCGCCGCGCGATCCGCGCTTGCTGCATTTCTCGGTGACGCCGGACCCGGGCGTGATCGAGGTGAACGTGCATCCTTGCGCGACCTGGTCCGAGCACATCGCACGCACGGAGCAACTCTACGAAGAAGCGCGGATCGTCGGTCTCGGCACCGAAAAATTCATGCTGGACGGCCGCCATGTTGGCACCGGCGGCGGCAACCACGTGGTGATGGGTGCGGCGCGCCCGGCCGACAGCCCGTTCCTCCGTCGGCCCGACCTGCTCAAGTCGATGCTCGGCTTCTGGCACAACCATCCGAGCTTGTCTTATTTGTTCAGCGGCCTGTTCATCGGCCCGACCAGCCAGCACCCGCGCATCGACGAGGCGCGGGGGGATGCGGTTGCGGAACTGGAGACGGCGTTCTCGCGCGTCGGACGGGACAGCTACACGCCGCCTTGGCTGACCGACCGGCTGTTCCGCAACATCCTGGTCGACATGACCGGCAACACGCACCGTACCGAGTTCTGCATCGACAAGATGTACTCGCCGGAAAGCAGCACCGGCCGGCTCGGGCTGGTCGAGTTCCGCGCCCTCGAAATGCCGCCGCACCATCAGATGTCGGCTGCCCAGGTGCTGCTGATGCGGGCGGCGGTCGCCGCCTTCTGGGACAAGCCGTACGAGCGGCGGCTGGTGCGCTGGGGCACCCGGTTGCACGACGATTTCATGCTGCCGCACTACGTGGAGCAGGATTTCAGGGACGCGCTCGAGGAGCTGGCCGCGTACGGGTTCCGCCTCGATCCCGCCTGGTTCGTGCCCCACGCCGAGTTCAGGTTCCCCCGCATCGGTGAGGTGACGCTGCGCGGCATCAACCTCCAATTGCGTCAGGCCCTCGAACCCTGGCACGTTCTCGGCGAGGAGCCCGGGATCGGCGGCACCGTCCGGTTCGTGGACAGCTCCGTCGAGAGATTGCAGGCTCGGGTCGATGGCTGGGTCGAGGAGCGCTACATGCTGGCCTGCAACGGCACCGCGCTGCCGCTGACGAAAACCGACCGGGAGGGCGAGTATGTCGGCGGCGTCCGGTTCAAGGCGTGGTCGCCGCCACAATCGCTGCACCCGACGGTGCGCGCGCAATCGCCGTTGATCTTCGATGTGTACGACCGCTGGACCGGGCGGAGCCTGGGCGGCCTCACCCACCACGTTTCGCATCCCGGCGGCCGCAACTACGAGCGGTTTCCGGTCAACGCCAATGAGGCCGAGGCGCGGCGCCGGGCGCGCTTCTTCCCGTTCGGCCACACGCCCGGCCCGATGCCGGAGCCGCCTGCCGTTCCGTCGCGCGAGCATCCCCGGACCCTGGACCTGCGCCGGGCCGTCTGACCGCGATGCGTGATGCCGGCCCGCTCGACGAAATGGTGGATGGCGCGGGCCAATTCCGGCAGCACTGGCGCCGCATCCTCGATCCGGTGTTCGGGCTTGGCAGCGACGAGTTGGCGGAACGATCGCGGCTGCTCCAGCAAGCCTTTGCCGATGAGGGGTTCGCGAGCGTGCTCCCGGGCGCCCGCTCCGTGCACTGGCATTGCGACCCGATCCCGCTGCCGATCGCGGGCGGCGAGTTCGCCGCTCTCGAACGCGGCCTGATCCAGCGCGCCGAACTGCTGGAGCTGATTTTGCGGGACGTCTACGGGCGGCAAACGCTGCTCGCCGAGGGCGCCCTGCCGCCGGCGCTCGTTTATCCCAATCCGAACTTCCAGCGCCCCTGCCGGGCGACGGTCGGGCCGCGCGCGCATGACGGCCCCTTGATGCAGGCCTACGCGGCCGACCTGGTGCGCGGCCCGGACGGGCGCTGGCAGGTCATTGGGGATCTTACGGAAGCGCCGGGCGGCGCCGCCTACGCGCTCGAAAACCGCCGCATGCTATCCCGCATCTTCCCCGAAGTGTTCCGCAACCAGGAGATTTGGCAGCTCTCGAATTTCTTCGAAGCCTGGCAGGACGCGTTGCAGCGCGCGGCAGGGCCGGTCAGCAACCCGGGCGTCGCACTCCTCACCGTAGGCCACGCCGACCCGGCCTGGTTCGAGCACGTGCTGCTCGCCCGCGAGCTGTCCTGCGCACTGGTGGAAGGCCGCGACCTGACGGTGCGCGGCGGCCAAGTCTACATCAAGACGCTGCGCGGCCTACAACCGGTGGACGTGCTGCTCCGCCGCCAGGAGGGCGCCGGCATCGATCCACTGGAGATGGAGTCCCGCGGTCCGGTGTTCGGCGTGCCCGGTCTGCTCGATGCGGCGCGCGGCGGCTCCATCCATATCTACAACGACCCCGGCTCCGGCTGGGCGGAATCGCCGGCTCTCAGCGCCTTCCTGCCGGATCTTGCGTTCCGCTTGCTCGACGAGCCGCTCCTCCTCCCCTCCGTGCTGACGCTCTGGCTCGGGCAGGAAGGCGCCCGCGAGATGGTGGGCGGCAGTCTTGGGCATTGGCTGATCCGGCCGGCGCTGGACGGATCGAGCGCACCGCTCGATGCCGCCGCCCTATCGCCGGCCGGCAACGAGAAGCTGGCGGCGGAGATCGCCGCGCATCCTTGGATGTTTGCCGCGTCGGCGTCGGTGGCGCCCTCCGTCGCGCCCTCCGTGGGTGAGTCGGCGATCGAGCCGCGTCGGATCGTGCTGCGGATGTTCTTGGTGCACGACGGCAAAGGCTGGCAGGTCATGCGCGGGGGGCTCGCCCGCGCCCTGGCCCCGGAGGAGTCGCTGTCCGGGCGGCTGCCCCGGCAGGCGATGTCGAAGGATGTCTGGGTGCTGGTCGATGACACCGCCGCGATCGTCGGCCCGGGACAGGTCTTTTTGCCGCCACTCGCCATCCGCCGCACCCCCGCCGACATGCCGGCCCGGATCGCCGCCGACTTTTTCTGGCTCGGCCGCTATTTGGAGCGGCTGGAGAGCGCGTCCCGGCTGATCCGGATGACGATCACGCGGCTCGGCCGCGCCGCACCGATGCCGCGCGAACGGGCGGAGCTGCATGTCCTGCTCGCCTGCCTGGTGCGGGCGGGCCTCGTGCACGAGGAACGCGTGGGCAGCGCGAGCAGCGCGGCACTGGCCGACGCGATGCTGCGCACCACGGCGGAGGACGGCGCGATCTTCCGCTTGCTCAACAATGTCGGTCGCCTGTCCGAACAATTGCGCGACCGCATGACCAACGAGCTGTATGCCACGGTCACGACGTCGCTGCGCGGCGTGTTCGACGGTTTTCGCGCGGCCCAGGTCGCGGAGCCCAGCCGGGGGCTGGAAGGATTGTCACAAGCGCTCGGCGACGTGCTGCGGCTGGCGGCGACCATCGCCGGGCTTTCGGCCGAGAACATGGTGCGTGTGGGCGGCCGGCTGTTTCTCGATCTCGGCCGGCGGCTCGAGCGGGCGGAAGCGATCCCGGCCGAACTCGCGGCCGCCCTCGCGCCGCAGGGCGCGGCGACCCAGCCCGGCCATATCGAAACCGGCCTTCGACTCGCGCTGGAACTGCGCGATTCGTCCATCACCTACCGAAGCCGCTACTGTACCGTCGTGCAGCCCGCCCCCGCGCTCGACCTCGTTCTCGCCGATGACGACAATCCGCGCGCCCTCGCCTATCAGCTCGCGGCCTTGCGCGACCTGCTGACGGAAGTGGCGGGCGCCTCGACGGCGACGACGCGCAGCGTGTCCGAATTGCTGGAAGAAGCGCAGGCCATGGTGACCGACGTGGCGCAAGCGGAGGATCAGGCGCTGGCGGCCGCGCAATTGCCGCCGCGCTTGTCCGCCATCCGGGCGAAGATCACGGGCATCGGCGAGCGCATCGCGCGGCAGTATTTCGAATTGCTGCCGGTTGCTCACGCGGTCGGCCTGGAGCCGGACCGCGTCGGGGTGCGCGGCGCCGCATGAAGCTCAAGGTCCGGCACGTCACTTCCTACGCCTATTCGAGCCCCGTCGATCTCGGCGGTCACATCATCCACATGCAGCCGAGGCCGTTGCCGCACCAGGAGGTCCTCTCCTCCTCCCTGAGCGCCGAGCCGCCGCCCGCGCGCCGCAGCGAGGGCGTCGATCATTTCGGCAACCCGGTGACCTGGCTGTTTCTGGATCGGCCGCATCCGACATTCGAGGTGGTGTCGGAAGCCGTGGTCGACGTGTCGTTTCCGCGTCCGCCGCTCGCGGATAGCACGCCGGGATGGGAGGAGGTCGCGGCCTGCTCGGCCCGTGGCGGTCGGGACGCCTGGCAGGCGGCCGAATTCCTGTTCGAAAGCCCGCGGGTCCCGCTCACGCCGGAAGCCGGCCGGTATGCGGCGCCGACCTTCACCCCCGGCCGCCCGATCCTCTCCTGCCTGCTGGAACTGACGAACCGGATCCGGCACGAATTTCGCTTTCGCTCGGGCGTCACCTCCCTGCGCACGCCGATCACGACCGTGCTGGAACGGCGCCAGGGCGTGTGCCAGGACTTCACCCATCTGATGATCGCCGCGCTGCGCGCGCTCGGCCTGCCGGCGCGCTATGTTTCCGGCTATATCCGGACGAAACCGCCGCCCGGCCAGACCAAGCGGCTCGGGTCCGATCAGTCCCATGCCTGGGTCGGCGCCTGGATGGGACCGGAGCACGGCTGGATCGATCTCGACCCCACCAACGATCTGGTGGTGCGGGAGGAACACGTGGTGCTGGCCTGGGGCCGGGATTACAGCGACATCAGCCCGCTTTACGGCATCATCCTGGGCGGCGGGAGGCACAGTCTCCATGTCGGGGTAGATCTCGACGAAACCGGCCGTAGCTAGGTAATTTGATTACCAACGCGGCTATCCGTCGTCGCGACCCGAAGGACCCGGCGGGCACATCCGGGCGCGTCCGTTTCCACCTTTCGGCCGTAGCATGAGCGAGCAATATCCCGCGCTTCCCGCCGCCCGCAGCGTGGCGGACATCCTGCTCCGTGGCCGCGAGCCGCGCCCGGCCGCCTCGCTTGTCCGCCTGCCCATCTATCCATGGCTGGTCGTCGGCACGACCTGCATCGCGGCCTTTATCGGTCAGGTCGACGCCAGCATCGTTCAGCTTGCGCTGCCGCGGCTGGAACTTGCATTCGATGCCCGGCTGCATGCGGTGAGCTGGGTCGCGATCGGATACGTGCTCGCCTTTGCGTCCTTTCTGCCGGTGTTTGCGCGCCTCGCGGAGATGCTGGGCCGCAAGCTCATGTACCTGCTCGGCTTCGGCCTGTTCGGTGTGACCTCCGCCCTGTGCGGGTTTGCGCCGAGCCTCGCCTGGCTGATCGCGTTTCGCGTCTTGCAGGGCGCCAGCGGCGCCATGCTGGGCGCCAACAGCATCGTCATTCTGGTCACCGCCATCGAGCCGGCCCGCAAGAGCCGCGCGCTCGGCCTGTTCGCGACGGCGCAGCGATCGGCGTGAGCCTCGGCCCGGTAGTCGGCGGCGTATTGATCGGCTCTTTGAGTTGGCGCTGGGTTTTCTGGGTCAACGTGCCGTTCGCCGTGACGGCCGTTATCGCCGGCTGGCTCCTGATCCCGCTCAGCCGCACTCTCACCGACGATTGGACATTCGATTGGCGCGGCGCGTTGCTGTTGATGCCGGCGCTCACCGCCATTCTGCTCGCCCTGACCGAAGTTCACGCTTGGGGACCGTTTTCGGCGCGGATGCTGGTGGCCCTGGCGGCGGCTGCCGTGTTCCTGACCGCCTTTGTCTGGACGGAGCGCAAGCAGCGCTCGCCGCTGCTCGACCTGCATTTGTTTCGGTCGGCAGCGTTCTCCGGGAGCGTGCTGTCGGTGGTGCTGGCCTACGCCATGCTGTACGGCATGTTCTTCGGCCTCTCCTTTGCCCTGGTGCGGGGCTACCATGATCCGCCAGTGACCGCCGGATTGCGGCTGGCGATTGTTCCCGTCGCCCTCGGCGTCGTCGCGCCGTTCAGCGGCAGCCTGAGCGACAGATATCCGAGGCTCATCCCGCTTGCCGGCATGGCGATCTGTGCTCTTGCGTTACTGGCGTTGCGGCTCGCGCTCACCGGCACAGCGGCGAGCATGGTTTCCGTCATGCTGGCGATGGCGGCCTATGGCGTCGGGCTGGGCATGTTCATCGCGCCCAGCAACAGCGCGACCATGAGCGCCGCGCCCGCCAACCGGTCCGCCCAGGCGGGTGGCCTGCTCAACCTGCTGCGGGTATTCGGCACGGGTCTCGGCGTCGCGGCGGCTTCTTCAGTGCTCGGCTGGCGGCTCGAGCTGGCGACTGGCTTGCACCAACGCACGATGGGCGCCGACGAACCGGCGCTGCTGGCCGCGGTCGGTGACGTGCTGCTGACGCTTGCGCTGTTCGCTGCAATCGCCGGAGCCGCCACGCTGTTCCGCGGCGGCGGAGCAAAGCCGATTGCCGTCGCGACCGCGCCGCGATAGCGCCCGACGCGACGACCGCAAGCCGAAATGCGCCGGCTACGGACCGAGTTCGTCGAGCAGCGTCGGGATCAGTTCCGAGACCGTTGGATGAATATGCATCGTCTGCTCGAGGGCGGTGTACGGGGCGCCCGCGGACATCGTGTCGAGGATGCCGTGGATGGCCTCGTCACCACCGACGCCGAAGATGGCCGCGCCGAGGATCGCCTTCGACTCGGCATCGACGACGATTTTCATGAAGCCCAGCGTTTCGCCTTTCTCGATCGCGCGGCCGACCTTCGTCATCGGCCGCATCCCGACCCGCACCTTCCGGCCGGACGCGCGCGCCGCGGTTTCCGTCAGTCCGGCGCGTCCCAGCGGCGGGTCGGTGTAGAGTGCATAGGTTTCGATACGGTCGCTGACGCGGCGTTTGCCGCCATCCAGAAGATTGGCCGCGACAATCTGAAAATCGTTGTAGCTCGTGTGGGTGAAAGCGCCCCGCCCGTTGCAGTCACCGATCGCCCAAACGCCGGGCACGCTCGTCCGCAGCTCGTCATCGACCGATATGTAGCCATGCGCGTCCGTGACGATGCCCGCCCGTTCGAGACCGAGATCGTCGGTGTTGGGGCGGCGGCCTACCGCCAGCAACGCATGCGAGCCGCTGATTTCCGGCGGGCCGGACGTGCAATCGACGCCGACTTCGATCTTATCGCCGTTTCGCGCGAAGCGGATGCACTCGGCGTGCAGGCGGATCGCGATGCCTTCGCGTTCGAGTATGTCCTTGACCGCGCTCGATGCATCCTCGTCCTCGCGTGCGATCAGGCGCGGACCTTTCTCCACCACCGTCACATCGCTGCCGAAGCGGCGATAGATTTGCGCGAATTCGAGGCCGATATAGCTGCCCCCGATGATCACCAGATGCCGGGGCACGGCGTCAAGCTGAAGGACGCTGGTGTTGGTGAGATAGTGCACCTGATCGATGCCCGGCATGTCCGGCACGATGGCGCGGCCGCCGGCATTGATGAAGATTCGCTCGGCAGAGATCGTTTCTCCCGAAACGGCAATCTCATGTGGGCCGGTGAAGCGCGCATGATCCTCGTAGACGGTGCAGCGCTCCATGCTCCGTAGCCAGTCCCGGATGCCGGTTCGGGAACGCAAAGTGATCGCGTCCTTGCGTGCGTTCACCGCCTGCATGTCGATGCTGACACCGCCGGAAAGCAGGACGCCGTAATCCGCGGCCCGGCGCGCGAGATGCGCGGCAAAGGCGCTGGCGACCAGCGCCTTGGTCGGCATGCACCCGGTATTGACGCAGGTTCCGCCGAACAGCTTGCGCTCGATCACCGCGACCGTCATGCCGGCTTTCGTCAAGCGGCCGGCCAGCGGTGGCCCCGCCTGACCCGCGCCGATGATGATGGCGTCGTAGCGCTTGCTCATCGCAGAGCCCCGACGAGCAGACCGGCCGCGAACGCGTCTTCGATCAAAGCCGCTTGCCAGTCCGCGCCGAGCCGCCGCGCCACCGCGCGCCGCGCTGCGAACCCGCCGAGCGTGCCGAGTGCGGCCCCCATCACGCCGCCCGCCAGCCCGCCGAGCGCCGAGTTACGCCCGATGCCGATTGCCGCGCCGCTGAAGGCGCCGGTCGCAAGACGGCCGCCGAACGCGACCGGCGATTTGCGGCTCGGCGCCCCCGGCAGCTTGTCCCCGATCAGTTCCGCGACGGCCAAGCCGGTGAGAAGCCATCGAATCGCGGGATAGCCGAGGAACGCGAGAGGCGTGTTCCGGAGCGATGGGGAATGCGAGCGGGCCGCCCAACTCACGGCGGCCGGCGCCAGCATCGATCGGAGCCCGGCGACAACGCCGATCGGCAAAGCAGGCGCGATGGACCCCACGATCGTTTCTCCCGCAACGTCAGCCAGCGTCGCACCGCGATACCTCCCCTGTCTACTCCGGGCCTTCGCTCGCGCGAATTGCGGCGAGGTTATGCATGCCGGTACGCATCGCCGGATAAAGGTCCTTGTAGATGCCGAATGTTCGTTCGTACACACGCTGCGCCTCCGGCACCGGGGTTGCGCGCTGGGTCAGCGTCACCCAGCCCTCCGCCGCGACATCTTGTGTCACCAATCCCGCACCCAGCGCGGCGAGCAGAGCGGCCCCAAGCGCCGCTTCGACGTTTTCCTCGATGGTGAACACGGGGTAGCCGGTGATGTCGGCGATG
>JAFAXA010000022.1 GCA_019241425.1 Acetobacteraceae bacterium | reverse complement strand
CCGCCCCTGCAGGATCGCGATCACTCGCCGGGCTGGTCTGAACGGACCGACAGGATTCGTATCAGGCGAAACGGATGATCAAGGACCAGAGAACGCCGCACAAAATCACGATCGCCCATGCCACCATGCCGATGGCACGCAGCGGATGCTTGCTCACGTCGAAATACCAGCCCAGAAACACCTGCAATGGAGGAATGACCTTGAGGGCCAATGCCGCAAGAAATATCAGAGCTGTCCAGACCGAACTTAGGAGAGCCGTCTCGATGGCGATCAGAGGCGGTGGAATAGACGTGTCGTAAAATGCACGAACGATGACCGGGTCGGATCCGGTGTGGTCTGGACCAGGGAAGTCGACGCCGGCGGCTGCCGATAGAATGATGAAAGGCAGAACCCACACACCCGATCCTATGAACAGCGAGAGGATGACGTCCGACAGATACAGCCCGAGTAACGAGAGCCCGCCCTTGTAGAGATGCACCCGCGATAGGAGCCAACGCGTTTTGGCAATCGCGATATAGTCACCGAGAAAGTAGCCCCCGAACAGCACCACGGCGACGACGACGATGCGTGGAGGTGGATGCGGGAGCGGATAGGGACCGCTGCTGAGTTCGGGAATCACGAGCAGTAGCTGGCCGTGCGTGTATATCAGCGACAAGGATGTGACGAACACCAGGCTCGCCAGGCACGACCGCCGGACGCACCGTAAGCTGAGCTGCCTCGTCCCGAAGGTTGCATTGAAAACGCGCCCGATGATCGTTTCCGGACTGGCGGCTTTTAGATACGAGCGGTTCGTAATCACGCGCCCTATGTCGGCCAAGGCTTCCGGCCGCGCCGCCGCTTCCGCGAGCAGGCACGCGCTACAAATCCATGAGGCGAGGAGAACCACCCCAGAGGGAACGCCGAGCGCTGAGGTCAGCTCAGTGAGCCGCGATATCGATGCGTGCTCTCCTGCTGCAAGTCGACAGCGGCCACCGCCAGGTGTGCGCCAAGGCCTGAACCATCCAGCGCTGGATTCGTGGTCGGCTTAACACCAGTCTTTCGATTTGTTCAACTGAGTCACGGCTGGTTCGAACTCGCCCCAGGGGCCGCAAGTGGATTTCCTGGACAATTCCAGACGAAACTTATCATCGTCGTCGCGAACCGGATGCGCGAAATCGAGCGCATCGTTCTTTGTGAGCGGACGAGATGGCCGACCCGGCGGTTGCCGTGGGCCGTTCCGGCCCGTGGCCCGGCGCCGCGCGAGGTTTCCGCTTGCCATTCCGGCTGCCGCTGTGTTGTGTTGTTAGTATGTCTGTCGCGACCGTCCCTGCCCAGAGCCTGACCGAGCGCTTCGCCTTCGCGGTCGAGCTGGTGCTGCGGGGCCTCTCGCTCAGTATTCCGAGGAGCCGCGAGGTGTTGCCGGTGGCACCGCTCGCGCTTTCGACCTGGAACCGGCTGAAGCGGCTGGTCGCGCGTTTCTCCGCCCTCGTCGCCGCCGTTGAAGCCGGGCGGTTTGCGACGGCGCGCCGCACCCCGGCTGGGGAGCGAAAGCCGCGCCAGCCATCGCCCGAAAGCCAGACGCCGGCGCAGGCCGTGAAGGTGCCGCAGGCGTATGGCTGGCTGCTGACCCTGGCGCCCGAGCTGAACACACGAATCGGCCGCGCCCAGATCGAAACGCTGCTCGCCGACCCCGCATTCCTGGCGCTGCTCGCGCAGGCGCCGCAAGCGGGCCGCATCCTGCGCCCGCTTTGCCACATGCTGCGGATCGCCTTGCCCGAACCCTTGCGGCTGCCGCCGCGCCCCCGGCGTCCCCGCCCGGCTCGGTCCGGCGCTGGGAGGCCGGCGCGGGCGAGGCGGTCAAAGCGGCTAAAACCGTCCTGGCTGCGCTGGCCGACATCGCCGCCCCTGCCGGGCATGGGGCCGGAGCCCGGATCCTCGCTGCATCGCGCCACCGGCACCGGACCACCGGAAGGCTGAGCGACCGGCCCTCGTCGCGGCTCCCTACCGGTGTCCGATCAAATGTCGGCGTAGCAATGCGTCTCGGCCGTGCCGCCGCCTTGAGTGGTCGCGCCGAGATAGGCCGGCCCGACCAGTTGCGCGAATTTCCAGATCGCGCCGCTGTTGTAGTCGGTGCCGCGCGGCTGCCAGGCGGCGCGGCGCTGGGCCAGCTCCGCCTCCGGAAGCTGCACGTCGATAGTCCCCGTTTCGGCGTCGATCACGATCGGGTCGCCGTTGCGGAGCAGCGCGATCGGGCCGCCGACCGCCGCTTCCGGCCCGACATGGCCGATGCAGAAACCCCGCGTCGCGCCCGAGAAGCGACCATCCGTAATCAGCGCGACCTGCTCGCCCATCCCCTGGCCGTAGATCGCGCCGGTGGTGGACAGCATTTCGCGCATCCCCGGCCCGCCTTTCGGTCCCTCGTAGCGGATCACGATCACGTCGCCCGCCTTGTAGGCGCGGTTCTGCACGGCCTCGAACGCCTCCTCCTCGCTGTCGAAGCAGAGCGCGGTGCCCTCGAACCGCAGCTTGTGCAGCCCGGCGATCTTCACGATCGCGCCTTCGGGGGCGAGGTTGCCCTTGAGGCCGACCACCCCGCCGGTCCGCGAGATCGGACGGGACACCGGGTAGACCACGTCCTGATCGGTCGGGAACACCACCTCCTTCAGGTTCTCGGCGAGGGTCCGGCCGGTGACGGTCTGGCAGTCGCCGTGCAGCAGGCCGCCATCCAGCAGCGCCTTCAGGATCACCGGAATGCCGCCGACCTTGTGAACGTCGAGCGCCACGTATTTGCCGCCCGGCTTGAGGTCGGCGATGTAGGGCGTGCGGCGCATGATCGCGACCACGTCGTCCATGGTGAAGCGGATGCCGGCCTCGGCCGCCATCGCCGGCAGATGCAGTCCGGCATTGGTCGAGCCGCCGGTCGCGCCGACCACCACCGCCGCGTTCTCCAGCGCCGCGCGGGTGACGATGTCGCGCGGCCGGAGGTTCCGCTCCACCAGCGCCATCACCGCCCGGCCGCTTTCGACGGCCCAGCGGTCGCGGTCCTCGTACGGCGCGGGGGCGCCGGCCGAGCCGGGCAGAGCGAGCCCGATCGCCTCGCTCACCATCGCCATGGTGTTGGCGGTGAACTGGCCGCCGCAGGCACCCGCGGAGGGACAGGCGACGCATTCAAGCTCGTGCAGATCGGCGTCCGACATGTTGCCGGCGGCGTGCTGGCCGACCGCCTCGAACACGTCCACCACCGTCACGTCCCGATCCTTGAAGCGGCCCGGCAGGATCGAGCCGCCATACATGAACACGCTCGGCACGTTGAGGCGCAGCATCGCCATCATCATGCCGGGCAGGGATTTGTCGCATCCGGCGAGGCCGACCAGCGCGTCGTAGCAATGACCGCGCACGGTGAGTTCGACGGAGTCGGCGATGCACTCCCGCGACACGAGCGAGGACTTCATGCCCTGATGGCCCATGGCGATGCCGTCCGTCACGGTGATGGTCGTGAACTCGCGCGGCGTGCCGCCCGCTTCGTTGACGCCCTTCTTCACCGACTGCGCCTGCCGGCTGAGCGCGATGTTGCAGGGCGCCGCCTCGTTCCAGCACGTGGCGACGCCGACGAAAGGCTGCGCGATCTCGTCCTCGGCCAGCCCCATCGCGTAGTAGTAGCTGCGATGGGGCGCACGGCCGGGGCCGACCGTCACGTGGCGGGACGGCAGCTTCGACTTGTCCCAGCGTTTCTGCGGCACGTCCGGTTCTCCCCGCCGATGCGAGACCGGACCCTAGCGTTCCCCGTCGCTTTCACAAGCCTTCGCGCTCGGGAACCGTCCGGGAACCGGCGCCGCGCGCGCGGCGATTATGGGACGCGCCCGGCACGGGGCGGGCACGGAACGGAGACGACGGATGTCGGACGATCTGCAGAAACGCATTGCCGAGCGGGCGCATCAGCTCTGGGAGGAGCAAGGCCGGCCGGAGGGTCAGGACTACCAGAACTGGCTGCAGGCCGAAGCGGAGATCCTGGGGCCGCCCGCCGGCTTCGTCGGCCCGAGCGAAACGGACGACACCGGGGCGACGCAGACCGAAGGCGACCCGATGGCCGGACCCAAGGCGGAGGAACTCGGGCGGCCGTAGCGCGGCATCGGGTTGTATGGCGTGTTCTGCCGCCCCGGCGTTTCTCTCGACAGGCGGCGGCGGATGTGATTGTCACTGCACCCCCATCGAATCCCGAGAGGCGAATCCGCAGTGATCGAGTCGCGTCTGGCCGCCACGCTCCTGCTCGTCGCGACGGCGGCAATCGCCGAGGGTTGCGCCCCGAAAGCGCCGGCGCGTCAGGCTTCGCGCCAGTATTTCGTGGACCAGGGCGGCGTCGCGCCGACCTGTACGACGAGCCAGCCCGAATTGAAGGATGGGCAGGTGACGGCGGCGGAGATGACGGTCGGCGGCGGCCCCGGCCACTGCTCCTTCAGCGTCTCGCGGGACGGCGCGGCCTACGCCGCGGGGCTGCTCACCGCCAAGCCGGAGCATGGCGAGGTGTATATCCACACCGTGGGCGACGCGACCCGGATCGATTACACGCCGCAGCCGAGCTATGGCGGCCCCGACGGCTTCACGGTGGAACTGCTGCCCGGCAGCCCGTCGCTGCGAGTCGCGGTGACGGCAATCCGGTCGACAGCAGCGGCGCCGGAACCCCCGCCCGCGGCCGCCAGCGAGCCGCCCGCGAAGCGGCCGCCGGCCCGCAGGCCGCCGCCGAAAAAGCCCGCGTCGTGACGCGGGGGCGGCTCACCCGCTCCGGGCGCCGCCCTCCTCAGTGCTTGACGGCGGCGTGGCTAGCGCGCGTGCGGGCGACCGGGCGAGCCGGCATCGGCGGGGCGGGCGCGCAGGCGCCGAGCGACTCCGGCACCAGATCCTTCCCGGCCGCATAAGGCGCAAGGTCGGCGGGGCCGCGCAGCGCCAGCACTTCGGTGAACAACGCCTTGTCGCGCGGGCAGAAATCACCGCCGAGATGCATCCCGACATCGGATTGCGCATTCGCGAGCGCGGTGATGTAGGCATCGTGTTCGCGCTGCGCCTGACGGCCGTAGCGCTTGCGGAAATACTCGTCGAAACTCTGCTCGTTGGCGCCGAGCTCCGGCTTGTAGCGATTGACGAATGCATTGTACTCGCTGTCGGCATGGCAACTGGTGGCGAGCACCATCATCATGCTTTTCAGCGCCTGCAATTCGAAGGTCTGCTGATCGGTGGGCGACGCGCACACCGATTGCGCGTGCACCGGCTGGGAAGCGAGGAGGCCAGCCACCGCCAGCCAGGGAAGAACGCGACGCATCGTTTGCTCCAACGCCTATGATGTCCGCCTCATAGCCCGGTTCGCCGCGTCGCGTCCCCGGTTTCGGCCGGCATTGCCGATTACGGATCCGTCACCTGCGGCCGCGCGTGCGGTCAGGAGAACCTGCCCGATTTCGGGAAGCCGTTCGGCACCAGCCGGCCGGCTTGTCCCCGGTCGCCGAGCCAGGGCTTCAAATCGGTTTCGGTGCGTTGCCGGTCGCCGAGCCTCCAGGTCAGGCCGGTCGCGCGGTGGAACACCTTGATGTCGGCTAGGCCGCCGTCCCGGTATTTCTGCAAGGCGACCCCGGCGCCGCGCGCCATCTCCGGCAGCGTCGTCAGCGGGAACACGAGCAGCTTGCGGTTCTCGCCGACGGCGGCCACGTGGTCGCCCTCGGCAGGCACGCAGAAGGCGGCCTCCTCGCCCGGCTTGAGCGTGAGGATGCCCTTGCCGGTGCGCTTCTCGGCCGCGAGTTCGGAGGCCGGCACGACGAAGCCGCGACCCCGGGAGGACGCGACCAGGTAGCGCCCGCTTTCGGCCGGAATGAACAGCGCGGCGACCTCGTCGGCGTTGGAAAGCTCGGCGAGCAGGCGCACCGGATGGCCGTCGCCGCGACCGCGCTGAAGGTCGCCCGCTTTCAGCGTGTAGGCGCGGCCATTGGTGGCGAACAGGCAGATGCGGTCGGTTGTGAAGCAGGGCAGCAGCGCCCGCAGCCGGTCGCCTTCCTTGAACTTCAGTTCCGCGGGCTCGACGGCATGGCCGCGCACGGCCCTGATCCAGCCTTTGTCGGACAGCACGGCGGTGATCGGCTCGCGCTCGGCCAGGGACTCCGGCTGATAGGCGATCGGGGCCGGCGCTTCGCCCATCTCCGTCCGGCGGTCGCCGAGCGGTCCGGCGCCGAATTTCTGGCGGACCGCCTCGATCTCCTCGGATACCCGAATCCAGCGGCGCGCCTCGGTGCCGAGCAGCGCCGTCACCTCCTTGCGCTCCCTGGCGAGGGTTTTGTGCTCGCGCCGGATTTCCATCTCCTCCAAACGCCGCAAGCTGCGCAGGCGCATGTTGAGGATCGCCTCCGCCTGCAAATCGGACAGCGCGAACCGCGCGATGAGGCGCGCCTTCGGCTCGTCCTCGGCGCGGATGATGCGGATCACCTCGTCGAGGTTGAGAAACACCGCGAGATAGCCGTCGAGGATTTCGAGCCGCCGCTCGATCGCCGCCAGCCGGTGGCGCGACCGCCGCACCAACACCTCGTGCCGGTGATCGAGCCAGGCTTGCAGCACCTCGGGAAGCGACATCACGCGCGGGGTGCGGGTCGCGTCCAGCACGTTCATGTTGAGCGGGAACCGTCCCTCGAGCGCGGTGGCGCGGAACAGCGTTTCCATCAGCACGTCCGGCTCGACGCCGCGCGCTTTCGGCTCGAGCACGAGCCGCACGGTGTCCGTGCTCTCGTCCCGCACGTCGCCGAGCAGCGGCAGCTTCTTTTCCTCCATCAAAGCGGCGATCTGCTCGATCAGCTTCGCTTTTTGCACCTGATACGGGATTTCGCTGACCACCGCCTGCCAGGTGCCGTGCTTGCCGCGCTCGACGGTCCAACGCGCCCGCACCCGAAACCCGCCGCGTCCGGTTTCGTACGCGGCGCGCACGGCGTCCCGGCTTTCAACAAGCACGCCGCCGGTCGGGAAATCCGGCCCCTGGACGTATTTCAGGAGCGTGCGGCTGCGCGCATTGGGATTGTCGATGAGATGGAGCGCGGCGTCGCAGAGCTCGGCGGCGTTGTGCGGTGGTATCGAAGTCGCCATGCCGACCGCGATGCCCTGCGCGCCGTTGGCGAGCAGGTTCGGGAACGCGCCGGGCAGAACCACCGGTTCTTCGTTCGTGCCGTCATAGGACGGCCGAAAGTCGATCGCGTCCTCGTCGATGCCGTCCATCATCAGATGGGCGACCTCGGTCATGCGCGCTTCGGTGTAACGGTAGGCGGCGGCGTTATCGCCATCGATGTTGCCGAAATTGCCCTGGCCGTCGACCAG
>JAFAXA010000200.1 GCA_019241425.1 Acetobacteraceae bacterium | reverse complement strand
GCCAAAACCGGGACCGGAGGCCCGGTCAAAACGGCCGAAGCCCATCTGGCTGCGCTGGCCGAAATCGCCGCCTTTGCCGCGGATGGAGCAGGCGCCCGGCTTCGCGCGGCCCGCGCGCACCGGGACCGGACCGCCCGGCGGCTGACCCGGAACGCGTTTGCGCCAACCCTTGCGATATGCGCCCGTGCCGGACAGCGTCCGGCGCGACGGCGCGCGATCAAGTGCGAAGGCGGGCGACGGTCGCAGTCGTGGAATGGCCGGGCAGCAGCTCGGCGAGCATCACCTTGCCGCCCCAGCCTTGCACCAGTTCGGCGCCGACCACCGTTTCCACCGTGTAGTCGGCGCCCTTCACCAGCAATTCGGGCCGGATCGCCTCCAGCAGGGCGAGGGGCGTGTCCTCCTCGAAGATGCAGACGAGGTCCACGGAGGCGAGGCTGCCCAGCACCGCCGCCCGGGCCGCTTCGGGCTGCACCGGCCGGGCCGGACCCTTCAGCCCGCGCACGCTATGGTCGCTGTTGATGCCGACCACCAGCCGGTCGCAGGCGGCCCGCGCTTGTTCCAGCAGATGCACGTGGCCGGGATGCAGCAGGTCGAAGCAGCCATTGGTGAAGCCGATCCGGTAGCCCATGCGGCGCCAGCGCTCGGCCTGCTCGGCCGCCACCTCCGCGGTCACGATCTTGCGGAGCGCGCCGCCTTGGGGGGAGAGCGCCGCCAGCAGGTCGACGCTGCGCGCGACCGCCGTGCCGATCTTGCCCACCACCGCCCCGGCCGCGATGTTGGCGAGCCGCACCGCGACCGGCAGTTCGAGGCCGCCGGCGAGGCCGGCCGCGAGGGTCGCGACCACCGTGTCCCCGGCCCCCGACACGTCGAACACCTCCGCCGCCTCGGCCGGGAAGTGGATGGGGCCGCCGCCGTCCAGCAGGGTCATGCCATCCTCGGCGCGGGTGACGAGCACCGCGCCGAAGCCGTGCCGCTCCCGGAGCGTGCGGGCGGCGGCGTCGATCTCGGCCTCGGTGCCCACCGGCATGCCGACCGCTTCCGCCAGCTCGCGGCGGTTGGGGGTGATCACGTCGGCGCCGGCATAGGGGGCGTAATCCCAGCCCTTCGGGTCAACGATCACCCGGCGGCCGGCGGCGCGCGCGGCGGCGACCAGCCCGGACGCGATGCCGGCGGTGATCGCGCCCTTCTGATAGTCGGAAATCACGGTGACGCTGGTTGCGATCATGGCGTCGCAGGCGATTCGGAGCAGCCGTTCGGCGAGCTTGGCGTGGATCGGCGAGCGGTCCTCCTGGTCCGCGCGGAGCAATTGCTGGCCGCTGGCGAAATAGCGGGTCTTCTGGGTCGTCGCCCGGCCGCCTTGCACCAGCAGCCACGGCTCGACGCCCGGCTGGCCGCCGACGAGGCCGGTGAGGTCGGAGCCCGCCTGATCGTCGCCGACCAGCGACACGAAGGCGACGGCGGCGCCGAGCGCGGTCAGGTTGCGGACGACGTTGCCGGCGCCGCCGGGCATCGCGATCTCGCGTTCGACGCGGACGACCGGGATCGGCGCTTCCGGGCTGATCCGCTCGACGGTGCCGTAGACGTAGCGGTCGAGCATGGCGTCGCCCACCACCAGGACGCTGCCTTTCGCCAGCCGTTGCACCGCGCCCACGAGATCGGGCGGCGGCTCGGCGTTCGGGGCGTCTTCCGCCGGCGTCGTGCTCTCCATGGCGGAGGGGTAAAGTCGCGGGCAGCCACATGCAAGCCTTGCGGGTGGGGAGCGGGGGGCCGCTCAGCCGAACAGGAAGCCGATGCGGTTTCCTTCCAGCACGGCGCAGGTGAGCTTGCCGCCAAGCACCGCCCCGGTATCGATGCCGAGCCGGTTCGGCCGGATCACCGGGTCGGGCTGCGGGGTGTGGCCGTGCACCACGACGGCGCCGAAATCGGCGCTCGACCCGAGGAACGGTTCACGGATCCAGAGCAGGTCATGCGGTGCCTGCCGGGCCAGCGGAATGCCCGGCCGGACGCCGGCATGCGCGAAGAAATACGGCCCCGCCGCCCAGCTCAAGCGCAAACTGTTCAGAAAGGCGAGATGATCGGCCGGCACCGAGGACGGCCATTGCGCGGACGGGGTGCCCGGCGGCACCTCCCAGCTCGACAGGGAGGCGAGGCCGCCATTGTAAAGCCAGATATCGACCGCCGACGGGTCGGCCATCGCGGCCAGCATCATCTCCTCGTGGTTGCCCCTGAGATTGACGACGGGGGCGCCGCCGAGCGAGGGCAAGCCGGCGAGCGCGTCGATCACGGCGGCGCTGTCCGGGCCGCGATCGACGAAGTCGCCGAGATGGACAACGACCGGACGGGCGACCGGACGGGCCGCCAGATCCGCGATGATGCGGCGATGCAGGCCGAGCAGGCGGCCGGCGCAGCCATGCACGTCGCCGATTGCGTAGATGCGCTGTCCCTCCGGCAGGGTGGCCGGCGCGGTCGCGACATGATCCATGGACGCAGGCTACAGAAGGGAGCCGCGCGAGGGGAGGGTTTCAGACGCGCGCCCGCTCCCCTTGGCGGGGTCTCCCGCCAACCTTAATGGCTCCCCATGAGCATCATCGCCGTGCGCGACCTCAGCAAGCAGTATCGGGAAACGCTCGCGGTCGACCGGATCAGCTTCGCGGTGGGCGCCGGGCAGACGGTCGGGCTGCTCGGCGGCAACGGCGCCGGCAAGACGACCACCATCGCGATGCTGCTCGGCCTGCTGATCCCGACCGCCGGCACGATCCATGTTCTCGGGCATGACATGGCGACCGACCGGTTCGCGGCGCTCGCCCGGATGAATTTTTCGTCGCCCTACGTCGCCCTGCCGCACCGGCTGACGGTTGCCGAGAACCTGCGGGTTTACGCCCATCTCTACGACGTGCCGGCGCCCGAGCGCCGCATCGCCGAGCTGGCCGGGGAACTCGATCTCGCGGCGCTGCTCGACCGGCAGGCGGGGACGCTGTCGGCCGGCCAGAAGACCCGGGTCGCGCTCGCGAAATCGCTGATCAACCGGCCCGACGTGCTGCTGCTTGACGAGCCGACGGCGAGCCTCGACCCGGACACCGGCGACTTGGTGCGCGGCTGGATCGAGCGCTACCGGGCGGAAAGCGGCTGCGCGATCCTGCTCGCGTCCCACAACATGGCGGAAGTCGAGCGGCTATGCGGCCACGTGCTGGTGATGAAGCAGGGCCGTGTGGT
Organism: Acetobacteraceae bacterium; assembly: GCA_019241425.1. Lineage (GTDB taxonomy): Bacteria > Pseudomonadota > Alphaproteobacteria > Acetobacterales > Acetobacteraceae > JAFAXA01. The sequence continues at coordinate 4,711 of JAFAXA010000200.1, read as the reverse complement.
GGACGAGGGCAGTCCCGCCTCCCTGCTCGACCGCTACGGACGGGCCGATCTGGAAGAGGTGTTCCTCGACATCGCCCGCGACCGGCGGCGGGCGGAGGCGGCGGCGTGAGGGGCGGACGGCGCGACGGCCGGACGGCGGCCATGCGCCGCATCTGGGGCATGATGTACCGCCACATCGCGCTGTATCGGCGCTCCTGGCCGCGGCTGCTGGAGCTGACCTACTGGCCGATTCTGCAACTCTGCGTCTGGGGCTTCACCGCGTCGTTTATCGCGTCCCGCGCCAATGGCGGGGCGGTGCTGGCGGCGGGCAGCCTGCTGATCGGCGGCGTGCTGCTGTGGGAGGTGGCGCTGCGCAGCCAGATGGGGGTCGCGGTCAGCTTCCTCGAGGAAATCTGGTCGCGCAATCTCGGCCACGTCTTCGTCAGCCCGTTGCGGCCGTGGGAGCTGATCGCGGCGCTGCTCGGCATGTCCCTGCTGCGCATGCTGACCGGCGTGCTGCCGGCGATCGGCCTCGCCTGGCTGCTCTACGCCTTCAACCTGTTCGCGATCGGGCCGGTGGTGGTGCTGTTGTTCGCCAATCTGATCATCATGGGCTGGTGGGTGGCGCTCGGCGTTGTGTCGCTGATCCTGCGGCACGGGGCGGGGGCGGAGGCGCTGGCCTGGTCGGTGCTGTTCGGCTTCACCCCGTTTTCCGCCGTATATTACCCGGTTTCGGTGCTGCCGGCGGCGATGCGGCCCGTCGCGCTGGCGCTGCCGTCCTCGCACGTGTTCGAGGGGATGCGCGCCGCCATGCTGCATGGCGAGATCGCCTGGACCCAACTCGGCTGGGCTGCCGGCCTGAACGCGGCATGGACGGTCGCGGCGGCCCTGCTGTTCGCCCGCCAGTTCCGGGGCGCCCGCCAGCGCGGCGCGTTGCTCAACATCGGAGAATGAGGTCCTGACACGCTTCTGGATGATCCGCCACGGCATCGTGGAGGAGAATGCGCGCGCCGTGCTGTACGGCACCATGGACGTGCCGCTCTGCGAAACGAGCTTGGTCAACGAGGCGCCGATCTACCGGGCGCTCGCTTGCCGCCTGCCCCGCGAGGCGGCGTGGCGGGTCACGCCGCTGTCGCGCACCCGGCGCACGGCGGAGGCGATCTTCGCCGCCGGCTATCCGGCGGCGCCGCTCGCGGCCGAGCCCGCCTTGTCCGAACAAGCGCTGGGCGAGTGGCAGGGCCTTCGCCACGCCGAGCTGCCGCCCCGGCTGACCCTGGCGGCGCACGCCTTCTGGCCGCTCGGCGGCGAGGAGCGGCCGCCGGGCGGCGAAAGCATGGCCGATGTGATCGAGCGGGTCGGCGGACGCATGGAGGAACTGGCCCGGGCGTTGCCGGAGCAGGACATCGTGGTGGTGAGCCATGGCGGCGCGATCCGGGCGGCGGTCGCCCACGCGCTGCGGATCGCGGCGGACAATGCGCTTCACCTCGCCGTTCAGAATCTTTCATTGACCCGACTCGAACGTCATGTGGACGCATGGCGTGTGGTGTGCGTCAACGAACTGCCGGGCTACTGAATGTGGGCGGAAGGATCGTCGGGGCGTCGCAACGGACAGGGGAGATGACGATGATCCGCAGACTTCTCGCGGCCGCCGCGTTCAGCATCGCGACGCTGTCGGCGGCGCACGCCCAGGTGGAGCAGCAAGCCGTTGTGGATCGCGCAACGCTCGCGGTGCAGGACATCATGGCGGATGTGCGCCAGGGCAACCCGCAGAGCACGATGGGCAACGCGCGTGCCGTGATGATCTGCCCGCAAGTGTTCCGGGCCGCGTTCATTTTCGGCGGTTCCGGCGGGGATTGCGTGTTGGTGGCGCGCGACGCCGCCGGCGGATGGTCCTATCCGGCGTTTTACGGCATCGGCAGCGGCAGCGCGGGATTCCAGGCCGGGATCCAGGACAGCGAGATCATGATGTTCATCCTGACCGCGAAGGGTTTGAACGCGGTGATGGACAGCCAATTCAAGTTCGGCGCCGACGCCGGTGTTGCGTTTGTCAGCATCGGTGCCGGGGTGGAGGGTGCGACAACGGCGGGCCTCGGCGCCGATATCGTGGTGGCGGCGAAATCGCGCGGCCTGTTCGCCGGCATTTCGCTGCAAGGGAGCGTGATGACCACGCGCACCTCCTGGAACCGCGCCTATTACGGCCGCGACCTGGCGGCCCGCTCGATCGTGCAGGACATGGAGGTGAGCAATCCGGGCGCCGACCCGCTGCGCGAGATCCTGACGCGCTTCGGCGGCCGCGGCCCGGTGATCGGATCGATGCAGCCGCAGATCGCGACGGCGCAGACGGCGCCCCCGCCGGGCAGCGCCGCGCCCCTCGCGCGGGCACCCGTGCAGCAGCAGAATCTGCCGCCGCCGCAGCAGCGCTGAGATCCCCGCCTACTACACAAGGCGGCGCGCACCGCGATGGCTACCTGTCCCGATCGCGGGCGCCGCCGTAGAGTGCCGGCATGCCGGCCGCCCTGCCCTTCTGGAAAACGAAGCGCCTCGACGAAATGAGCGCGGCGGAGTGGGAGTCGCTCTGCGACGGCTGCGGGCGGTGCTGCCTCCATAAGCTGCTCGACGAGGATACCGGACGGCTCGCCTTCACCAACGTGTCGTGCCGGCTGCTCGATACGGAGAACTGCCGGTGCCGCGACTACGATCGCCGCCAGGCGCGGGTTCCGGATTGCGTCAATCTGACGCCCGAGGTTCTGGCCGGGATCAATTGGCTGCCGCCCTCCTGCGCCTACCGCCGGCTGTCCGAGGGCAAGGAGCTGGCTTGGTGGCATCCGCTGGTGTCGGGCAACCCTGAGACGGTGCACATGGCGGGCGTTTCCGTGCGCGGCCGGGCGATCGACGAGCGGGTGGCCGGAGCGCTCGAGGACCACATCGTGGCGTGGCCCGGCCGGAACCCGCGACGCCGGTCCCGGAATTGACGAATCGGGATCGGGCGCGGCCAATCTCCATCATGGACCTTCCCCCGTCCGAGCTCCTGCCCCTTCCCGGCGGCCCCGCCCGCGTCGAATGGCGACGCAGCCCTCGGGCGCGGCGGGTGAGCTTGCGGATCCGTCCGCATGACGGCGCGATCATCGTCACCTTGCCGCCCCGCGCCGGCCGGCCGGCGGGCCTCGCTCTGTTGCGGACCCATGCGGCGTGGGTGTCGGACCGCCTCGCCGCCTTGCCAAGCGCGGTGCCCTTCGAAGACGGGGCAAGCGTCCCGGTCGGCGGCGTCGGCCATCTGATCCGGCACGTGCCGGGCGGGCGCGGCGGAGCGTGGTTCGAAGCCGGCGCGATCCATGTCGCGGGCGCGCCCGAGTTCCTGCGCCGCCGGGTGCACGACCTGCTGCGGGCCGAAGCCCGGCGGCGCTTGTCGGCGCTCGCGGCCGAGAAGGCGGCGCTCGGGGGCCTGCAGGCGCGGCGCGTCACGGTCAAGGACACGGTCAGCCGGTGGGGAAGCTGCTCCGCCGACGGTTCGCTCGCCTTCAGCTGGCGCCTCGTGATGGCGCCGCCTTTCGTGCAGGACTACGTGGCCGCGCACGAGGTCGCGCATCTGCGGCACATGAACCACGGCCCGCGCTTCTGGGCGCTGGTCCGCACGCTCACCCCGCATATGGACGCGGCCGTGTCATGGCTGCACGAGGAGGGCCAGAGCCTGATGCGGATCGGCTGACGCTTTCAGCCACCGGGGCGGCCCGCCCCCTTTACGGCGCCCGCGCCGCGATCTCCCGGAACAGGCGCGCCGGCAGAGTGCCGCCGATCACCCCCCGCATCGGCGCGTTGTCGTCATTGCCGAGCCACACGCCGATCACCGCGCCATTGCTGAAGCCGATGAACCAGGCGTCCCGCGAGTCCTGGGTGGTGCCGGTCTTGCCGGCGACGAACCGGCCCGGGATCCCGGCCTCCGAGCCGCTGCCATGCGCTACCACGTCCCCCAGCATCCGGCTCATCATGGCGGCGAGTGCGGGATCGATCGCCGCCTCGGCTCCGGCGTGCGGCGCCGCCACGGCCTTGCCGTTGATGCGGGCGGCGCTGATCCCGAACGGAACGACCCGTTTGCCGCCGTTGAAGAAGGCGGCATAGGCGCTCGCCAGTTCCAGCAAGCCCACCTCGCCGGTGCCGAGCGCGAGCGACGCATCGCCCGGCAGCGTGTCGGCGATCCCGAGGCGGCGCGCGACATCGGCGACGACGCGCGGGCCGCCCGCCTCGACCAGCAGCCGCACCGACACGGTGTTGATCGAATCGGCGAGGGCACGCTCGACCGAAACCTCACCCTCGAAACGGTGCTCGAAGTTGGCCGGGCTCCAGGAGCCGATCCGGATCGGCGCGTCGAGCACCGTGTCGTCCGGCCGCACGCCTTTCTCCAGCGCGGCGAGCCAGACGAACGGCTTGAACGCCGAACCGGGCTGGCGGCGCGCCGTGACCGCACGGTTGTACGGGCTTTGCCGGTAGTCCCGCCCGCCGACCATGGCCCGCACCGCGCCGCTCGCCGCGTCCAGCACGACCACCGCTCCCTGCCGGGCGCCGGCCGCGTCGCCGGGACCGTCCAGGGTCGCGCGAAGCCGCGCCTGCGCCCAGGCTTGCAGCCGGCTATCGATTGTGGTCGCGAGGACGGCGTCGGAACTCGCCGGGATCAGGCTGTCCGAGCCGTCCGCGATCCAGTCGGCGAACCATCCCGGCCCGATCGCCGGCGGCTCCG
>JAFAXA010000203.1 GCA_019241425.1 Acetobacteraceae bacterium | reverse complement strand
GCGCAATCCGCCATGCACCAGCTTGCCCGAGCGGGAGGAGGTGCCCTGCGCGAGATCATCCTTCTCGCACAATACCACCGACAGTCCGCGCCCCACCGCGTCGCGCGCGACACCGGCGCCGTTGATGCCGCCGCCGATCACCAGCAGATCGACCGTGCTTTGATCCGTCATAGCGCGCTCCGTTCCGATGCGGCGACCGCGTCGCGCGGCGCATTCTGGTGTTCCGGGGCGGCGAGCGGCCCGGCGAGGGCGTCCCAAACCGGCGGCAGCGCCCGGCGCGCCGCGACATAGGCCGGGAATACGCGGTCATAGATCCGCACGAGTTGCGGGTCTGGCGGCTCGGGCGGCCCGAGCAGCGGCGTCACCCACGAAGCGATGCAGGCATCCATCGAGCGGTAGGCGCCGATCGCGACCGCCGCCATCATCGCGGCCCCGGCGGCGCCGGCCTCCTCCCGGCTCGACACCCGCACCGGCGCCTGCACGGACGCCGCCAGCACGCCGCGCAGCGCGCGCGAGCGGGCGGCGCCGCCGGTCAGCCGCAACTCAGAGGGCATGGCGCCCATCGCCGCGTAGCAGTCGCGCGCCGCCATGCCGAGGCCCTCCACCACCGCCCGCAACAGGTCCGGGAAACGGTGCGCGCTCGTCAGGCCGATAAAGCCCGCCCGCGCCTGCGCGTTGACGAACGGGCCGCGCTCGCCGGCTTCCGAAATATACGGGTGATACAGAACCGCCCCCGCCCGGGTCGCCGCCAGCCAGGACTCGATGCGCGAAACCAACTCGGAATGGGCGATCGCGTGCCCGGTTTCCGCCATCAGGTCGGCGGCGAGCCGCAGCGCCCAGTCGATGTTGAGCGCCGCGGCCATGTTGGTCTGCACCTGCGTCACGATCCCCGGCACCGGCAGCGCGATGACGTAGCCGGTGCCCTCCGCGTTGAGATGCACGTCGGCGACCGGCTCGGCTCGCATGTGCACGCCCGTCGAGCCGATGGTCGAACAGGCGACGCCGCGTTCGCCCGTATGCACGCCCGCCCCGAGCGCCGTCATCACCATATCGACATAGCCGAGGCTGACCGGCGTTCCGGCATGGAGGCCGGTCGCCACCGCCGCTTCCGCCGTCAACGGATGCGTCGTTTCGGTGCCTTCGATAATGGGCGGCAACAGATGGCGGCGCTTCGCGAGTCCGAGCGCCTCGATCACCGTGTCGTCGTAGCGCCGGTCGCGGAAATTGCCGAAGGTGAAGCTCGCCTCGGACGGGTCGGTGGCGCGCACGCCCGTCAGGTTGAGGTAAAGCCAATCCTTGCAGTGCAGCGCCGTTTCCGCGCGGTCCAGCAACGCCGGCGCCGTGCGGTCCATCTGCGCCATCTGCGCGCCTTGCTGGCAGGTGTTGAGGCCGGTGCCGGTCGCCTCGAAGCGGGCGCGCGCCAACGGGCCGCCGTTCAGCCGCGCGACGGAGGGCGCCGCCCGCGCATCCAGCCACAGCCAGGCATCCGCGACCGGCGCGTTGCCGGCGCCCACGAGCCAGGTGCCGTCGCCCTGCGCGGTGACGGCGATCGCGGCCGTTCGGCGCGACAGGTTTTCGACCTTCTCCCCGAGCCCGCGCAGCGCCTCCACGCAGTCCGTCCAGGTCCGGCCCAGCGGCTGCGTCGCCGCGCCGTCCGCGCCGGTCTCGTAGCGGTTGCGCACGGCGGCCGCGGCGATCTGGTGGCCTGCGAGATCGAAGGCGACCGCCTTGACGACGGAGGTTCCGGAATCGATGCCGATCAGAATGTCGGCGCCGTCACGCACCGGGCGTTCCCGCCGGATGCGCCGTTCCTGCACGGCAAAACGCGCTCCCCCTCATGCCGTCTCTCCCCAATTCCGACGCCGCCGGTGCCTGCAATCCCGGATGTCCCGTGCGCGTGCGCCGAAAAACCGGTCGCACAGACGTCGTGTTGCCCGTGGCAAACGATCGGCCTGCCGCTTCGGCGCGGCTGCATTTTTCTGCTTGCGGAGAAATTTATTTCATCCAAAATCGGCCTGTCAACATTGACAAACGCTTGCCGGCCCGGCTTGAAGGCGGGCAAGCCAACAAAGCACAACGGTGGGAGCGCCCGGCTCGCAAGCCCCGCGCATACTCGCCGAAAAACGATGGAAACGGCGGCTCGACCGCGGCCAGCTATTCGTCGCGCCGGGTCCAGGGGAGGGGCCACGCAATGCACCATTCGCGCGTTTACGCTCCGGCGTCGCCCGATCGCTGACGCGGCGGCGGGACGGTGACAACGCCCACCGGAATGCCCGGCGCGTACTCGGCGCCCCGCGTCCGTGCTCGCGCCGCGTCATCGCCCGCGAAGCGTCCCATGAACGCGAAGCCGGAGGCCGATCGGTCATGAGCACCACCACCGACATCGCCGGGCCGCCGAAGGCCCGGGCGCATTGGGGCCGTTTCGTGCTCCTGGCGCTCGCGATCGTTGTCCTGGCGGCGATCGGCTGGAGCACCAAGGTCGTCAAGATCGGGTCGAGCGAAGACGTCGCCAGCGAAGTGTTTTCACCCGAAAGGTTCGGCGAAACCGAGTTCCCGAAGATCAAGGCCAATGTCGAGAAGCGCGCCGTCGATGCGAAAACCCTGGCCGACGCGATCGGCACGGACAAGGCGCAGGCCGCCAAGCAATACGGCGTCGCCGCCGGCGTCGGATCGGTGATCCCGGTCTCCTTTACCGGCGTCGTGGGCGAGGGAAAATCGGGCGTCTACGAAGTCGCGGTCGACGGCGTGCCGGCCGAAACGAAGATCCGGATGCAGACCGGTCCCGCCATCAACGGCACCGATCTCCGCGACGCGACCGGCGACGTCAAGTTCGGCCGCTTCAAGAACCAGATCGACTATCAGAACGCCGGCGCCGGCATCAACAACGCGATGAAGAAGGACGCGCTGGCCGGAATCGACACCCGCAACCTCGCCGGCAAAACCGTGTCGGTGGTTGGCGCCTTCACCCTCATCAATCCGAAGAACTGGCTCGTGACACCGGTGGAGATCAAGGTGCAATGAGCAGCGCGTCGGCCGATTCCGTCGACGCACGGGAGGTCGTGCTCGCCGCGCGCAACGTCGCCAAATCTTACGGCGCGGTGCACGCGCTGAAGGGCGTGAATTTCGATATCCATCGCGGCCAGGTCACGACGCTGTTCGGCGAGAACGGCGCCGGCAAGTCGACACTCATGAAAATCCTCGCCGGCATCGTCCCGCCGACATCCGGCGAGATCATCCTCGACGGCAAGCCGGTGCGGCTCACCTCCACGATCGACGCGCGCGATCGCGGCATTTCCATCATTCACCAGGAGCTGAGCCTCGCGCCCAATCTCAGCGTGCGCGACAACATCTTCATGGGCCGCGAGATCCGCGGCCCGACAGGCGTCGACTTCGCCGAGGAAGAACGCCAATCGCGCGCCCTGATGGAAGAATTGGAGGAGGACGTCGATCCGCTGACGCCGGTCGGCGAGTTGAGGCTCGGCCAGCAGCAGATCGTCGAAATCGCCCGCGCGCTGTCCGTCAACTCGCGAATCCTGATCATGGACGAGCCGACCTCCGCGCTCAGCGCCGCCGAGGTCGAGGTGCTGTTCAAGGTCATCCACGACCTGACCAGCCGCGGCGTCTCCATCGTCTACATCTCCCATCATCTGGAAGAAGCGCTGGAGATCACCGACTACGCGGTGGTTCTGCGCGACGGCGCGATGACCGCCTACGCGCCGCGCCGCGACATCGATCTCGACTGGATCGTGCGCCACATGGTCGGCGAGAATTTCGATCTCGGCTCGCCGCCGGCCGGCTACCAGATGGGCGAGGCTGCGCTCAGGATCGAGAATTTGAGCGTTCCCGCGCCCGGCGGCTATTCGGCCGTCGATCGTCTGTCGCTCGACGTGCGGGCGGGAGAAATCGTCTGCATCTACGGGCTGATGGGCGCCGGCCGCACCGAGCTGATGGAATGCGCGGCGGGCAGGATGCGCGCGTCCGAGGGCCGCGTGCTGCTGCACGGCCGCGATGTGTCGCGGCTTTCCATCGCGGAACGGATCGCCGCCGGGCTCGTTCTGGTGCCCGAGGATCGGCAGCGGGACGGCCTCGTGCAGACGATGTCGGTCGGACAAAATCTGTCGCTCGCCAGCATCGGCGACTTCACCCGCGGCCTGTTCACGTCGCGCAAGCGGGAGACGGGGTTGATCGACCGTTCGATCCGCGACGTGCACATCAAGACCGCGGGCGGCGCCGCGATGATCGGCTCGCTCTCCGGCGGCAATCAACAGAAGGTCGTGATCGGCAAGATGCTCGCGACCAATCCCCGCGTGGTGATGCTCGACGAGCCGAGCCGGGGCATCGACGTCGGCGCCAAATCCGAGGTCTTCAAGCTGCTCGCCGAAGGCGCGAAGCGCGGGTTGGCGGTGCTCTACTCCACCTCGGAAGTCGGCGAATGCCTGAGCGTCGCCCATCGCATCATCGTCATGAGCAAGGGCAAGATCGCGGCCGAGTTCGGCCCGGACGTCACCAAAGAAAAGATCATGGCCGCGTCCGGCGAGGTCGATCTGCAAAAGCAGCTCGCCGCCGCGTTCGGACTGACGCTCTGCCGGGTGGTGTCCGATCTGCATCAGGACGAGCTGCCGCTGGCGGCGCTCGGCGCCGCGGGCGCGCAATTCCTGCAAGGCGAGATCGACCGCAAGCAGGAGATGGTGATCGGCGTCGGCTACGGCCGCACGCTCGAAGCCTGCGTCGAAAACCTGCCCCGGCAATCGGCGCCGCACGTCCAGTTCCGGTCCTTGATGGGCGGCCTGACCCGCAGCCTCGCCGCCAATCCGCACGAGGTCATCAACCGGGTCGCCGAACGCACGGGCGCGCAGGCCTTCGTTCTGCCGGTGCCGTTCGCGGCCGACACCGCGGGCGACCGGGATGCGCTGCTCGGTCAGCGCGGCATCGCCGAGGCGTTCGCGCGGGCGGCCGCGTGCGACCTGATGCTGGTCGGGATCGGCAATGTCGGGCGCGACGCGCCGTTGGTTGCGACCGGCATGATCGAGCCTCCGGAGATCGAGCCGATCGTGCAAGGCGGCGGCACCGGGGAAATGCTCGGCCATTTCTTCGACGAGAGCGGACATCCGGTGCAGACCGCGCTATCGCCGCGAACCCTGACCGTGCCGCTCGACGCCTTGAAAGACCGGCGGATCGTCGCGGTCGCCGGCGGCGCCGCCAAGGCGCGCGCCATCCGCGCGGTGCTGGCGAGCGGCCTGCTCGCCAGCCTGATTACCGACGAGCGCACCGCCCGGGCGATCGCCGAAACCGGGGATACCCATGAAGGCGGCGGTGCCGCGGCACGGGCGTAACCGTGGCACTACATGACCGCGTGTTGGAGTTCGCACGATGAGCGACATCAGCCAGGCCGGCAGCCCTGTGAGCCGGCCGAAACCAAGCTACGACATCGCCAAGATCCTGATCGAAGGCCGCGCCTTCTTCGCGCTGATCGTCATCATCATCGTGTTCTCGCTGCTGTCGCCCAACTACTTCACGGTCGGCAATTTCCTGACCATGGCGAGCCACGTCGCGATCTACGGCCTGTTGTCGATCGGCATGCTGCTCGTGATCCTCAATGGCGGCATCGACCTGTCCGTCGGCTCCGCGTTGGCGCTGGCCGGCGTGATCGCCGGCGCGTTGATGCAAGGGGTCACGCTGTCCGCAGCCGGGGTCATTCTCTACCCGCCGGTTTGGGCGGTGGTCGTGCTGACCTGTGCGCTCGGCGCGTTCGTCGGCGTGGTCAACGGCGTGCTGATCGCCTATCTCAGGGTGCCGGCCTTCGTCGCCACGCTCGGGACGCTGTACGTGGCGCGCGGCGTCGCCCTGCTGATGACCAACGGTCTCACCTACAACAATCTGGGCGGCCGCGCCGAACTCGGCAATCAGGGCTTCGATTGGCTCGGCTTCAACCGTCTGGCCGGCGTTCCGATCGGCGTGCTGGTGCTGGCCGTGGTCGCGATCATTTGCCACCTGCTGCTGACGCGCACCGCCTTCGGTCGCTGGCTCTACGCGTCCGGCGGCAACGAGCGAGCGGCGGAGTTGTCCGGCGTGCCGACCAAGCGCGTGAAGATCACGGTCTACGTGCTGTCCGGCATCTGCGCCGCCTTGGCCGGGCTCGTGCTTTCGTCGCAGCTCACCTCCGCGGGACCGACCGCGGGCACCACCTACGAGCTGACCGCCATCGCGGCGGTGGTAATCGGCGGCGCCGCGCTCACCGGCGGCCGTGGCACGGTCGGCGGCACCATGCTCGGCGCGTTCGTGATCGGCTTCCTGTCGGACGGATTGGTGATCGTCGGCGTCTCGGCGTACTGGCAAACGGTGTTCACCGGCGCCGTGATCGTGCTCGCCGTTCTGCTCAACACGCTGCAATACGGGAGCCGGAGCAGACGATAGGCGTCGCCGCCCGAACTTCTCCGCAACGGTTTCTCCGCGCTTGCGGCAGGAACCGGCGCGGAAAGCACCGCCGCACGGCCGGCATCACATCGCAATCACACGGGAGAAAGCGTTACCATGTTCGCACGAAGGAAATGCCTGCTGCTGGCCGCCACCTGCGCCGCCGCCCTGCTCTCCGCGCCGGCCTGGGCGGCAGGCGGGCTGATCTCCATCATCGTCACCGACCCGTCCAACCCGTACTGGCTCGCCGAAGGCAACATCGCCCAGAAGACCGCGGAACAACTCGGCTACACGGCGAAGGTCAGCGCGCACAAAGCGGATACCAACACCGAAAGCAACCTGATCGACACCGCGATAACCAACAAATCGGTGGCGATCATCCTCGATCCGGCCAATGCCGACGGCTCGATCGGCGCGGTGAAGAAGGCGGTCGCCGCCAATATCCCGGTTTTTCTGGTGAACGCCGAGATCAATCAGGAGGGTCTCGCCAAAGCGCAGCTCGTCTCCAACAACGCGCAAGGCGCCGCGCTCGGCGCGCAGCAATGGGTCGAGGACGTCGGCGAGAAAGGCAACTACCTCGAACTGCTCGGCAATCCTGCCGACAACAACGCCGCCACGCGCTCCAACGGCTACACCACCGTGCTCAGCCAGTATTCCGATCTCAAGAGGGTCGCGTCCGAAGTCGCGAACTGGGACCGCACGCAGGGCTATAACAAGACGCAAAGCATGTTGCAGGCGCATCCCGACGTCATCGGCCTCATCAGCGGCAATGACGAAATGGCGCTCGGCGCCATCGCCGCGCTGAAGGAATCCGGCAAGCTGTCCAAGGTCAAGGTCGGCGGCTTCGACGGCTCGCCCGACGCAGTCGCGGCGGTGAAGTCAGGCGAAATGCAATACACCGTGTTGCAGCCGGTCGCGACCTTCTCGGCCGAGGCCGTTCGACAGGCCGACAAGTTCCTCAAAACCGGCAAGACCGGCGCGGCGAGCGAGAAGCAGTTGTTCGACTGCATCCTGATCACCAAGGCGAATGCGAACAACTTCGCCGGCCCGTTCGACTTGAAGCAGTGAGCCTTGGCGGGGCGCCGGGGACGGCGCCCTCGCAGCCCCGGATGAGGGAGGAAGCGTCGCCGTGCCGAGCCTCCTCGGAATCGATAACGGGCTGACCGTCACCAAGGCGGTGATGTTCGACCAAGGCGGCGCGCCGCTTGCGGTGGCGCGGCGCCGGGTTCCGCAATCCATGCCGCGGCCCCGCCATGTCGAACGCGACATGGACGGGCTGTGGAGCGCGACGGCCGAGGCGATCCGCGAAGCGGTTGCAAACAGCGGACGCCCGGCCTCCGACATCGCCGCGGTCGCCGCCACCGCGCATGGCGACGGCATCTATCTGCTCGACCAACGCAACATCCCGCTCGGGCCGGGGATCCTGTCGCTCGACAGCCGCGCCGGCGAAATCGTCGCGAACTGGACGGAGGGACGGGTCGCCGAAGCCGCGCTCGCCCTCACTGGGCAGGTGCCGCACGCATCCGCGCCCTCCGCTCTGCTCGCCTGGATGAAGGCGCACGAGCCGGATCGTTACCGCCGCATCGGTTGTGCTTTCGCCTGCAAGGACTGGCTGCGATTCTGCCTCACCGGCGCCGTCGGGACCGACCGCACGGAGGCGAGCACCTCGTTTACGGACTTCCGGGACGGCAGCTATTCGCGCGCGGCGCTCGGCCTGTTCGGGCTGGAGGAACTGAGGGACGCGCTGCCGCCGGTCGGCGGTTCGGCCGCGATCGCCGGGCACGTCACGGCGGCCGCTTCCTCCCGCACCGGCCTTGCGGCCGGCACGCCGGTCGCGTTCGGCCTGCACGACGTCACCGCGTCGGCGCTCGGCATCGGCGGTCACGCGGAAGGCGTGCTCACGATCGTCGCCGGCACCTACTCCATCAACGAGGTTGTCTCGTCCGCTCCGCGCGTCGACCAGCGCTGGTTCTGCCGCAACGCGGTCGCGCCGGGGCGCTGGAACAACATGGCGATCTCGCCCGCCTCCGCCGCGAATTACGACTGGTTCCTCGACACGCTCTGCCGGCGCGACTTGGAGGCCGCCGAAGCCGAAGGCCGCTCCATCCACGCCCTGCTCGCGCGCGAGATCG
>JAFAXA010000082.1 GCA_019241425.1 Acetobacteraceae bacterium | reverse complement strand
GCACGATGCCGGCGCGCGCGGCCTCGTTGCGCGCCGCTTCGCTGTCGTCCCAGCCGGTCACCGCCGCCCCCAGCGCCAGCAGGCTGCGGGCCGCCGGCAGGCCGTTGCGACCGAGCCCGAGCACGGCGTAGGAGCGGCCGGAGAAGGGCGCGGTTGCGCTCATCTGATTTTCAGGGTCGCGAGGCCGGCCAGCGCCAGGATGACCGAAATGATCCAGAACCGGATCACGATGGTCGATTCCGCCCAGCCCTTTTTCTCGAAATGATGGTGCAACGGCGCCATCAGGAACACGCGCCGTCCGGTGCGCTTGAACCAGAACACCTGGATGATGACGGAGACGGTTTCCAGCACGAACAAGCCGCCGGTGATCATCAGCACGATCTCGTGCTTGGTGCAGACGGCGACCGCGCCGAGCGCGCCGCCAAGGGCGAGGCTTCCGGTGTCGCCCATGAACACTTTGGCCGGCGGTGCATTGAACCAAAGGAAACCGAGCCCCGCGCCGACCAGCGCCGCGCAGAACACGCCCAATTCGCCGGCGCCCGGCACCGAGATCAATTGCAGGTATTCGGCGAAGATGCGGTTGCCCACCAGATATGCGATCAGCGCAAAAACCATGGCGACGATGATGGTCGGCACGATCGCCAAACCATCGAGCCCGTCCGTCAGGTTCACCGCGTTCGAGCTGCCGAGCATCACCAGCATCGCGAACACGGGAAACAGCAGGCCGAGATTGAGCAGCACGCCCTTGAACACCGGCACGGCGAGTCCGGTCGCCATCGGTTCCGGCATGACCAGCATGATCCAGACACTGGCGCTCAGCCCGATCGCGGTTTGCACGAGGAGCTTCAGCCGGCCAGGGACACCGCGCGTGTTGCGCCGGGAAAGTTTCAAGAAATCATCCGCCGCGCCGAGCAGACCGTAGCCCAGCGTGACAAACAAAATCGGCCAGATATAGGCGTTGCGCAGATCGACCCAGAGCAGCGTCGCGATCGTCAGCGCGAACAGGATCAGCACGCCGCCCATCGTGGGCGTGCCTTTTTTCTCGACCAGATGCCGCTCCGGGCCGTCGAGGCGGATCGGCTGTCCGTGCCGTTGCACGCGGCGCAGCCAGCGGATCACCTTCGGACCGAGCCAGAAGCTGACCACGAGCGCCGTGAAGCACGCCGCTCCCGAGCGGAAAGTGATGTAGCGGAACAGGTTGAAGAGGATGAACTGCTCGGCGAAGGGCCGGGTCAGGTTGTACAGCATCAGCCTGTCTCCGCGATTGTGTCGAGCGCAGAGACCACCACCTTCATGCGGCTGCCCAGGCTTCCCTTGACCAATATCGCGTCCCCTGCCGCAACGGAACGCGCAACCAGCGGTGCCAGGGAAGCAGAGTCGGCCGCGTGGGCGGCGCGCAACGGCGCGGGCACGGCGTCGAACAGCGTGCGGGTGAGCGGACCGCAGGCGAACAGCAGATCGGCGCAGGCCTCGACATCGGGGGCGAGACCCGCATGTTCCGCGGTGGCTTCGTCGCCCAATTCCAGCATGTCGCCGAGCACGGCGATGCGGCGCGTCGCCGCCTGCAACCGAAGTACGCGCAAGGCGGCGCGCACGGACGCCGCGGATGCGTTGTAGCTCTCATCCAGCAACAAAGCGTCGCCGTGCCGGAGCTTGATGGGGCGTTTCCGGCCGCGTCCCGCGACGGGAGCGAAGTCGGCCAGCGCTTCCGCCGCGCGGGCCGGGTCGGCGCCGAGCGCGAACACCGAAGTGAGAACGCCGACGGCATTGACCGCCATGTGGCGGCCGGGCGCGTTGATGCGGAAGGATAAGGAGTGCGTGCCGATGCGCGCGCGAATGTCCGAGCCGTCCGCATCCTCGCTCACGGCAATCAGATGAGCGTCGGCGTTCACGTCGGCGCCGAAGGTCAGCGCCGAAACCCCGGACGGCACGCGGGCGCGCAGCCGCGCGAACATCGCGCTGTCGCGCGGCAGGATCACGGTGCCACCCGGTTCGAGGCCGGCGACGATCGACGCCTTTTCATCGGCAATGCCCTCGATCCCGCCCATGTGGCCGACATGCGCGCGCTCCACGGCGGTGATCAGCGCCAGGTGAGGCCGGGCGAGCCGGGCGAGGGGCGCGATTTCGCCGGGGTGGTTCATGCCGATCTCGACCACCGCGAATGCGTGGCCGGGCGGCATACGCGCGAGCGTGAGCGGCACGCCCCAATGGTTGTTGTAGGAGGCCTCGGCCGCGTGCACCGGCCCGGTCGCGGCGAGCGCAGCGCGCAGCATTTCCTTGCACGTCGTCTTGCCCACGCTGCCGGTCACGGCGAGGACCCGGCCGGTGAACCGCGCCCGGGCGAAGGCACCGAGCGCGTTGAGCGCATCAAGCGTGTTCCCGACGACCACCAGCGGCGTGTCGGCCGCGCCTGGGGGAGCCTGATGCACGAGCGCCCCGGCGGCGCCGCGTCCCAGCGCGTCCGCGACGAAGGCGTGCCCGTCCCCATGCTCGCCCACAAGCGCCACGAAGAGATCGCCGGGCTGGAGTGTCCGCGTGTCGATGGAGACCCCGGTCGCCGCGAACGGAACGGAACAGGTGCCCCCGGTGGCGCGGGCGATGTCGTCCGAGTGCCAGAGCGGGATCATGCCGCCTCCAGCAAGCGCCGGATCACGTCCGCGTCGTCGAACGGCAGCGTCGTCCCGCCGATCGTTTGTCCGCCCTCATGCCCCTTGCCGGCGACCGCCAGCACGTCGCCCGCGCCCAGGCCGTTCAGCGCTTCCGCGATGGCGCGCGCCCGGTCGCCGATCTCCCGCGCGCCGGGGCAGGCGGCGAGGATCGCGGCCCGGATCGCGGCCGGATCTTCGCTGCGGGGATTGTCGTCGGTGACGATCGCGACGTCGGCCAAGCGTGCAGCCGCCGCGCCCATCAGCGGGCGCTTGCCCCGGTCGCGGTCCCCGCCCGCCCCGAATACGACATGCAGCCGTCCCGCCGTGTGCGGCCGCAGCGCAGCCAGCAGCCGGTCCAGCGCGTCCGGCGTGTGCGCGTAATCGACATAGGCCGCGGCCCCGTTCGGCAGGCAGCCCGCCAGTTCCATGCGCCCGCGCACGCCGGTCAGCCCCGGCAACAGGTCGAGCGCGTTCCGCACCCCGGTTGCGGTCGCGAGCGCCGCCGCGACCAGCGCATTCTCGGCCTGAAAACGCCCCGGCAAAGGCAGGTCCACGGAACGCGTCACGCCGCGCGCCGCGATTTCGAGTTGCTGCCCGGCGGGGCCGGGCGTGGCGCGGCGGAGCCGGATGGCGTCGCCGTCGTCGCCGATCGTGCGCAGGTCGAGGCGGCGGGCGCTTGCGATCGCGCGCAGGGCGGCCCGGGTCTCCTGGTCGAGCGCGGTGCTGATGATCGCGGGCGCGCCCTCCGGCAGCAGCTCGGCGAAAAGCCGCAGCTTGGCCTGGCGGTAGGCCGCCATGTCGCCGTGATAGTCGAGATGGTCGCGGGTCAGGTTGGTGAACGCGGCCGCGCTCAGCCGGACGCCGTCGAGGCGGAACTGGTCGAGGCCATGCGACGAGGCTTCCAGCGCCGCCCGTTGCACGCCCGCCCGCGCCAGCCGCGCCAGCGTGTTCGCGAGCGTGACCGGATCGGGCGTGGTGAGGCCCGGTCCGGCCTCGAAGCCGGGCGCCTGCAAGCCGAGCGTGCCGAGGCTGGCGGCGGGATGGCCCGCCAGCGCCCAAAGCTGGCGCAGGAACTCCGCCGTGCTGGTCTTGCCGTTCGTGCCCGTGACCGCGACCGTTGTCGCGGGCTGCGGACCCGCGAGCATTGCCGCGAATTGCGCGAGCTTTCGCCGCGGCTCCGCGTCTTCGATCAGCGGCCGGGGCGGGGTGCCCGGCGGCCACTCCGTGCCGGGCGGCGCCAGCACGGCGGCGGCGCCGTTTGCGACCGCGTCCGCAATGAACGCGCGCCCGTCATGGCGGACGCCCGGCACCGCCACGAACAGGTGGCCCCGCTGCACGTCGCGGCTATCCGCGGAGACGCCGGAAATGTCCAAGCCCGCCGCATGGTTCCAGCTCGCTTGGATACCGGCGGGGCGGAGCTGATCGGGGGAGAGCCGCATCATCTCATCGAGCCGCAACCCGCGGCCCCCCGGTCTGGGCGGGCTCCGACGGCCGGGGCGGCAGCAGCAGCGTTTCGTGCCGGAGGTCGCGCGCGGGGGAACGCGCGGGCGCCGGCGGGGCGGCGCCGAGCGAAGCCGGGAGCGCTTGGGCCGTTGGGGCGGCGGGGCTGGTCGCCGGCCCCGGTTTGGCGGGCGAAGCTGACGCGATCGGGCGGGAGGCGGCGGCCGGGCGGGCCGGCTGCAACGGGATGTAGAGCGCCTGCTTGATTTCCGGCTCATGCTCGAGATCGGGCAGCAGCCCGAGCATCGGCCCGACGCGGGCGATCACGCGGCCCGCCGCCGGGGCGGCGACCCAGCCGGCGGTGGCGTAGCCGTGGGTTGCGGCGGTCGCGTGCGGCTCGTCGAGCATCATGTAGACGGCGTAGCGCGGCGCATTCATCGGAAACACGCTCATGAATGCGGCCACGTTGGCGTGCTTGCGGTAGCCGCCCCGGCCGCCGACCTTCTCGGCCGTGCCGGTCTTGCCGCCCGGATAGTACCCGGGCACCTCGGCCGACTTGCCGAAGCCGTCGGTGACGACGAGGCGCATCAGCTTGCGCATGGTGTCGGACGTGCCCGGTTGCATGATCCGCGTGCCCTCCGGCGGGGGCGCGCCGGGCGGCTGAGCAAGGATCGTCGGCTTGAGGAGCACGCCGCCGTTGGCGATCGCCGCGGTGCCACGCACCACGTGCAGCGGCGACACCGCGATGCCGTGCCCGAAGCCGACGGTCAGCGTCACCACCTCCTTCCAGTTGGCGGCGGCCGGGATCAGAGGCTGGCCCGCTTCCGGCAATTCGATGCCGACCCGCCCGAACATGCCCATGGACCGGAGCCAGCTCCGCTGCCGCTCGGCGCCGACGCTTTGCGCGATATGGGCGGCGCCGAGGTTGGACGAATAGGCCAGCACCTCCGGCAGATAGAGCCAGCGGTGCTTGCCCTCGAAGTCGGTAATCGTGAAGCGGCCGATATGGATCGGCCGAGACGCATCGTATTCGTTCCATAGATTGGCGATGCCGCCGTCGAGCGCCATCGCCGCCGTTTGCAGCTTGAAGGTGCTGCCCGGCTCGTACATGCCGGTGACCGCACGGTTGAACCGGTCATCCGCCGCCGTCGATCCGACATTATTGGCGTCGTAGTCGGGCAGGCTGACCATCGCCAGCACTTCGCCCGTGTGCACGTCCATCACGATGCCGCAGGCGCCGATCGCGCCGAATTCGTCCTTCGCCTTGGCGAGTTCGTCGCGCACGACCGCCTGGACGCGCACGTCGAGCGAGAGCTTGAGCGGATCGTGGTCGGTGCTCAGCCGTTGTTCGAAGGCGCGTTCGACCCCGGCGACCCCATGGCCGTCCACGTCGACGCCACCGAGCACCTGGGCGGCGGTGCGCCCCATCGGAAAACGCCGCTTTTCCGAAGGCTCGAAATACACGCCGGGAATGCCGAGGGCGTTGATGGCAAGCTCTTCGCGCGGCGTGATCTGGCGTGCCAGGTAGACGAATTGCTTTTCGCCGGCCAGCCGCTCCGCCGCCTCCGCTTCGTCGAGCCGGGGGAGTGCGGCCTTGAGCTTGTGCGCCGTTTCGACCGGATCGATCATCTCGCGCGGATTGGCGTAGAGCGCAGCCGTCGGCAGCGAGATCGCCAGGATCTCGCCGTTGCGATCGGTGATCATCGCCCGCCCGAGCGGCAGGCTCGCATCCTTGTTCTTCGGCGCTTCCACCAGATCGGCGATCGGCCGTTCCGTCCGGTGCGGGGCCAGCGGTTGCAGGATGGTCGCATCCGCGAGCTTGCCGATCACCGCGGTGAACAAGATGCCGAAGCCGATCGAGGCCAGCACGAGGCGGGATCGCGTCCTTTCCAGCGCGGCGCGGCGCTGCAGGTCCGGCGCCGTCACCCGCACCGTTTCGAGGCGCGGCACGCCCGCTTCGCGCGGCGCGCCCGTGGGCCGCGCCGGGGCGCTGCCGGGCTCGCGATCGGGCGGATGATTGCCGGGCGCGGGCATCCGTTGCCTCAGTTCCCGTTCGGCTCGTTATAGGCCGGCACCGGAACCGGCGGTGCGAGCGCCGTGTGGGTGATCAGGCTCGATCCGACGAAGGCGGGCGTCTCGGGCGGCCGCGCGGCTCGGACCCGGCTCGGCTGCACCAGCGCGACCGAGATCGGCCGGGCCAGCGGCACCGGCGCCGGACCGCCGCCGATCACCGAGTGCGTGACGACGCGCGGGGCGGCCAGCGGCACAGACGCGAGGGCGAGCTGCGCCGGCCGCCTTTCCGGCGGCCGTTCCGGCTTGGCGGGTTCGGGTTTGGCGGGTTCGAGCTTGGCCACGGCGACGCTCTTCGGCGCGACCCGCGTGGCGTCGGGCTTCTGCGCCGCCGGGCTCGCGACCTGGACCGGGGCTGGCTGTGCCGGGGCGGGCGCTGCCTGCGTGGGCGTGGCCGGAGCCGCGTCGGCCGTGAGCGGGATTGCGTCCTGCGGCGCTTCTTGCGGCAGCGCGTCGGGCGCCGGCTCCGCTTCCGGCGCCCGGACCGGGGGCAAGCGGTTGCCGAGATCGGCGAGCGTCGTGAACTGCCCGGGCGTCACCGTCTTCAACTGCATGAAGCGGCTGGCCAGTTGTTCGAGGCGTTCCGGGTCGTTGCGGAGCGTCCACTCTGCCCGCAACACGCCGGTGCGTTCGCGCGCCGCCTGGGTTTCGCGCACCGTGCTCTCGATCTGGCGGTCGAGCAACTGCACCCGGTGCTTCGACTGATAAAGGTAGAGCCCGGAGGCGCCGGCGAGCAGCGCGCACACGCAGGTGACGGGACGGATCATGGGGCGGCCTCTCCCCCGGATGTCGGGGCTTGCTGCATGCAGGCGACGGCGCGCAGCCGGGCGCTGCGGGCGCGGGGATTGCGGGCGATCTCGGCTTGGCCGGGCCGCACGGCACGCGGCGTCAGCAGGCGGAAGCGCGGCTCGGGGGGGCGGTTCAGACCGGTCGGATCGTGACGGGACGGCGCCGGCGCGCGACCGGCGGCCGCCAGCATGAAGCGCTTGGCGACGCGGTCTTCGAGCGAATGAAACGAAACCACGACGAGCCGGCCGGCGGTGGCGAGCATCTGCGCCGCCTGCGCCAGCGCGCGCTCGATCTCGCCCAGTTCGTCGTTCACGCGAATGCGGAGCGCCTGAAAGCTCCTCGTCGCCGGATCGATGCCCGATTTGTCGGCCGGCACCACCCGGCGGACGATCGCGGCCAGTTGCACCGTGCCGGTGATCGGCGCCGCTTGCCGGGCGGCGACGATGGCGCGGGCGATCCGCCGCGACAGGCGCTCGCCGCCAAGCTCGAACAGCGTATCGGCCAGCTCGGCTTCCGGGAGCGTGTTGACGAGATCGGCGGCGGTCGGCCCGTCCCGTTCCATGCGCATGTCGAGCGGGCCATCGGCGCGGAAGCTGAAGCCCCGCGCGGCCTCGTCGAGCTGAAAGGAAGACACGCCAAGATCGAGCACGACGCCATCCAGCGTTGTCACACCGGATTCTGCCAACAAAGAAAGTAGCGAACCGAAACGTCCGTGCAGCAGATGCAGTCGGCCGGGGTAGCGCGCGGCCAGTGCCGCGCCCCGCGCGATCGCGTCCGGGTCACGGTCGATCGCCCAAACCGTGCAGCGCGCGGCGTCCAGAATCGCCTCCGCATAGCCGCCGCCGCCGAACGTGCCGTCGAGATAGATGCCGCCCGCGCGCGGCGCGAGATGCGCGAGCATTTCCGCGAGCAGTACGGGCGCGTGACCCGAGGGTTGGGTCATGGCGGGCTTCCCGGCAGCGTCACCCGGCGGCTCCGCGCTCGTTCGCGCGCTTCGGCGCGGCGTCGCTCGGCCGCCGCCGGTTCCCAGATCTGGAAGGTGCGGCCGAGGCCCATGAACACGACCGGGCCGGTCAGCCCGGCATGGCCGACGAGCGCCTCCGGCAGCACGACCCGCCCTTCCTTGTCAGCCTCCACCGGATAGGCGTCGGCATAGAGGGCGGCGGCGAGGTCGTCATGCTCCTCGCTGAACAGATCGAGCCGTTCGAGCGGCGTCGAGAGCTGCTGGAATACGGCCTGGGGCCAAGCCTCGATGCACGGATGCGTGTGGGACGGGCGCAGCACGATTTGGCCGCCGCCATTGCCCTGGCCGTTAGCGAGGGTGGCGTCCTCGCCGTTGAACGCCCGGAGCACGGCCCGGAACGGCGCCGGCACGGACACCCGCCCCTTCGCGTCCAGCCTGTTCTGGTGAGTGCCCAGGAATTGGGTCATCCGCCCCGATTCGCCCTTTCCCACGCCATCCCGCTGCACCGTCCGCCGCGCCGTGGGAACGTCCGCTTGGCCATGGGATAACGTGGGATAGCATGGGCTATTATGGGCGTCAAAGGGAATCGATGCGTCTATTTGCCTCCCGCAGCCCGATCCCGCCGTGAAATCAAAGCGTTACGGAGCCTGCTCGGCGTGTTCCGCCCTGCGTCTTGGGCCGGAAAATATTCGCGTTTCGTTCTTGTGCATAAGTCTGGGGACAGGACACGGCGGCGTGCGTGAGAGGAGGCGCCAGACGGCCTGTAAGCCGGGTTCTGTCCATGCTCGCGCATGGGACGGCCATTCCTCTGGGACGCGCCTCGCGGCGCGCCTCACGCGACCAACCCGGGCAGCAGGGCGGGAACGCCCTCGCGTCACGCCGGAACGGCAAGCGTCCGACGCCGCCGGCTGCCCCTATTCGGTCTTGCTCCCGGTGGGGTTTACCGTGCCGCCCCTGTTACCAGGGGCGCGGTGCGCTCTTACCGCCCCGTTTCACCCTTGCCGTCCGGCTCCTGGCCATCCGGCGGTTTGTTTTCTGTGGCACTTTCCCTGGGGTCGCCCCCGCCGGCCGTTAGCCGGCACCGTATTCCCGTGGAGCCCGGACTTTCCTCCAACGCGCGAAACGCGCGTCAGCGGCCGCCCGGCCGTCTGGCGCGCGGGGATATGCGCCGTGGCGAGGGCGCCTGCAAGCGGCTTGCGGGCCCTCAGGGTGACCTCTTCATAGACTCTGTCATGGCTTCGACCGGCTGACAGCCGTTTCCATGAGTTGCCGGATGAAGCGGGTGTAGGGGATGCCCTCGTCCTTGGCCCGTTGCTTCAAGGCGTCGAGAGCAGTGGCGGAACCCGCATGTTGAGCTGTGCCGCCTTGCTCTGGAACTCGAAAGTCACGGGTTGGAATTCGGAAAAGTCGAGATCCGACAAACACGAAAATCAAACGGCAGACTCTCGTTAGGACCACGGGACCACTGGGGGGCAGGTCACACCGTTTGTTAAGCGGTCACCAGATAGGGAACCGGAGAAAGAGGATCGCGGGCATGTCAGCAGGGTGCAAAGATTGCTGGTCGAAGGCCGCGAGCTTCGATATTGCGATGGCTTACCAGCCGATCGTCGATTGTGAGACGGGGCTTCCGTTCGCCTTCGAGGCGCTGGTGCGCAGCAGCCGGGGCGAGAGCGCCCTCGAGGTCCTTGCGCGGGTCGACGCCGACAATCGCTACGCTTTCGACCAGCAATGCCGCGTGGCAGCGATCGAGGGGGCCGTCGCCGCCGGCATTCTCGACACGGGCGCGAGGCTCTCGATCAACTTTCTTCCCAACGCCGTCTACTCGCCGGTAGCGTGCATCCAGCTCACGCTCAAGACAGCGCGCCTAACGGGGTTTCCGACCGAGCGGCTGATTTTCGAGTTCACCGAGAGCGAGGAATTTGCCGACACCGGCCATATCAGCGAGATCGTCGCAAGCTACCGGAAGATGGGCTTCGCCACCGCGCTGGACGACTTCGGCGCCGGCTATGCTGGCCTCGGACTCCTCGCGAAATTCCAGCCCGACCTCATCAAGCTCGACATGGAACTTTTCAGGGATATCGACGCGAGCCTGCCTCGGCGCCTTATCGTCGAAAGCATCGTGCGGCTTTGCGCCAAGCTCGGTATCACCCTCGTCGCCGAGGGCGTCGAAACGGCCGGGGAGTTGTCTGGGCTGCGCGATCTTGGTGTTCGCTATGTCCAGGGCTTCCTACTCGGCCCGCCAGCCTTCAAGGCTTTACCCGCGATCACGATGCCTGAGGTGCACGCTCTCGGCGATCTTCCGGTCCGCCTCAGCGCCTGATCCGCGAAGCCAGTCAAAAAGCTAAACTCCCGGCCTCGACGGCCGGGAAGCTTGCTCCGTCATCCGGGTCTCCTCATCAGAGTCTGAAGCGGATCGCGACGCTCACATCAATGGATCCCGACCCAGCCTAGGAACTTTGCACTTCCTATTTTCCCATTTCCTCTCGGTGCATGTATCGGGCGCTGACTGGCCGAATCAGGCTATATCGCTGCCGCCGCCGGATGGTGAACGCCACGAATAGCGGACGCCCTGTATCGGTTCTGCCAGTCGCAATAAGCCGGTTTCCAAATGCGCGTGATTCAGGTCAGGCGCGACGCGCGGGCTATTCGACAAAAGAGCCTCGATCCCAGGAACCGAAACACCGAGCTTCTGACGCTTCTCGAATTCCCGCTACCCCAATCGAACCCGTGAACACCCACATCCACAGTGTAAGCCACATTTTTGTCTACGCGTGCGCAATACAATCTGGTCTGACGTTCCTCGCCAAGATAGCCGCGAGGGCGACATTGCAGTATTCATTCACCGAGTAGCCGCTCGATTGCCCCGCGCAGCATCTCGGGCGCGATCGAAGGCGCGAATCGCTGCACAACCTCGCCCTGCCGGTTCACCAGGAACTTGGTGAAATTCCATTTGATCGCTTCGGTGCCGAGCAGGCCGGGCCGTCCGCGTTTCAGCGCCCTGAACAAGGGATGCGCGCGAGCGCCGTTCACGTCCACCTTCGCGAACATCGGAAAGCTCACGTCGTATTTCGTTGAGCAGAACGCACCGATCGCCGCGGCGTCGCCCGGCTCCTGCCCGGCGAACTGATTGCAGGGGAAACCAAGCACCGAGAATTTGCGCGAGGCGTATGCGCGTTGCAGCGCCTCCAGTCCGGCGTATTGCGGCGTGAAGCCGCACCGGCTGGCGGTGTTGACGATCAGCAGAACCCATCCGGCGTAGTCGGCAAGCCGCACATTGCGTCCGTCGAGGGATGTCGCCTCGTGCGCATAGATCGTGCTCGCAGTCACGGCGCGTTCGCTCCGGCATGTCGGACAACCGCGAGCAACCGGGCGAGGGTCCCGCTATCGGCGTGTCCGGTGACGGCTTCCGGGCGCCAATGCCGCTGGAAGGCGCGCAAGACCGTCGCCAGTTTCGGATCGAATGCGCCTTCGGGATCCACCTTGTAGCCGATATCGGCGAGCGCCCGGCGGACGTCCCGCAGGCTGGCCGCATCGCGGATCTCGCCGCCGGTGCCGAGGTCGGGTGCGCCCTCCGGCCAAAGCCCGACGCCGTTCAGCGCCAGCCCCCTCCAGTCGAACAACTCCCCGGGATCCTGCTTGCGATCGGGTGCCACGTCGCTGTGTCCGACGACGTTGCGCGCCGGAATCGGGTGCCGCGCCAGGATCTCCAGGCACAGATCGCAGACCGCCGCCATTTGCAGCGCGGGAAACGGCCGGTAGCCCCATTCATGCCCGGGATTGACGATCTCGATGCCGATCGACCGCGCGTTCAGTTCCGCGGCGCCCCGCCAATGCGAAATGCCGGCGTGCCACGCGCGCCTGTCTTCGGGCACCAGCCCGGTGACGGCGCCATCCTCGTCCACGACGTAGTGGGAGGAAACCGGCCGTCCGGTGCACGGGCGCGGGTCGCACAGGCGTTCGATCGCATCGCCTGCGCTCTGCATCCCGGTATAGTGGAGAATGAGCATGTCGATCGGACCGCCGGCCGGGCGATCGTCGTAGTTCGGGCTCGGCAGCGTCCGGAGCCAGGGCCTCAAAGGCCGCGTTCCCGCTTGACGCGGTCCCACGCTGCATTGATGCGCGCCACCTTCTCGCTGGCGCGCGCGATGAACTCCGCCGGCACGCCGCGGGCGGCGAGGCTGTCCGGATGGTTTTCGCGCATCAGCCGTTTCCAGGTCGCCCGGATCTCGTCGTCGCTCGCGGTCCGTGCGACGCCGAGCACCGCATAGGCGTCCGGCTCGTTCGGGACATGCGCGCGCGGCGGTGCCGAACCGCGCGCGCGGTCCCAGGCCCTCTGGTCGAGGCCGAAAGCGCGGCGCGTGCGGGACAGAAACTCGGCTTCGCGTGCGTTCACCGGTCCGTCGGCGCGCGCCAGCAGGAACAGCGCCGCGAGCACGTCCTCGAGAACGCCACGGTTATCGGCGAACGCTTCGCCGAGTTGTTCGGCGTAGGTTTCGTAGCCCTCCGAGCTGTCGCGCGCCTGATCGAACAAGCGCCCGACGTCCCGGACCGATTCCGGCGGAATGCGAAACTGACGTTTGAAGGCGTCGATCTCGGCGCGCGACACCGGCCCGTCGCACTTCGCGAGCTTGGCGGAGAGCACAACCACGGCGATTGCGAAGAGCTGATCGCGCCGGCCGAGCAGTGCGGCGAGCCGGGCCGGATTGAAGGCAAAGCCGCCGAAACCGGAGCGCAGGTCGGACGCGGTGCCGTTATCGGCTGCGTGCCCGAGCGCGGCGCCGACCACGGCCCCGAACGGCCCTCCCATGGCAAACCCCGCCATGCCGCCGATGATCTTGCCCCAGTAGCCCATTCACCCCTGCGTCAATCGTCTCGGCTGTAACACGGCGGCCTCCGAACCGCCAAAGCAGCGCGCCAAAACCACGCCAAAACCCCTGCGCGGAGCGGGCGGATCTTGCCAACCGGCGCAATGGGAGTATCGGGCATCCTGCGGGATCACCGACGTGACCCCTCCGCGCGCAGCCAACCAACGCCGGGCAGCGTTTTGGGATTGCCGGCGAAACGCGCCTGCGGATGGCGGGGTTGCGCGGCAGAACGGGACGCATCGGCAAGGGGCAGACCGATGACGGGCAAAAGATCGACCACGCCCGGCGGGTCCGGGCCGGGCCAAAACGGCCGCGCCGCGGCCGGCTGACGACATGCGCGCCGGCAACGTCGTCCTCGCGCTTCTCACAGGCTTGCTGCTGCTGGTGGTCGCTTGCGCCTGGGCCGTCCCGCCGATGATGGATTGGAGCCGCTTCCGCGGCTCGGCGGAGGCGCTCGCCTCGGCACGGCTCGGCCGCGCCGTCGTGATCTCCGGCCCGATCAGCCTCTCCCTGCTGCCGCGTCCGGTGCTGAATGCGGAGGGCGTCTCGATCGCGAACCTCGCCCCGGGCGGCGGTTCGTTCGGCGTGCAAGGCCTGCGCATGCAAGTGGCGTTCGCGCCTTTGCTTGCGGGTCGGATCGACGCCCGCAACCTGGTGTTGCGGCGCCCCGCGCTTCGCTTGCCCTGGCCGGTACCGGCCAGTTTTCTGGCGGCGCGGCCCCTGCACTGGCCGGAGGGCTTCACGGCCCGGATCGACAGCGGTTCCCTCCTGCTCGGCGATCTGGCGATCGACGGCATCAACGCGACGCTCGGAACCGATGACGCCGGAACGATCTCGGCGGCGGGCACGATCAAGGCAGGGTCGCAGAACTGGCAGGTCGCCACCCGGCTCGGCAGCCAGGACCGGAACGGGGCCGCCGCCCTGACGCTCGCCCTCGACGGCTACGCCGGACTGGCCGGGGCGGGCGCCATGATATCGGGCCAACTCGCCGCGGACGGCGCCTTCGACGGACGGATAACGATGCGCGGGCCGGATCTGTCCCGCCTGCTGCCTGCTCCCGGCGTGCCGTTCGAGGCCAGCGGCCGCTTTCGAACGGAAGAAGGCGCGATCCGCGCTTCGGATCTGCTGATCGACCTCGGCGGATCGGCCGCTCGAGGCGCGGTCAGCTTGCGCATCGCGCCCGTAACACGGCTGGAGGTGAGGCTGAACGCCAACCGGCTCGACCTGAACGCCTGGCTGCCGACCCTGCTGCCGAAGCACGGCGGCGATCTGCCGCTTGCCCTCGACGTGTCGGCGGAGGCGGCGGCGTTTGCCGGCGGCCTGCTCCGTGACGTGCATGCCGTGCTGGACGTCGCGCCGGAGGGGATGGCCGTTCGCTCGGCCGCCGCGACCCTGCCCGGTGACGCAAGGCTGCAAGCGAGCGGGGAGGCGGCCGGGGCGCAGAGCTTCAAGGGCCATGTCTCGATCGATGCGCCGGATGTGCGCGCAACGCTGCTCTGGCTGCAGGCGGCGCGGACGGGCGTGCCGGCTGTTTGGACCTTGCCGGGGTGGCGCAGCGCCGTTCTGGCGGGCGATGTCACGGCGGCGCCGGACCGGCTGGTGATCGACAAGATTGCAGGCTCGCTCGACACCGCTGCCGTCAGCGGATCTCTGGCCTTCGGGACGGGACCGCGACCGCTCGTGACCGCGGATCTCGATTTCGGCCGGCTCGATGCCGACGCGTGGGAAGCAGCGTTCCCGCTTGCCCTCGGCGATCTTTTCACGGCCATGCGGCAGGGAGACGCGGAGGTTTCGCTGCACGCCCGCGACTTGCTTTGGCACGGGCGGACCCTGCGCGACGGCCTGCTCGCGGCGACGCTCCATGACGGGCATCTCGATCTCCGCTCGCTCGCGGCGACGCTCGAGGGCGTTCATGCGCGGCTCTCAGGCAGCGTGGATGCGAACGCGCCCCAAACGGACCTCGCCCTTGTCGCGGCGACGGACGACGCAAGGCCGCTCGGCCGATGGATCGGGCAAGAAGGGCTGGAACTGTGGCGGGGGCCGCTGACCGTGCAGGGCAGCGCCAAGGGTCCGCCCGACGCGCTCGCGCTGCGGATGAGCGCGTCGGTGGCGGACGGGCAGGGCGAAGCGACGCCCACCGTCAATCTGAGCACCGGGCGCTGGCAGGGTGCGTTCACCTTGCGCCACCCGAGCGCACGCCGCTTTCTCCGCGCGTCGGGGATCGGGCGGCGATTGGGCGTGGCGAGCGGAGGCGAGTGGCTCGGAGAAGGATCGCTCGCGCTGGTCGCGCAAATGTCGGGCGAGCCCGGCCGGGTGTCGGCGGACACGCTCGATTTGACGGCGGGCAGCCTGCGCACGGGCGGCTCGCTAACATGGACGACCGGCGGCGACGGGCCGCTGCTCGCCGGCAAGCTCAGTGCGGAAACGCTGCCGCTGCCGTCCTTCGATCCGCATTCGGAGGAGCCGCTGCCGCTGGCGGCGCTGACGGGCTGGGCAGCGTCCGTGCAGCTCTCGGCCGCGACCGTGCTCGGCGACCTCACGCCCGTCGCGCGCGACAGCACGATGACGCTCCGCTTGAGCGGCGGAAGCTTGCGCTTCGAACAAGCGCGGGCCGGATTTCACGGCGGCGACATCACCGGCAACGCGACCTTCGACGCCGCCGCGCGCCCGCCATCCGCCGCCCTGCATCTCGGCTGGAGCGGGCTCGTCCTCGCTCCGAGCGACGGATTGCCGCTGCTGCCGTCCGGCATCGCGGACGGCAGCGCGGATCTGACCGCCACCGGCTACAGCCCGGCCGCGCTGCTCGCGACGGCGCGCGGCCCCGTCGGGCTGCATGTGTCGGACGGCGTCGTATCCGGCATGGACCTGCCGTTTCTGCAAGCGTCCTTGGCCGAGCCCGCCATTCGCACCGGGGCGGCGGACTTACAGGCCGAGATTCGGCGGAGCCTGGGGCAGGGCACCACCGCTTTCTCCAACCTGAAGGTGTCCGGACAGATGCGCGAGGGCACGCTCGAACTGAGCGATCTCCGGCTCGCCGCGACCGGAGGCGAGGTCGGCGGTTCGGGCGAGGTGACGCTCGCCACCGGCGAACTCAATCTTGCCTTGCAGGTGCATCCCGATCTGGCCGGCGATCCCTCGATCGGGGTGCGGGTCGCCGGGCCGGCCGACACGCCGGCGCTCTATCCCGATTACACGGCGGTCGCGGCGTGGCTGAGCGACCGCGTTCCGGCGCCGGGTCCCTAACCAACGCCGCCGATCCGCGTGAGGATCGGGCCGAGATCGGGCGCCTGGCGAAAGCTCCCATAGCTGTTCCCGGCCGCTCCGCCCAGCCGCGCCGCGCAGAAAGCATCCGCGACGGCCGGTGGCGCATGGCGTACGAGCAGCGAGGCTTGCAGCGCCAGCGCGAGCCGTTCCGCGCGCCAGCGGGCCGCCTTGTCCCCCGCTGGCGGCGCCGCCTCGTCGAACATCGCCGACGCGACGGCGTCGAGGAGGGCGTTGCCGCCCGCCGCCGCCGCCAATTCGGCCCTCAGCGCTTCGAAGGCTGCGGGCGCACGGGTGCGGGTCCGCTCCACGTCGAGCGCGATGACATTGCCCGATCCTTCCCAGATGCTGTTGAGCGGCGCTTCGCGGTAAAGGCGCGGCATCGGGCCTTCCTCCACATAGCCGTTGCCGCCCAGGCACTCCATGCACTCGTAGATGAAGCCGGGGGCGCGTTTGCCGAGCCAGAACTTGCCGAGCGCGACCGCAAGCCGCGCCAACGCCCGTTCGCCCTCCGTCGCGCCGTCGAATGCGCGCGCGACGCGGCAGGTCAGCGCCGCCGCAGCTTCGTAATCGAGGGCGAGATCGGCGAGCACCGCCCGCATCGCCGGCTGGTCGATGAGCCTGGCCCCGAACGCCACCCGGTGCGCCGCATGGTGCGCGGCTTGCGCCAGCGCCATCCGCATCAGGCCGAGGGTCGACGCCATCGTGTCGACCCGCGTGTGGTGCACCATCTCAAAGATGGTGGCGATGCCCCGGCCCGGCTCACCGACGGCGGTGGCCCACGCGCCGTGATACTCGATTTCGGCGGAAGCATTGGAGCGGTTGCCGAGCTTGTCCTTCAACCGCATCAGGTGAATACCATTGCGGCTGCCATCGGGCGCGACGCGCGGCACGAAAAAGCAGGACAGGCCGGCATCCGTCTGCGCCAGGGTCAGAAAGGCGTCCGACATCGGCGCCGAGCAAAACCACTTATGGCCGGTCAGCCGCCAATCGCCGGCACTGTCCGCCTCCGCGCGCGTGGTGGTCGTGCGCAGGTCGGAGCCGCCCGTCTTCTCCGTCATCGCCATGCCGACCGTGACGCCCGCTTTCTCGGCGACGGGACGCAGCGCCGGATCGTAGCGGCCGCCGAGCAGCTTCGGCAGCCAGGTGCCGGCCACGCTCGGGCAGCGGCGGAGAACCGGCACGGAGGCGTAGGTCATGCTGACCGGGCACATCGCGCCCGCTTCCGCTTCGCTGAAAACGGCGAGCATCGCCGCGTGCAGGACATGCGCGCCGGGCCGCCCCGCGGTCCATGCCACCGAATGGATGCGGTGGCGCAATGCGGCTTCCATCAGGGCGTGGTAAGCCGGGTGGAACCGCACCTCGTCGAGACGGCGTCCCCAGCGATCGAAGGTCAGCAATTCGGGCGGGTACCGGTTGGCCGCCTGCCCGCGTTCCAGAAATTGTTCGCTGCCCGCCTCAGCGCCGAGCGCGGCAAGCGGCGCGTCCACCCACTCGCCGCCTTCCCGCAGCGCCGCTTCGCGGAGCACGCGGTCGCACAGATACAGATTACGCGGCGCGAAGTCAGGCGGCTGATTGCTCACGCTATGGGTCGCGAGCGTGCTGGTGGGCGCAAGGCGCGGCACCGGTGCAGGCTCCGCTTCAGCCGGTGGAGATAGGCTCAGGGCCTTTCGTGCTTGCGGATGCAATTAAGATAATCGCTTCCGCCGCCCTGTTGCGAGTCGACCCCCGCACAATCCGCGGTCGCCGCCGGCGGCGGGGTGCCTTGTCCGGCCGATGGCCGGCTGAAATGCACCGATGCCGCGGACTGCAGCGGCGTCGTCGAATCACTGCACGCGGCCAAGCCGCAGCCGAGGACAAGAACCAGCAGCTTCGCGTGTGCCATTGTCGCGACCTTCCTTGCCTATCGGCCCGTTGCGAACGGGCATGGGCGCGATCATGCCACGAAGTTGCGGCGGACCAACCCGGGTTTCCCGCTTATTCCGGATCCATGCGAAACGACGTCGCAAGCGGGCCGAGAGCCGCCGCGATGCCATGCGCGCCGGGCAGGGCGCCACGCGGGAACAGGCGGGTCACGTGGCCCATCTTACGGCCGGGCCGTGCCTCGCTCTTGCCGTAGAGATGGGGAATGAGCCCGGGCGTCGCCAGAACCGTCGGCCACAGCGCCGTCTCCTCCGGGCCGACGAGATTCTTCATCACCGCGTCGGAATGCCGCGTGGCGGCGGGCAGCGGCAGTCCGGCAACCGCACGGACATGCAGTTCGAACTGGCTCGCCGGACACGCATCGATGGTCCAATGCCCGGAATTGTGCGGCCTCGGCGCGATCTCGTTGACGAGCACGCGGCCGGTTGCGTCGACGAACATCTCCACCGCGAGCAGCCCAACGAGCCCCAGCGCTCCCGCGAGCTTGGCGGCGATCTCCTGCGCGCCCGCCGCGAGCGCCTCCGGTATCGGCGCCGGCGCGAGCGTCAGATCGAGAATGTGCTCGCGATGCCGGTTTTCCACCGTGTCGAAGACCGACACGCTGCCGTCCAGACCGCGCGCGACCACCACGCTGATTTCGGCCCCGAAATCGACGAAGCCCTCGAGGATCAGCGGTTTCGGATCCAAATCCGCGTAGGCGGGGGCGACATCGGCCGGGCCGCGCAGCAAGGCTTGCCCCTTGCCGTCGTAGCCGAGCCGCGTCGTCTTCAGAATGCACGGAAAACCGAGCCGCGCCGCGGCGTCGCGCAGCGATGCGACATCCTCGACCGCCTGCCAGGGCGCCGTCGGCACACCGTTCGCGTTGACGAAGCTCTTCTCGAGCACCCGGTCCTGGCTGACGCGCAGCGCGTCGGGTGACGGCCGCACCGGCCGCAGTGAGGCCAGCAGGTCCAGCCCTTCGGCGCTCACGTTCTCGAACTCGAAGGTGATGACGTCCACGGCTTCGGCGAAGCGGCGCAGCGCCGCCACGTCCTCGTAGTCGCCGATGGTCACGGACGCCGAGACCTGGGCCGCCGGGCTGTCCTCCTCCGGTGTCAGGACATGCGCGCGGTAGCCGAGCCGCGCCGCCGCCATCGCCGACATGCGGCCCAACTGGCCGCCGCCGACGATGCCGATCGTCGCGTTCGGCGGGAGAGCAGCGTTCATGAGGGAGGGTCGCTCGGCGTCTCGGCGACGGCGGCGGACTGCGCGGCCCGAAATTCGTCGAGCCGCGCCGCAAGCGCCGGGTCGGTGACGGCGAGGATCGCCGCCGCCAGCAGCGCCGCGTTCACCGCGCCGGCGCGCCCGATCGCCAGCGTGCCGACCGGAACGCCGGCCGGCATCTGGACGATGGACAGCAGGCTGTCGAGGCCGTTCAGCGTTTGCGACTGGATCGGCACCCCGAGCACCGGGAGAGTGGTCCAGGCGGCGCACATGCCGGGTAGATGAGCGGCGCCGCCGGCGCCCGCGATCACCACCTTCAGACCGCGCCCCCTCGCCGTGCGCGCGTATTCAACCAGCCGGTCCGGCGTCCGATGCGCGGAAACGATGCGGCTCTCGGTCGGGATGTCGAGCGATGCCAAGGTGCGTGCCGCATGGGCGAGGGTCACCCAGTCGGATTGGCTCCCCATGATGATCCCGACTTTCGGTAGCGCGGCCGGGTCGGCGGGCGAGGTCACGATCGCCGCGTTCTCAGGCGATGCTGTCCGGGATCAGCCGGCTTTCCACCCGCGCGATCTCGTCCTTCAGCAGGAGCTTGCGCTTCTTCAGGCGCTGAAGCTGCAATTGATCGGCGTTCCCCATCGTCACCATGCGGGCGATCACGGTGTCGAGATCGCGGTGTTCGCTGCGCAACTCGTGCAGGTTGCGGAGAAGGGAATCCCGGTCGCTTAACATGGGTTTAAGGCCGTACACCGCAGCTTGATAGCGGAAGTCGTAGCACCAAGATCGACTCCGGCACTACGCTTCCATGGCACGGGCACGCGACCCGCCTTGATCCACTCACAAGGGAGGTTCCATGAGCTTGCAGTCTCGCATCGGGTCTTTGAAGGAACGTCACGCGAGCCTCGAAACGCGCATCGCCGAGGAGGACGGGCGGCCCAGGCCGGACAGCGAAGCGCTGTTCCAGCTCAAAGTCGAGAAACTGCGGCTCAAGGAAGAACTGGACCGGCTGGAGCACCAGCCGCCGAACTGATCAGGCCGCCTCGTCGGCTTCAGAGACGGGCGGCGGAGGCGGCGGGGGCGCATGGCCCTCCCGCGCCAGCCGCTCGTTGGCGGCGGCGACCGCCGCATTCAGGTCGGCCTGGCTGCAAAGGCCCAGGATCACCGGATCGCGGGGCTTGATGTTGGGGCTGTTCCAGTGCGAGCGCTCGCGCACCTTCTGGATCGTGTCCTTGGTGGTGCCGAGCAGCTTGCCGACCTGCGCTTCGCTGAGCTGCGGATAGGTGCGGAGCAGGAAGGCGATCGCATCGGGGCGGTCGTTGCGCTTGGCAACCGGCGTGTAGCGCGAGCCGCGCAGGCGCTTCGGCATCGGATTGGCGCTGCGGGACAGCCTGAGCCGCGCGTTCGGATCAACCTCGGCGCGGCGGATCTCGTCGTCGGTCAGCTGACCATTGGCCACCGGGTCATAGCCGACGATGCCCTGCGCAACCTCGCCGTCGGCGATCGCCTGCACTTCAAGCGGATGCATGCCGCAGAACTCGGCGATTTGCGTGAAGGTCAGCGCGGTCTTGTCGATCAACCAAACGGCCGTCGCCTTCGGCATCAGGGGGAGAGTCATGGTCGATGTCACCTTGAAAGCCGCATCGCTCAAATCCCGCGCGCAAGCAGGGCGGCGCGTCCGCGATATCCGGGGCTATCGATATGATCTTAGCCGGAAGGGGGTCAAGGTGGATCGGCCCGGAAAGGTTCAGCGGGTTCCGTAAAGGCGGTCGCCGGCATCGCCCAGCCCGGGCCGGATGTAGCCATGCTCGTCGAGCCCCCGATCCACCGCGGCGGTGTAGACCGGCACGTCGGGGTGGGCGGCGTGAAATGTCGCGATCCCCTCCGGCGCGGCCAGCAGGCAGATGAAGCGGATGTCGGCGACCCCCGCGTCTCGCAGCCGGTCGACCGAAGCGACCGCGGAATGGCCGGTCGCGAGCATCGGGTCGACCACGATCGCCTGCCGCTCCGCCACGTCCTCCGGCAGCTTGAGATAGTATTCGACCGGCTCCAGCGACACAGGGTCGCGATAAAGGCCGATGTGGCCGACCCGCGCCGAGGGCAGCAGATCGAGCATGCCGTCGAGTATCCCATTGCCGGCCCGCAGAATGGAAACCAGGCACAGCTTCTTGCCGGACAACATGAAGGCGGTGGTGCGCTCGAGCGGCGTGTCGACCTCCACCGGCTCGAGCGGCAGATGCCGGGTCGCTTCATAGGCCAGCAGCAGGCTCATTTCGCGCACGATGCCGCGGAACTCGTTGGTGGGCGTGCGGGCGCGGCGCAGCAAGGCGAGCTTGTGCTGGACGAGCGGATGGCTGATCACGGCAACGGTGCAGCTCGGGGCCGTTTCAGAAGACGGTTCCATCGCTTTCCACTTTCAACGGCGGTTCGCCGCCCGGACGCAGGCGGCGCGCGATCTCCCGCCCGGCGGCCCAGGTGCCGCCTTCGAGCACGCGGGACAAGGGCATCGCCGCGGCGCTAACGCCGAGCCGCGCCCGCACACAATCCGCGATCCGGTCGAGCAGCGCTACGGTCAAGGCCCGCCAGCCGACCACGACCGAATGCCCGACCGGCAGCACGACGGCGGCGAGCGCCGGGTCCCGCAAGGACAGCACGCCGGTATCGAGAAACAGGCCACCGTTCCGGTACTCCGGCAGGCCGGTCAGGCGGTCGATGCCGGTCACCGCGAGGCCCGCATCCTCCAGCACCTCGATCAGCGAATAGGCCAGCCACTGCGAAAGCTTGTGGAACGGCACGAGGCCGCCGAGCGCCGGATGCGGCCAAACGTCGCCGAGGCTGACGCCATCCACGGCGCAGCGCGCCGGCCATGCGGGCGCCAGCCCCTCCAGCACCGCATGGAGGATTGCCTCCGCGGAGAGGGCGCCCGCGGCGGCGCCCCGGCGCAGCCAGTCGAACAGGTTGCCGATCCGGGGCGGGTCCGTTCCGAACAGGTCCGGCCGCGCCTCGACCGCATCCGCGAGCCCGTGCATCAGGGCGACCCGTCCCTCGAGTCCGACCAGCGGGTTGCCGGTGCCGACCTGGAACGCCTCGCCCAGCCGGGCCGCGTCGAGGCGTCGCAGCCCCGCCGCGTCGGCCTGCCATGGGCGCCGCGGATCGGAGGAAAACAGGCCGGCGCGGAAGGCGTGCAGACTGGCAACCGCGAGCCCCTCCGACCGGGTGAGCCGGGCGCCGCCCTCCACGAAGCCCCAGGACGCGCCGGCTCCGGCATCGAGCAGCACGCTGACGACGCAGAGATCGGTGCCGATCCGCGCCCGTTCCTGAGCGTCCGCGACCTCCCGGGCCAGCGCGCCCCAGCGGTCGACGCCGCCGGCCGCGAAATGGCGCCATCGCGCGTGATGCGGCACAGCGAGCGTCGGATAGGCGGCGCGGGTAACGGACGCGACGAGATCGGCGGCCTCCCCCATGCGGGCGGGATGGAAGGCGAAGTCCTGCAAGGAGTCCTGCTCCGCCAGGGCGAGCATTTGGTGCGCTCGCGTGCGGACGGCGGCCGCCGTGCGCAGCCAGGCGATCTCGCCCGGCGTCACTCGTCGAGGCCGCGGCCTTTCGCTGCGGCCAGTTCAATCGGCGAGGGCACCGATCTTGCGAAATACCCGGATGCTTTTTTCGCGTCCATTTCGACCGCCGCGTCGGGCGGGATCAATCCATCCGGAATCGCCACCCGCTCCACGACCTCGATGCCGCTATTGACGATCGGCCCCCATTTCATGTGGCTCATGGAAACCAGCCGGTCGATCCGGGTGATGCCGAGCCAGTGCAGCACATCCGGCATCAATTCTTGAAACCGCATGTCCTGAACGCCGGCCACGCACTCGGTCCGCGCGAAATAAGCATCTGCGCGGTCGCCGCCGGGCTGCCGCTTGCGCGCGTTGTAGACCAGGAATTTCGTCACCTCGCCGAGCGCGCGCCCTTCCTTGCGGTTGTAAACAACGACGCCGACACCGCCTGCTTGGGCTTGCTGCACGCAGATCTCGACGCCATGGGCGAGGTACGGCCGGCAAGTACAGATGTCGGAGCCGAACACGTCCGAGCCGTTGCACTCGTCGTGGACCCGGCAGGCGATCTTGGTTTCGGGGCGGCCGAGCCGCGAAACGTCGCCGAACAGGTACACGGTGGCGCCGCCGATCGGCGGCAGGAACACTTCGAGATCGGGGCGGGTGACAAGCTCCGGGAACATGCCGCCGGTTTGCTCGAACAAGGTGCGGCGCAACGTTT
>JAFAXA010000175.1 GCA_019241425.1 Acetobacteraceae bacterium | reverse complement strand
GTCCGCCCGGTCAGAGAAAAGACACCGGGTCCACATCGACGTCGACGCGGGTGCCGCGCGGCACATCGACCCGGGCGAGCCAGTCGCGCAGGATCGGCTGCACCGCGACGTCGCGCCGCGTTTTCAGCAGCAGCCGGCGACGGTGCCGGCCGCGCAGGATGGCGAGCGGCGCCGGCGCTGGGCCGAGCACCCACACCCCCTCGCCCGACGGCGCCGCCCGGCCGAGCGCGCCCGCGATCATGTCGGCCGCCCCGCCGCTATCGGCGCTGATGATCAGGGCCGCGAGCCTGCCATACGGGGGCCAGTGGCCCGGCCTTCTTTCACCGGCCTCACGCGCCATGAAGGCCGCGATGTCGCCCGCGATCAGCGCCTCCATGACCGGATGCTCGGGGCTGAAGGTTTGCAGCAGCACCGTCCCGGGCGTTTCGGCCCGCCCGGCCCGGCCGCCGACCTGGTGCAGCAGTTGCACGGTCCGCTCGGCGGCGCGCAGGTCGCCGCCGGCGAGCCCGAGATCGGCATCGACCACGCCGACCAGGGTGAGATGCGGGAAGTGCCAGCCCTTGGCGACGATCTGGGTGCCGATCACGAGATCGACTTCGCGCTCCGTGATCGCCCGCGCCGCCGCTGCCGCCGCGTGTGGGCCGGGCAGCGTGTCGCTCGCCATCACCAGGAGCCGCGCCTCCGGAAACAGCAGCGCAGCTTCTTCCGTGATCCGCTCGACGCCCGGCCCGACCGCCGCGAGGCTGTGCGCCGCGCCGCAGGACGGGCAGAGCGGCGCGGTCGGCATGGTGTGGCCGCAATGGTGGCATTGCAGGTGCCGCCGCGCCCGGTGCTCGACCAGCCAGGCGGTGCAGTTCGGGCACTGCATCCGGTGCCCGCAGGAGCGGCAAAGCGTCAGCGGCGCGTAGCCCCGGCGGTTGAGGAACAGCATCGCCTGCTCGCCGCGCCCGATCGTCTCGCGCACCGCATCAGCAAGCGGCGGCGACAGGAACGAGCCGCGCGGCGGCGGCGCGTCCCGCATGTCGATCGCCCGCACCTCGGGCAACACGGCGCCGGCATGACGGCTCCGCAGCGTCCGGCGCCGGTAGCGGCCGGCCTCGACATTGGCGAGCGTTTCCAGGCTCGGCGTCGCGGATACGAGGATGGCGGGCGCCGCGGACAGGCGCGCCCGCACCACAGCCATGTCGCGCGCGTTGTAGACGACCCCCTCCTCCTGCTTGAACGCCGTTTCGTGCTCCTCGTCGACCACTACGAGCCCAAGATCGGGCAAGGGTAGAAACAACGCCGAGCGCGCGCCGACCACCACCGGCGTCTCGCCGAGTGCCGCCGACCGCCAGGTGAGACGCCGCTGCCGCGAGCCGAGATCGGAGTGCCACACGGCGGGCGCGACCCCGAACCGCCGCTCGAACCGCTCCAGCCATTGCGAGGAGAGCGCGATTTCGGGCAGCAGCACCAAGGCCTGCCGCCCCTGCCGCAAGCTCTCCGCGACCGCGTCGAAATAGACCTCCGTCTTGCCCGAACCGGTCACGCCGTCGAGCAGCGTCACCGAGAATCGCCGCGCCGCGACCGCCTCCACCAACTCCCGGGCGGCTTCCGCTTGCGCGTCGGAAAGCGACGGACCGGGATGGTCCGGATCGGGGCTGGCAAACATTGGGCGTGCCGGCATCGGCGCGGCGGCGATCAGCCCGGCTTCGGCCATCGCCTTCAGGACCCCTGAGCCGACCCCGGCCATCCGCGCCAGCGCCGGCCCGGCGACCGGGGATCCGGAGGCCAGCGCATCGAGCACCCGCTGACGCGCCGGTGTCACCCGCGCCGAACCGGTATCGGCAATTTGCCAGCCGGTCGGCTGATCCAGCGGACGGCGATCGATCACGCGCAGCGCCATCGCCATCACGTCGCCGGGCGGCGCCAGCGTGTATTGCGCGACCCAATCGATGAACTGGCGCAGCGCTTGCGGCAGATCCGGCTGATCCAGCACCGCGGAAACCGGCTTGAGGCGCTCAACCGGAATGGCATCGTCCGGCGCGCCATCCCACACGACACCCACCGATTCGCGCCGGTTGAGCGGCACCAGAACAACCGCGCCTGGCCGCACATCGAGGTCTTCGGGAACGACGTAGTCGAACGGCCGATCAAAAGGATAAGGAAGCAGCACCGGAACGCGCCGCATTCGCTTCCTCGTTGTGCTATGCATACGATATGCTCACACCCGACGAGGACAGCAAGTTGGGCTCGCGCGCCATGGCCGTTTCATGACATCCCCGATTCGCAAGCCCGCCGAAACCGATGACGATTTCGTGGAAGCGTTCCTGAGCGCGAATCCGGGATGGCTTGCCGAGCGCCCGCATCTCTACCGCGTACTTACGCCGCCGCTTCGTGTGCACGGCGAGCATCTCGCCGATCACATGGCCGCGATGATCCGCGCGGAACGGGTCCACGCGGCGGCGATGGCGGCGCGTGCGGATGGCGTGCTTGCGGCCGGCCGCGCTGCTGCCGGCTTGCAGACAAGAGTGCAGGCGGCGGCCGTTGCGTTGCTCCGGACCCATGATCCGATCGACTGCATCACCTCCGAGTTGCCGGGGGTCATCGCGGTCGATGCCGCCGCCCTTTGCATCGAAAAACACCAGGCCGGCGCGCGCACCCTGCCCCCCGGCGCGGTAGCCAAATTGCTCGGCGGCCGCGACGTCGTGTTCCGCACCGCGCCCGCCGACGCGCCCATTCTGCACGGCGAGGCCGCCGAACTCGCCCGCTACGATGCGCTGGTCCGCGTGCCGGGCCAGCCCGGGGCCCTTCTCGCGCTGGTGGCAAGGGACGCCGTCTCGCTCGACCCGTCGCAGGGCGCGGGCCCGCTGGCCTTTCTCGGCCGCGCGGTGGCGGCGGCACTCGGGCGCTGACCGGCGAGGCCGCCCTCGCCTCCTTTCTCGCCTGGCTCGCCGACGAGCGGCGCGCTGCGCGGCTGACGGTCGAAACCTATGGGCGCGACGTCGGCGCGTTTCTCGTCTTTCTCTGCGCGCATGAGGGCAAGCCCGCCGACCTGCCGAGCCTCGCCGGGCTGACCCTCGCCGATTTTCGCGCTTGGCTCGCGCATCTCGCGGCGGATGGACGCACCAACGCCACCCGGGCCCGGCATCTCGCCGCGGTGCGGACCTTCTTCCGCTTCCTCGCCCGGCGCCACGGCGTGTCGAACGCAGCGATCGGCCTGCTCGCGACGCCGCGCGCGATTCGCCCGCTGCCGAGGCCGCTGCCGCCCGAGGCGGCGGTCGCGGTTGCGCATGACATCGGCGACCTGTCCGATGCCGCCGCCCTTGCGGCGCGTGACACGGCGCTGTTCACCCTCCTCTACGGATGCGGGCTGCGCATTGCGGAAGCGCTGGCGCTCGACACCCGCGAGGCGCCGCGGCCGGAATCCGCCGCCGCGCTGCGCGTGGTGGGCAAGGGCGCAAAGGAGCGCATCGTCCCGGTGCTCCCGGCCGTTCGGCACGCGGTTGCGGCGTGGCTGCGCTGCCATCCCGATCCGCGCCCGGACGCGCCGCTCTTCGTCGGCGCCAAAGGCGCGAGGCTGAACGCCGGCGTCGCGCAGCGCACCATGCGCGCATTCCGTCGCCGCAACGGTTTGGCCGAACACGCGACGCCGCACGCGCTCAGACACTCATTCGCGACGCATCTGCTCGCGGGCGGCGCGGATCTCCGCTCGATCCAGGATCTGCTCGGCCATGCGAGCCTGTCCACCACCCAGCGCTACACGCAGGTGGAAAACGCGCAGTTGCTGGAAGTCTGGCGGCGTGCGCATCCACGCGGACGTTCCGGGCACGAAAGCTAAATTCGGCAACCTATCCGGTTCGTGAGGGCGCTCTCAGCCGGAAGGCGCGCCAGACTGCCCCGCATCCATCGGGGAGATGCGGCTTGCACGTCATTCATGCTGTTCGCGCGGGCAAAGTTCCGGAAGTAACGCTTGGCTTCTGGCTCATCAAAATCACGGCGACGACGCTCGGGGAAACCGGGGGCGACGCGCTTTCCATGACGCTCGGGCTCGGCTATGCGCTCAGCACCGCGATCTTCTTTGCGATCTTTCTCGCCGTCGTGCTCGCGCAGATCAGGGCGACGGCGTTCCACCCGGCACTGTACTGGGCGGTGATCGTTGCAACAACAACGGCGGGAACGACGATGGCCGATTTTGCCGACCGCTCCCTCGGTGTCGGCTACGCCGGCGGTTCACTGATCCTGTTCGGTTTGCTGGCGGCAGTCCTCGTCGCGTGGCGCGTGACGCTCGGTTCGGTTTCGGTCAACAGCATCACCACCCCCAAGGCCGAAACGTTCTACTGGGCGACGATCCTGTTCTCCAATACGCTCGGCACCGCGCTCGGCGACTGGCTCGCGGACGATGGCGGCCTGGGATACGAGGGCGGAGCCGTGGTCTTCGGGGCCGGGCTCGCCGTTCTGGCGGCGGTCTATTCGTTCACCAGCGCGTCGCGTACCCTGTTGTTCTGGGCGGCGTTCATTCTGACCCGGCCGCTCGGCGCGACACTCGGCGACATGCTCACCAAGCCGGTCGCGGATGGCGGCTTCAATCTGAGCCGTATCAGCTCGAGCGGCGTGATCGCGGCGGTCATCGTGCTCTGCATCCTGATTCTACCGCAACGTCCGGGCGTCCATCCCGGGCAGGTCAGCGGCACATCATGAGATTCTAAGCGTCGCGCGCTTCCCGCGAACCGGCGATGATCGCCTTCATCCGACGCACGACCGCGCCCAGGCCGTCGAACAGCGCCTGACCGATCAGGAAATGACCGATATTCAGCTCCCGCACTTGCGGCAGCGCGGCGATCGCAGCCGCGTTGCCGTAGGTCAGCCCATGGCCGGCGTGACATTCGAGCCCGAGTTCCGCGGTCAGCGCCGCCGCCTCACGCAAGCGTTCGAATTCGCCCTGCCGTCCCTCGGCGTAGGCGCCGGTGTGCAACTCGACCACGGGCGCCCCGAGCGCCGCCGCCGCGCGGAGCTGCGATGGGTCCGGATCGATGAACAGCGACACGCGAATGCCGGCCTCGCCGAGCGCCGCAACGATTGGCCGCAGCGCCTCGATCTGTCCGGCGGCGTCGAGACCGCCTT
Source organism: Acetobacteraceae bacterium (assembly GCA_019241425.1). GTDB lineage: Bacteria > Pseudomonadota > Alphaproteobacteria > Acetobacterales > Acetobacteraceae > JAFAXA01. Next base: position 7,416 of record JAFAXA010000175.1, on the reverse strand, counting down.
CCGTCGTCACCTCGGCCCGGCGTTCCGGCACCAGGCAGCAGGCGTGCGGACGCAGGGCGCGGGCAATCGCGACCATCTCGTCCGTCGCCGCCATTTCGAGATTGAGCGGCACCGCCAGCTCGTTGCGAACGAGCTGCACATCCCCATCCCGGATATGCCGCCGGTCCTCGCGCAGATGCATGGTGATCCCGTCGGCGCCGGCCGCGACCGCGACCCGGGCAGCGTCGAGCGGATCGGGATGCGGACCGCCGCGCGCGTTTCTGAGCGTCGCGACGTGGTCGATATTGACGCCAAGCCGAACCGTGCTCATGGCGCAAACTCCAGGCGGTTGCGCGCGATCATTTCCGCAAGGCGAAGCGCCGCGATGAGGCTCGACGGATCGGCCCCGTCCGTTCCGGCGATGTCGAACGCTGTGCCGTGATCGGGCGATGTGCGGACGATCGGCAATCCGAGCGTCACGTTGACGCCGTTCAGCACGTCGAGTGTCTTCAGCGGGATCAGCGCCTGATCGTGATACATGCAAAGCGCCGCATCGTAGCGGGCGCGCGCCGCCCCGGTGAACATCGTATCCGGCGGATGCGGTCCGGTCGCTTCGATGCCCGCTTCACGCAACGCCGCCAGTGCCGGTTCGATGATCGTGCGTTCCTCCGCTCCAAGCGCGCCGCCTTCGCCCGCATGCGGATTGAGCCCGGCGACCGCCAGCCGCGGCGAGCGGATCGCGAAATCCCGTTCCAACGCGCTCGCCGTCGTCCGGCCGGCCCCGACGATCATCGCTGTTGTCAGCGATTTGAGCGCTTCGCGGAGCGCGACATGCACCGTCACCGGCACCACCCGCAGCAACGGCGACGCGAGCATCATCACCTCCCGCCCGGCGACGCCGGTGAGCGCTGCCAGGAACTCGGTATGACCGGGATGCGGAAAGCCGGACGCGTAGAGCACCGCTTTACTGATCGGGTTGGTGACGACGGCGGCAACCTCGCCCGACCGCGCCAGCCGCACGGCGCGTTCGATCGAGGTCACCACCGCCGGGCCATTCGCCGGATCGGCGCTTCCCGGGATTGCGCGCGCCGCAAGCTCCACGGACATAACCGGCAACGCGCGATTGAAAACAAGCGACGCTTCCCGGCTGCCCGCAACCACGCGAACCGGTACATCCGGCGCGATCGCAGCGAGCCGGTCCGGATCGTCGAGCGCGACGAAACAGGGTCCGCTCGCACGCAGCGCACGCCACGCTTTCACCGTCAGTTCGCCGCCGATGCCGGCCGGATCGCCCATCGTCAACGCGAGCGGCGGCAGCGAGTCCGGCATGTCAGAGGTGGATCGGGCGGCCTTCCACCGCGAGCGCCGCTTCCTTCACCGCTTCGCTCAACGTCGGATGCGCATGGCAGGTGCGGGCGACGTCCTCCGCGCTGGCACCGAACTCGATCGCGGTCACCAACTCGGCAATCAGCGTTCCCGCATCGGGGCCGATGATGTGCGCGCCGAGCACGGCGTCCGTCGTCTTGTCGGCGAGGATTTTCACGAAGCCGTCGGTGTCGCCCATCGCGCGGGCGCGGCCGTTGGCGGTGAACGGAAATTTGCCGACCGTGTATTCGACGCGCTCGCCCTTCAGCTCCTCCTCGGTGCGGCCCACCGAAGCGACCTCCGGCCAGGTGTAGACGATGCCGGGAATGGCACCGTAATTGACGTGTCCCGCCTGCCCGGCGAGCCGTTCGGCGAGCGCGACGCCCTCATCCTCGGCCTTGTGCGCCAGCATCGGCCCGGCGATCACGTCGCCGATCGCGTAGATGCCGGGCACGTTCGTGTCCCAATGCGCGCCGGTCTTGACGCGGCCCCGCTCGTCGAGCGCGACCCCCGCCTCCGCCGCACCGAGGCCGTCCGTGTAGGCACGCCGTCCGATTGCGAGCAGCACGATGTCGGCTTGCAGCTCTTGCGGTTCACCGCCCTTCGCGGGTTCCAGCGTCAAGGTGACGCCATCATTGCCGACGCGCGCATTCGTTACCTTGGTTCCGAGCCGGAACGTCATGCCTTGCCGCTCCAGGATGCGCTGAAACGTTTTGGCGATTTCGGCATCCATCGCCGGCACGATGCGGTCGAGGAACTCGACAACTGTGACATCGGCGCCGAGCCGCCGCCACACGCTGCCGAGTTCGAGGCCGATATAGCCGCCACCGATGACGACCAGCCGCTTCGGCACCGCGTCGAGTTCCAGGCCGCCCGTCGAGCTGACGATCTGCGTCTCGTCCACCTCCACGCCGGGCAGCGGCACGCTTTCGCTGCCGGTCGCGATGACGATGTGCTTCGTTTCGTATTCGGTGCCGTCCACCTCGACCCGGCCGGGCGCGGCGATGCGGCCGGTGCCCTTGAGCCACGTCACCTTGTTCTTCTTGAACAGAAATTCGACGCCCTTGACGTTGGCGCTCACCACCTCGCCCTTGCGCGCCAGCATGCGCGCGAGATCGAGCGTCACCGCGCCCGGCGCCACCTCGATGCCGTGATCCTTCAGGTGCGACACCGTATCGATGTATTTCTCCGACGATTGCAGCAGCGCCTTCGAAGGAATGCAGCCGACATTGAGGCAGGTGCCGCCGAGCGTCGTCCGCCGTTCGACGCACGCGACCTTCATGCCGAGCTGCGCCGCCCGGATCGCGCACACATAGCCGCCCGGCCCGGCGCCGATCACGATAACGTCGAACGCGTCACTCATGTCAGATGTCCAGCAGGAGGCGGCGCGGATCCTCGACGCCGTCCTTCACCCGCACCAGAAACGACACCGCTTCGCGGCCATCGACGATGCGATGATCGTAGGACAGCGCGAGATACATCATCGGCCGGATCTCGATTTTGCCGCCGACCGCGACCGGCCGCTCCTGCACCTTGTGCATGCCGAGAATGCCCGATTGCGGCGCGTTGAGGATCGGCGTCGACATCAGCGAGCCGTAGACGCCGCCATTGGTGACCGAGAACGTGCCGCCGGTCAGCTCGTCGAGCTTCAGCGCGCCGGTTTTCGCCCGCCGGCCGAAATCCGCGATCGTGCGCTCGATGACGGCGAAGCTCATCCGGTCGGCGTCGCGGATCACCGGCACGACCAGGCCGGACGCGCCGCCGACCGCGATCCCCATATGCACGAAGTTCTTGTAGACGATCTCGTCGCCGTCGATTTCGGCGTTGACGGCCGGAAACTCCTTGAGCGCCAGCACGCAGGCTTTCACGAACAACGACATGAAGCCGAGCCGCGCGCCTTCGTGCTTCTTTTCGAACAGGTCGCGATACTGCGCGCGCAGGGACATCGCCGACGACATGTCCACCTCGTTGAAGGTGGTCAGCATGGCGGCCGTATTCTGGGCTTCCTTTAGCCGCTGCGCGATGGTGCGGCGCAGGCGCGTCATTTTCACCCGCTCCTCGCGCGGCTCGGGCGAACGCGGCGCCCGCTCGGCCGGCGCGGCTTGCACCGGCGCCGCTTCCGCCGGACGGCTGAGAAAGGCGAGCACATCACCCTTGGTGATCCGGCCGTCCTTGCCCGATCCCTCGCCGAGCGCGGCGGGCGTGACCTGCCGTTCCTCCATCAGCTTGGCGGCCGCGGGCAGCGGCTGCGGTTCCCTTGTCCCGGCTGCCGCATGGCGCTCGACGTCGGCGGGGGGCGTCGCCGGACGCGACACCGGCCCGGGCGGCGTCGGCGGCGGATGCACACCGGCAACGGTGGAAACGCGCGGCAACGGCTCCGGCGCTTGCCGCGGCGGCGAGGCACCCGCAGCGGCGCCGTCCTCGACGGTGCCGAGAATGGCGCCGACCTCGACCTCCCCGCCCTCGGGCACGGCGGGCGTGCCGAGGACGCCGGAAGCGGGCGCGTTGACTTCAACCGTTACCTTGTCGGTTTCCAGCTCGACGACCGGCTCATCGGCGGCGACCGCCTCGCCCGCCTGCTTGATCCACCGCGCGACGGTGGCGGAGGTCACGCTTTCGCCGAGGGTCGGCACCTTGATGTCGGTCGCCATGCGGACGCTTCCTTGGTTCTTTCGCGAGAACGTCCTTTATGCGACCGAAAGCGCCTCGTCGACCAGCCGGGCCTGCTGAACGGCATGCACCTTGGCGAGGCCCGTCGCCGGGCTCGCCGCCGCCTCCCGCCCGACATAGCGGGGCCGCCTGCACGGTCCCTCGAGGCTCCGCAGCACATGCTCGATCCGGCGATCGACGAAGCTCCACGCCCCCATGTTCTCCGGCTCTTCCTGGCACCACACGACGTCGGCATTGGCGTATGGCGACAGCAGCTTGCCGAGCGTGCGCTCCGGAAACGGATAAAGCTGCTCGATGCGAAGAATGGCGACGTTGTCAATTCCGCGCTCGCGGCGCGTCGCAAGCAGGTCGTAATAGACCTTGCCGCTGCACAGCACGACGCGTTTGACGCGCTCCGGCTCGGTGATCGCGTCGATTTCGGGGATGACGAACAGGAACGCGCTGCCTTCCGCCATGTCGTCGAGCCGCGACACTGCAAGCTTGTGCCGCAGCAGCGATTTCGGCGTCATCAGCACGAGCGGCTTGCGGAACTCCCGCTTCAACTGGCGCCGCAGCTTGTGGAAGTAGTTGGCGGGCGTTGTGAGATTGCAGACCGCCATGTTGCGTTCGGCGCAGAGCTGCAAATAGCGCTCCAGCCGCGCCGAGGAATGCTCCGGCCCCTGCCCCTCATGCCCGTGCGGCAGCAGCATCACGAGGCCGGACATCCGCAGCCACTTGGTTTCGCCGCTCGCCACGAACTGGTCGATGATGACCTGCGCGCCGTTGGCAAAATCGCCGAACTGCGCTTCCCAGAGCACGAGCGAGTGCGGATCGGCGAGCGTGTAGCCGTATTCGAACCCGAGCACGCCGACTTCGGACAGCAGCGAGTTGTAGATCTCCATTTTCGCCTGTCCGCCGGCGATGTTGTTGAGCGGCACGTATTCATTCTGGTTCGTTTGGTCGATCAGCACGGCGTGGCGCTGGCTGAACGTGCCCCGCTGCACGTCCTCGCCCGAAAGGCGGACGCGATGGCCTTCCAGCAGCAACGAGCCGAAAGCGAGCGCTTCGCCAGTCGCCCAGTCGATGCCCTGGCCGCTCTCGACCATCGCCTTCTTGGCTTCGAGCTGGCGCAGGATCTTCGGGCTCACGTCGAAATTGCCGGGCGGCCGGGCGATCGCCATACCCACTTTGGTCAGTACCGACCGTGAGACGCCGGTCGGCTGTTCATGGCTCTCGATTCCGACTTCCGGCGCGTTGAATCCGGTCCAGCGGCCCTCCAGCCAGTCGGCTTTGTTCGGCTTGTAGCCCTGGGCGGCCTGGTACGCGGCTTCCAGCGTCCGGTTCGCCTCGTCGAGCATCGCTTTTGCGCCCTCCTCCGAAACGACGCCCTCGCGGGCGAGCTTTTCGGCGTACAGCGTCCGCGTCGTTGGGAGGTTGCGGATGGCGCGATACATGATCGGTTGCGTAAAGGCCGGCTCGTCCGATTCGTTGTGACCGTGCCGCCGGTAACAAACGAGATCGAGCGCGATGTCGGTCGCGAACTGCATCCGGAACTCGGCCGCGACACGGGCGCAGAACACGACGGCTTCCGGATCGTCGCCGTTGACGTGGATGATCGGCGCCTGGATCGATTTCGCGACATCCGTGCAGTAAAGGCCCGAGAAGGCGTGCGCCGGAACCGTCGTAAAGCCGATCTGGTTGTTGACAATGATGTGGATCGTGCCGCCGGTGCGGTAGCCGATCAATTGGCTCATCGCCAGCGTCTCGTAGACGAGGCCCTGGCCGGCGAAGGCGGCGTCGCCATGCATCAGGATGCCCATCACCGAACGGCGGCCGCCGCTGTCGCCCGTTACGTCCTGGCGTGCCCGCACCTTGCCGATCACCACCGGATCGACCGCCTCCAGATGTGACGGGTTCGGCTGCAACGACACATGCACCATGTGATTGGCGATCTCGATGTCGGTCGAGGTACCGAGGTGATACTTGACGTCGCCCGAACCCTGCACGTCCTCCGGCTTGAAGCTCGCGCCGCCGAATTCGCTAAACACGGCGGTCAGCGGCTTCTTGACGATGTTGACAAGCGTGTTCAGCCGGCCGCGATGCGGCATCCCGATCACGACCTCGTTGACGCCGCTCTCGGCGGCGGTGCGAATGATCGTGTGCAATGCCGGAATGGAGGATTCGCCGCCTTCCAGACCGAACCGCTTGGTGCCGACATAGCGGCGCTGGCAGAAGGTTTCGAACGCCTCGGCTTCGGTCAAACGCCGCAGGATGCGCTCGCGCCCCGATGCCGGAAAATCGTGCCGCCAGCCGGTGTTCTCGAACCGGCGCTGGATCCAGGATTTCTGGTCCGGATCCTGGATGTGCATGAACTCGATGCCGATATTGCCGCAATAGGTTTCGCGCAGCGTCCGCACGATTTCGCGCATGGTCGCGCTTTCGCGGCCGAGCACGTTGTCGATGAAGATCGGCCGGTCCATGTCGGCGTCGCCGAAGCCGTAATTGCGCGGATCGAGTTCAGGATGCGGCCGTGGCTTCTGCAACCCGAGCGGATCGAGCTTGGCCTCCAAATGGCCGCGCACGCGGTAGGCGCGGATCAGCATCAGCGCCCGGATCGAATCGAGCACCGCCGCCCGGCCGCGCTCGACACCCTGCCGCTCCAGCACCATCGGTGCGGCGGCCGGGGGCGCTTCGACCCGCTCCGGTTCGGCGAAGGTCGATGGCCGCGGCGCCCAGGAGGCGCCGCTGGCGTCTGTCAGAACCGAGCGCTGCTCGTCGTCGAGCGCTTCGAACAGCTCGCCGAAGCTCGGGTCGACCGAGCGGGGGTCCGCCGCCCATTTCGCATACATTTCCGCGATAAAGGCCGCATTCGCCCCGCTGAAGGCGGTTGCAACAACATCGATGCCAGCCATTCCCGACAACCCCTCCCACGCCCGCATGGCGGGCGGCCCCCTTGCTTCAAGCCGCGGCGTTCGGCCGCGTTCCTGGAGCGGTCTCCGATATTGTCACTCTCCCCCGAGCCGTGCCCAGGCATGATCGGGAAGCAGACCCGCTGTTTCGAGATGCGACTCAGTCAAAACAGGCTCTCTCGGCGGTCGTAAGTGAGTGGAGCATCCCGAGCTAGAAATTCAGACAAAGTTCAACCAGCTTGACCGCTTGTGTGGTGACCAGCCGAGGTTCCAGAGTCTTGGAACGAGTCGTGAGACCACGAATGCATGAAGACATAGCGACTATTGCGGACTAGGTGTTTGATCCTAGGCTTTGATGGTGCATTCTTATCTCGCGAGTGGAAGGAAGCGCTATGGGCCAGGTTGTCCACGGGAGCGCCACCACGACTGAGGCGGTTCGTCGAGCAATACAAAGTAGTCAAGAGAGCCTGAGGAGCCTCGCCCGGCGCTACGGCATCAACCCGAAGACCGTCGC
>JAFAXA010000208.1 GCA_019241425.1 Acetobacteraceae bacterium | reverse complement strand
GCGTGACGGCCGTTTCGAACATCTCGACGAGCGAGCGTTCCGCGATCGGCGGGGCAGGCGTGCTCGTCGTCGATAACAACGCCATGCCCGGATCTCAGAATTTCACGGTCGCGCCGAGGCTCACCGAATTGGCATCGACGCTGTATTTGCCCTGTATCACCCCCGCCGAGGGCGACGCCGAACTGTTGATCGGCGCGCTCGCGAAGAAGGTGTGCAGATAGGCCGCCTGCAGATTGACGTTGGGCAGCACGGACCAGGTCAGGCCGACACCGAGATTGTAGCGGTCACTATCCGGCACGCGGGTCGTCCGGTAGAGATCACGCACCGGGCTCTGGTCATAGGAGAAGCCCGTCTGCAACATCAGATTCTCCAGCACGCGGTAATTGGTGCCGATGCTGACGAACCAGGTGCTTTGCCAGTTCTGCGGCAGGTTCGTCGTGGGCGCGCCACTGGTGGGTACGACGGTGATCTCTTTCAGGAGCGACCAGTGCGTCCATTGCAGATCGCTCATCACCGCCCAGCGCGGCGTGATGTCGTGATAGAGGCCGACCGAGACGTTGTCCGGCAGAGTGACGTCCGCATTGGCCGAACTGTCGAGCCGCGAAAGCAGAGCGGCCGTTGCCGGGCTGCCGATCGCGAGCAACGGCGGCACGTACACGTATTGCGAGCCGCTGACCCGGTGCGAGATGCGGGACCGGTAGTTGATGCCGGCGCGCGTTCCCTCGTCGATCTGATACATGGCGCCGATGTCGAAGCCGATGCCGACATCGTCGCCATAGGCGTTGCCGACCGGATCGCCGGTCAGCGCGTTGACGCCGATATTCTGCGCCTGGGTCAGCCGCGTGTTGAAATAGTCGATCACCGGGCCGCCGCCGATCGAGAAACGGTCGGTGACGCGATAGGCGGCGGAGAGCTGGAAGCTGATATCGGTGATGCTGGAAACGAGGCTCTGGTAGCGGCCAACGAAATCGGTCGGGTTATCGACGCGCTGACCGAACGGGGCGGTGGCGCCGAAGCCGAATTTCAGATCCGGGGAATAGCTCCAAACCCCGAAGGTGCCCGCCGTCGCCGCCGGTTCGATCAGATTGCCGTCGGTGGTGCCGGGGGTGAGCGCCGGGCCGACCCGGTTGGTGCCGGTGAAATGGATGCTCGGGAAGATGCCGTTGACGGAGGCGTCGAGTTCGTTCTGGTCGAGCCGGACCATGCCGGCCGGATTGTTGTAGGCGGTGCTGGCGTCATACGCCTTGGCGGTATTCCCCGCGAAGGCGTTGGCCATCCAATCGGCGCTGCCTTCACGGAGCGCAAACCCGGAAGCCCGGGCGTCGCCGATGCCGAGCCAGGTGCCCGCAGCCAGCGCGGCGAGCGTACCCGAAGCCCGCGCGCAGGCGCGCCATCCGCGTCCAGCCATTTCGTCATCCTCCTCGGAGCGCCACTTGAACCGCGTCGCGTCCCTGACCCGAGCGGCCGGCGATTCCGTCCGCGGGAAAAATTATATTTGCAGCTATGAGGCAAGAGCAATTCGGGAAATTGCAGAGGCGCGTGACCTTACAACCGACCGCTACGAACGGTTGGTTGGATGATCGCGTTCCATCTCAACCGATACGACAGGCTGGCATCGACCAGCGACGAGATCCGCCGGCTCGCGGAAACGGGCGCTCCCAACGGCACCGTCGTCCTAGCGCGCCAGCAGACGCAGGGCCGGGGGCGCGTCGGACGGGCATGGAGCAGTCCCGCGGGCAATCTGCATCTCTCGATCCTGCTCCGTCCCGAGCTGCCGGCGCGGCGGATCGCGGAACTCGGCTTCCTGGCCGGGCTGGCGGCGGCCGAGGCAGTCGATCGGGCGTTTGCGGATGGCAGCGTCCACGCGACGCTCAAATGGCCGAACGACGTCCGGATCGGCGGGGCCAAAATCGCCGGCATCCTGCTCGAAAGTGAGCTGTTGGCCGAGGGCATCGCCTGGGCGGCCGTTGGGATCGGCATCAACGTCGCGCACCACCCGGACGACACGCCGTATCCGGCGACGTCGCTGCATCAGGCGGGCGCCGCGTCCGCCACCCCGGATGGATGCGCGGCGGCGCTGCTCGACCGGTTCGGCCGCTGGTGGGAGGTGTGGAGCCGGCGCGGCTTCGAGCCGGTGCGCGCGGCGTGGCTCGCGCGCGCCGACCAGCTCGGGCAGGTCATCGGGGTGCGGGTCGGCGACCGCCATCTGAGCGGACGCTTCGACGGCATCGGCGCCGACGGCGCGCTGCTACTGACGACCGATGCGGGTCAGCAGGCGATCACGGCGGGCGAGGTGGGCGCCGCGCCGATCTGAGGGCGCGCCGGGTTATCTTCCGCCGGCGACGTCGAGCAACGCGCCCGTGGTGTAGGAGGCGGCATCGCTGAGCAGCCAGATGATCGCCTCCGCGACCTCCTCCGCCTTGCCGGGACGTCCGATCGGGACGGTGGGGGCGAGCGCCTGCGCACGGTCCGGTCGGCCGCCGCTCGCGTGGATCTCGGTTTCGATCAGGCCGGGCCGCACCGCGTTGACGCGCACGCCTTCCGGGCCGAGTTCCTTGGCGAGCCCGATCGTCAATGTGTCGAGCGCGCCTTTCGAGCCGGCGTAGTCCACGTATTCGCCCGGCGAGCCGAGCCGGGCAGCGGCGGAGGAGACCAGCACCAGCGAGCCGCCCCGGCCGCCGCGTCCGCGCGAAAGCCGACGTGCGCTCTCGCGCGCGCAGAGATAGGAGCCGAGCACGTTGACCTCGAACATGCGGGTCAGGCGGATCACGTCCATTTCCGCGAGCGGCAGCGCGGGCGCGACGATGCCGGCATTCACCACCACGCCATCGAGGCTTCCGAACGCCTTGACGGTGGCCTCGAACATCGCCGCGACGTCGCCCTCCGATGCGACGTCGCCGCGAACCGGCAGGGCGCGGCCGCCCGCCTTTCGCACGGCTTCCGCCGTTTCCTCGGCGGCGCGCACATTGCCGACATAGTTGACGCCGACCGACCAGCCCCGTGCGCCGCCGAGAACCGCGGTGGCGCGGCCGATGCCCCGGCTGCCGCCGGTAATCAGGATCGATTTCATGTCACTCACTCGCTCCGTTGCCCCCATTCAGACGGAGGCCAGGGTCCGCAATTGACGCGCGGCGACGATCAGCATGGCAAGGTCCACCGTCTGGGCGCGGCGCATGTCGGAGCGCAGCTCCTCCACTTTGCGGATGGTATCCTGCCGCCCTTCGAGCCAGCGCGCGAGCAGCGCGTCCGGTTCGCCGGCGCCGTCGCGGAGGATGCGGCCGGCGATGTCGCGCTGGATCGCCGCGAGGTCGTCGGCGAGCGCCGCGTTGGCCATCCGTTGCCAAGGCGTCGTCGACGGCAGCCGGCTCGCCAGCCGGCGTAGCTCCAGCAAACCGAGCCGGTCGCCGGCGCCGAAATAAACGCGGGCAACGTCGCCGAGATCGGTTCCCGGGCCGCTCATCGCCAGCACGTCGAGCGCCGAGGCCAGGGTCTCGGTCGCCGCGACGCGTTCGGCCAGGCCGGGTTCGGCGCCCAACTCGGCGAGCGCATTGCGGCGCGCGGCGAAGTCGTCCCGTTCCGCCGGCGGCAGAATGGCGTCGAGGCTCGCGCCGAGGGTCGCGATGCCGGGCTTCAGCGCCTCGGCCCGTTCGCCGATCGCGAGGCTGCCGGTTGTTTGCAGCAGCCAACGGCAGGCGCCTTCCGCCGCGTGGCGGAGCGCGAGCAGGAGCGCAATCTGGGTCGGCGCGGCGAGCTGGCGATCGAGCGCGTCGATGTCGCCCCATAGCGGCGCCAGGTTGAATGCCTCGCGCACGATCAGCCAAGCCCGGGCGATGTCGGTAGCGCTCCGGCCAGTGCGCGCCTCCATCTCGGCGACGAAGGCCGGCCCCATGCGGTTGATCACCGTGTTGGCGACGATCGTGCCGACGATGTCGCGCCGCAGCCGGTGCCGTTGCAGGATGTCGGGCGCGGTCTCCCGCATCACCTGCGGGAAATAGGCGAGCAATTCGCGGCCCAGCGCCGAATCGCCGGGCAGATCCGAATCCAGCAGGTCGTCGTAGAGGGCCATCTTGGCGTAGGCCAGCAGCACCGCGAGTTCGGGGCGCATGAGGCCGCGTCCCGCCGCCGCGCGCTGGCCGAGCGCTTCCGCGTTCGGCAGGAACTCGACCGCGCGGTCGAGCCGGCCCTCGCGCTCGAGGCTGCGCATCAGCCGCGTGTGCTGGTCGAGCTGCGCCGGCGCTTCCGCTTCCGCGACGCTGATCGCGAGCGTTTGCAGTTCGTTGTTGCGCAGCACGAGCGTTGCGACCTCGTCCGTCATCGCGGCGAGAAACGCCGGACGGTCAGCGGCAGCGACGTGACCCGACTCGATCAACTGGCCGACGCCGATCTTGATGTTGACCTCGTGATCGGAGGTGTCGACGCCCGCCGAATTGTCGATCGCATCCGTGTTGATGCGGCCGCCCCGCAGCGCGTATTCGATGCGGGCGCGCTGGGTGACGGCGAGGTTCGCGCCTTCACCGACGACGCGCGCACGCAAATCCGCGCCGTCTATCCGCAGCGCGTCATTCGCGCGGTCGCCCGCCTCCGCTTGCGTTTCCGTGCGGGCCTTGACGTAGGTGCCGATGCCGCCGAACCACAGCAAATCGACATCCGCCCGCAGCAGCGCGCCGATCAACTCGTTCGGCGCCACCGCCGCTCGATCGAGCCCGAGGAGCGCCTGCGCCTGCGGCGACAGCGCGAGCGATTTTGCGCTCCGCTCGTAGATCGCGCCGCCCGCCGACAACAGCGAGGTGTCGTAATCGGCCCAGCCGGAACGCGGCAGATCGAACAGCCGCTTGCGTTCCGTCCAGCTACGCGCCGGATCGGGATCGGGGTCGATGAAGATGTGCTGGTGATTGAACGCGCCGACCAGCCTGGTGTGCTTCGACAGCAGCATACCGTTGCCGAACACGTCGCCCGACATGTCGCCGACGCCGACACAGGTGAAATCATCCGCCTGGATGTCGCGGTTCATCTCGCGGAAGTGGCGTTTCACCGCCTCCCAGGCTCCGCGGGAGGTGATGCCCATCACTTTATGGTCGTAGCCGACCGAACCGCCGGAGGCGAAGGCGTCGTCGAGCCAGAACCCGTAATCGTGCGCGACACCGTTGGCGAGGTCCGAGAATGTCGCGGTGCCCTTGTCGGCCGCCACCACCAGGTACGGGTCGTCGGGGTCGCGGCGCACCACATTGGGCGGCGGCACGACGGTGTCGCCGCCGAGATTATCCGTAATGTCGAGCAGACCGCCGATGAAGGTCTTGTAGCAGGCGATCACCTCCGCCATCAGCGCCTCGCGCGTCGCTTTCGGCGGTGGCCGCTTCACCACGAAGCCGCCTTTGGAACCGACCGGAACGATGACGGCGTTTTTCACCATCTGCGCCTTCATCAGGCCCAGAACCTCCGTTCGGAAATCCTCCTTGCGGTCGGACCAGCGCAAGCCGCCTCGCGCCACCTTGCCGCCCCGCAGATGGCATCCTTCGATACGCGGGCTGTAGACATAGATTTCCACGAGCGGCCGCGGCAACGGCAGCAGCTCGATGTCGCGGCTCGCGAGTTTCACCGACACGTAGTCCTTCGGCTGTCCGTCGGCTTCTGCGCGGTAGTGGTTGGTGCGCAGGGTTTTCGCCATCAGCAGCGTGTAGCCGCGCAGAATCCGGTCCTCATCGAGATTGGCGACGCCTTCCAGCGCGGCCTCGATCTCGGCCGCGACGGCGCCGGTCCGGCCGTCGCGGTCCGCTTCCGGCCGCGCGGGATCGAACGCCGCTTCGAAATAGCGGACGAGCATGCCCGCAATCGCCGGATGCGCGGCGAGCGTGTCTTCCATGTAGCGCTGGCTGAAGGCGAACCCGGCCTGTCGCAGGATCTTGCAATACAGACGAAGAACGAGAACCTGCCGCGATGACAGCCCGGCCAGGAAAACCAGCCGATTGAAACCATCATTCTCGAATGCGCCCGACCACACGGACGCGAATGCGTCTTCGAACCGTGCGGCGGTCTCGGCCGCCAGCGGTTCGGCTCCCGCAAGCAGCAACTCGAAATCCTGGATCCAACAGGTTTCGGCGGCATCGGCCGGACGCACCGAGAACGGCAATTCCGATATCACCCGCAGCCCGAAATTCTCGAGCACGGGCAGCACGTCGCTGAGCGCCAGCGGCTCCCCCCGGTGGGCGGTGCGCAGGCTGAGCCCGCCCTCGGCGGTTCCGGGCTGCATCCGGATGGCGATCGCCGCTCCTGCCCGGAGTTTCTCGAGGAGCCCGATGTCGCCGATCGCGCGCGCGGCGTCGGTGCGCTCGGCGTAGCCGGCGGCGAAGGCGCTCCGGTAGCGGCCGAGCAGGCGTTCGGCGGCGCCGTGGCCATGCGCGCGCAGCAGGGCGTCGCCCAGCCGGTCCGCCCAACTGCGCCCGACCTCGATCAGGCGTGCCTCGAGCGCCGCGCGGTCGATCTCCGGCCACGCCCCGTTCGGCGGCGCCACGATCACGAAATGCAGCCGCGCCAGCGCGGAATCGTCGAGATGCGTCGCTTCGGAAGCCAGCGCGCCGCCCAGCGCGCCGGTCAGCACCGCCGCCATCTCATCCCGCACGGCCGCGCTGTAGCGATCCTTCGGCACGTAGACGAGCGCGCTGACGAACCGGCCATACGCATCATGGCGCAGGAACAGCGCGACGCGCTGGCGATCCTGCAAACCGAGAATGCCGATCGCGGTGTCGAACAGCGCGTCGTCGTCGAACTGGAACAACTCGTCGCGCGGCAGGCTGTCGATGATGTGGCGCAGCGCCTTGCCATCGTGGCTGTCGGGCGCGAAGCCCGCGCGCTCCATCACGTTGGAAAGCTTGCTGCGCAGCAACGGCACCGTTTCAAGCGGACGCGAATAGGACTGCGAGGTGAACAGGCCGATAAACAGCCGCAATCCGGCGACCCGATCCTCCGCGTCGAAGCGCTTCACCGCGACGGTGTCCATCGGCGCGCGCCGGTGCACGCCGGAGAGCTGGCTCGACTTGGATACGGTGAGCATCCCGGGAGACTGGCGGTATCTGCTGAGCAGAGCCGGCAGTTGCGACTGACTGCGCAGTCCGTCGAACACGAGATAACCGTCATCGCGGAGCAGGCCGAGGCCGGAATGCGGCTCGATCAGCAAATTGTCCTGCTCGATCCGGTAGTCGCGATAGCCGAGAAAGGTGAAGTTGCGATCCGTCAGCCATGCCAGGAACGCGGCGGCTTCCGTCGCATCCTTGACCGGCACGGGCGCGTGCGCGCTTTCCTGCGCGACGGACGCCGCCTTCGCCTGCATCAGCGGATGATCGACGACGGCGATGCGCACCTCGGCGAGGACGGCTTCGAGCGCGCCCACCAGCTCCGGCACCAGCGCCTGCTCCACGCTGCCGTCCAGCTCGATGTGCATGAAGGATTCCGCCGGCGCGCCCGGGGCTTGCGCCCCGAACCGGCGGAGCCGGCCGGTGCCGTCGCGCTCCACCGGGGTAACCGGATGGATCACCAGATGGACGACAAGGTGACGCGCGTTGAGCGCCTGGGTGACGCTATCGACCAGGAACGGCATGTCGTCGTTGACGATCTGCACAACGGAGCGGCCTTCCGCCCAGCAATCCGGTTCGCCCTCACCGCACACCACCCGGACGGCCGCCCGGCCGGGGCGGCGCACGGCAATGAAGGACCACAGCGAGTCGGCTGCGCACGCAAGGTCCTCGGCGCGCCGTCCCAGCAGATCCTCGGGCGGCACGTTGCGGAACAGCAGTTGCACAAATTGCGGATCGGCACGCGGACCGGCTTCGGTGACGGCGGCAACGGTCTTTTCAAGGAGCGCCTGCGCGGCCCCGGCTTCCGGCTTCATGGTAATTCCTCCCCGCGCAGGAATTAAACCTGCGGCAAATAAGACCGTAGCATGTCACGTGAGCGGGGCCACCCGGTCCCTGTTGCAACCGGCGGCGGCCGATGTATCGTTTCCACATCTGCGTGCCGTGCTTGCGAATGCCGGAGCCAAGTCCCGCATCCACCGAAGCGGGCGGTATGGACGCCAGAGGAGGAACCCGAT
Source organism: Acetobacteraceae bacterium (assembly GCA_019241425.1). Lineage (GTDB taxonomy): Bacteria > Pseudomonadota > Alphaproteobacteria > Acetobacterales > Acetobacteraceae > JAFAXA01. Next base: position 353 of record JAFAXA010000208.1, on the reverse strand, counting down.
GCCCGCTCAGACCAGCCGTCAATCGCCGCTGTCGCGTCACGCCATGGCCTATGTGCTGGCGGGCGGGCGCGGCAGCCGCCTGCTGGAGCTGACCGACAAGCGCGCCAAGCCCGCCGTGTTCTTCGGCGGCACCGCGCGGATCATCGATTTCGCGCTGTCCAATGCGCTGAACTCCGGCATCCGCCGCATCGGCGTCGCCACCCAATACAAGGCGCACAGCCTGATCCGGCACTTGCAGCGCGGCTGGAACTTCCTCCGGCCGGAGCGGAACGAGGGCTTCGACATCCTGCCGGCGTCCCAGCGCTCGGGCGATACCTGGTATGCCGGCACGGCTGACGCGTTGTACCAGAACA
>JAFAXA010000088.1 GCA_019241425.1 Acetobacteraceae bacterium | reverse complement strand
GCATACCTGCATTTCGATCAGCAGCGACTGGCTTTCATGCATGCTCATGCCGCGTGCGCGCCCGACCGGCTGATGCCGCCACTCGCGCGGCAATCCCTGCTCGTAAAGGCCATGCCCGGTTTCGTGCAGGATGCCCATCAGCGCGCTGGTGAAATCGTCCTCTCGATAGCGGCTGGTCAGGCGCACGTCGTCCGTCGCGCCGCCGCAAAACGGATGCGTGCTGGTGTCGAGGCGCCCGCGTCCGGTGTCGAAGCCGAGCACCGTCATCACCCGCTCTCCGACGCCGCGCTGGATGTCGGTCGGGAACGGCCCCGCCATCGCCGGAACCGGCGGCCGCCCGGCCTGCGCCTCCAGCGCCTCGCCGATCAAGCCGGGCAGATCCGCCCGCAGATCCGCAAACAGCGGGTCGATGGTCGCCTGCCGCATGCCCGGATCGTAGCCGTCCAACAGCGCGTCGTAGGGCGAGAGACCAAGCGCCGCGCCCTTCGCCTCCGCGACCTCCCGCTCGCAGGTCAGCACGTGCGTCAGCAGCGGCAGCAGGCTCGGGAAATCATTGTCGGCGCGCGCAGCACGCCAGGCGACTTCGCAGCGGGACGCGGCCTTCGACCGCGCTTCGACGAGCGCCGGCGGCACCGCGGTCGCGTGCAACCGCCGCCGCCGCATTTCCCGCAGATTCGCGGCCTGCCAGGGATCGAGCTGCGCCGCCTCCGCCTCCGCCCGGTCCAGCCGCTCGCCGAGTTCGGGCGCGGTCAACAGCTCGTGCGCCATCACATCCAGCGTCGCGATCTGCTCCGCCCGCCCCTCGGCCGCGCCGAGCGGCATCGTCGTTTCGCGGTCCCAGCTCAGAATGCCGATCGCGTCTTCGATCGCGGCCATCCGCGCGAAGCAGGCTTCCAGGGCGCGATAGGCTTCCATCCGGCACTCCGCTCAGGGCTGACGGCGACGTTCCTAGCTGCCGGCCGTCAGCGGTGCCAGAGCGCGACGATCAAAGCTCCGCCGCCATCTCCTCCAACTGCGCGTCCGTGTAGCGGACGCTCATCACCTCATAGGCGAGGTCGATGAAATATTCGGCATGCGCCTGCTGTCCCGCCTGGTGGGCGCGCTCGGCGAGTTCTACAAACCGTCGCCCGCGCTCGCGGACCGCCGCCGGTAGCGGCTTTCGAGAGATGAACATTCCCTTACGGTCCTCGCCCCTAAGTCTCACGAATACGTGAGTATGGCCGAAAAGCCACCATGCCGGGAAGTCCTGCCCCGTTAATCCCCCACTTAAACGGCGTGAAACGCCGTCAATTATGCCGATCGCGTGATCTTTCGATTGTGGCGAACCCAATTCCGTGAGCCATCCGCCGCTCCCACCGCTGCAATCGGACCCGGCGCCCGGGCAACTCCCCAGCGCGCAACGGGCGCGGATCACCGCCGCGACACGCACGCCGGAGCCCGACGCGGTTGCCGTCCTGCTGACGCGCGCGACCCTGCCGCCAGCCCATGAAGCCGAAGCCGAGCGCCTCGCCCACCGCCTCGCCGAGACGCTGCGCGCGAAGGGGACGTCCGGCCCGGTCGAGAGCCTGATGGCGGAATACGCGCTGTCCAGCGCCGAGGGCGTGGCGCTGATGTGTCTCGCCGAAGCCTTGCTCCGCATCCCGGACGGTCGTACCCGGGACGCGCTGATCCGCGACAAGATCGGCGGCGGCGATTGGCAGGCGCATGTCGGCCACAGTCCGTCGCTGTTCGTCAACGCGGCGACCTGGGGCTTGGTCGTCACCGGACGGCTGACGTCGGCGGCGAGCGAACAAACGCTGTCGGCGGCGCTCGTGCGGATGATCCGCAAGGGCGGCGAAACCCTGCTCCGCCGCGGCGTCGAAGCCGCGATGCGGCTGCTCGGCGAGCAATTCGTGCTCGGCCAGACGATCGAGGAAGCGCTCGCCAACAGCCGCAAGCTGGAAGCGCGCGGGTTCCGGCACTCCTATGACATGCTGGGCGAAGCAGCGGTGACGGACGGCGACGCCCAGCGCTATTTCCGCGACTACGCGCACGCGATCGATGCGATCGGCGGTGCGGCGAACCGGCGCGGCGTGCGCGACGGCGCGGGCATCTCGGTCAAGCTGTCGGCGCTGCATCCGCGCTACTGCCGCGCCCAGCGCGAACGCGTCATGTCGGAACTCTGGCCGCGCCTCCTCGCGCTCGCGCAGCAGGCCCGGCGATACGATATCGGCCTCAACATCGACGCCGAGGAATCCGACCGACTCGAACTCTCGCTCGATCTGCTGGAAATGCTCTGCGCGGACCCGACGCTCGCCGGCTGGGACGGGATCGGCTTCGTCGTGCAGGCCTATCAAAAGCGCGCCATCTTCGTCGTCGAACACCTGATCGGTCTCGCGCGACGCAGCGGTCGCCGGCTGATGGTGCGGCTGGTGAAGGGCGCTTATTGGGATACGGAAATCAAGCGCGCGCAGGTCGACGGGCTCGACGACGCGCCGGTGTTCACGCGCAAGACGCACACCGATATTTCCTATCTTGCCTGCGCCCGCGCATTGCTCGACGCGAAGGATGCGGTGTTTCCGCAATTCGCGACCCATAACGCGCACACCTTGGCTGCCGTGTACCGCATGGCGGGCGACGATTTCCAGCCGGGTCACTACGAGTTTCAGTGCCTGCACGGCATGGGCGAGAAGCTCTACGAGGAAGTGGTGGGGCCGGACCGGCTGAACCGGCCCTGCCGCATTTACGCGCCGGTCGGCAGCCATGAAACGCTGCTGGCCTATCTGGTGCGGCGGCTGCTTGAGAACGGAGCCAACAGCTCGTTCGTCAACCGCATCAACGATCCGGCGATCGGCCTGGCGTCGCTCGTCCGGCACCCGGTCGCGCATGTCAAGGCGCGCAATCCGGGGCTGCTGCCCCATCGCGGCATCCGTCACCCGCTCGCCCTGTTCGAGCCAGCGCGGCGCAACGCCCGTGGATTCGATCTGGCGGACGAGACGGCGCTTGCCGAACTCGCCCACGCGCTCCGAGCGTCCGACGGCCGGCTGTGGCGCGCATCCCCGGCCGGAAACGCGGACGGGCCATGGCGAGACATCCGCAACCCGGCCGATCCCGCCGATCGCGTCGGCGAGGTGCGCGATGCGATGCCCGAAGATGTTGCAGCCGCGATCGCACGGGCGGAGGCGGCGCGCAGCGAGTGGGGCCGCACGCCCGCCGATATCCGCGCCGCATACTTGCTGCGGGCGGCGGATGCGATGGAGGAATGCCGGCTCGATCTCGTCGGCCTGATCGCCCGCGAGGCAGGCCGCACCCTGCCGAACGCCATCTCGGAGATCCGCGAAGCCGTCGATTTCCTTCGATACTATGCGGCGGAGAGCCGCGACCGGGGCTGTTCCGAAACGCCGCTCGGCCCGGTTGCCTGCATCAGCCCGTGGAACTTTCCGCTGGCTATCTTCACCGGGCAGATCGCGGCTGCCCTGGCGACGGGAAATCCCGTGCTTGCCAAGCCCGCCGAAGAAACGCAGCTGATTGCCGCGGAAGCGGTGCGCATCCTGCACGCGGCGGGCATTCCGCGCGACGCGCTGCAACTTCTCCCCGGGTCCGGCGAGACGGGCGCGCTGCTGGTTGCGGATCCCCGCATTGCG
>JAFAXA010000081.1 GCA_019241425.1 Acetobacteraceae bacterium | reverse complement strand
CATGCGCGCGCCGACCAGGAACGGAAGGCTCGGCGCCTGCGCGCACAGAATGGAGCCGAGCGTGAACAGCGCGATCGCGCCCCGGAAAACAGTGCGCGAGCCGAAGCGGTCCGCCGCCTTGCCGCTTGCCGGTATGAACACGGCAAGGCTGAGAAGATAGGACGTGAGCGCCACGTTCATGCGCAGCGGGTCGACGTTGAAGGTCCGCGCCATGCTCGGCAGCGCGGTCGCGAGCACGGTCCCGTCGAGTTGCTCCATGAACAACGCGCTGGCGACGATCAGGGCCACCGTCCGCGGCCCGACCCGGGCTTTGGCAGCAACCGCCGTCTGCTCAGAGCCAGGCAGAGGAGAACGGGGCGGTTCCGGCACCTCGGCGATCCGGCGGCGCGTTAGCCGGCAAGCGCCCTTTCGCGAATCTGGCTCAATGTCTGTGCCGGGGTGAGCGCTTCCGGATCGATCCGCAGCTCCAGGATCGCGGGCAGGCCGGAGCGGGCGGCCCGCTCGAACGCGCCGGGAAATTGCTCCGTACTGTCCACGACCTCACCGTAGCCCCCGAAGGCCCGTGCATAGGCGGCGAAATCGGGATTGGCCAGGTCGGTCGCGCTGACGCGGCCCGGATAGTGCCGCTCCTGATGCATGCGGATCGTGCCGTACATGCCGTTGTTGATCACCAGAAACACGGCCGGGGCGCGATACTGCACGGCGGTTGCGAACTCCTGCCCGTGCATCAGGAAGCAGCCATCGCCCGCGAAGCAAATGACGGTGCGGTCCGGGTGCATGATCTTGGCCGCCACGGCCGCCGGCGCACCGTAGCCCATGGAGCCCGATACCGGCGCGAGCAGCGTGCCGAAACGCCGATGGCGATGAAAGCGATGCAGCCAGACGGTGTAGTTGCCGGCGCCGTTGGTCATGATCGCGTCCTCGGGCAAGTGCGCCTCCAGCCACGTCATGACCTCGCCCATTTGCAACGATCCCGGAATGGCGGGCGGACTTTGCCACGCTTCGTATTCGGCGCGCGCCTGCTCTCTCCATCGCTGCCAGCGCCCGCCGTCAACCGGTTGCAGCCGATCCAAAGCGGCGGCGAAGGCGCGTGCCCCGGCATTGATCGGCAGATCGGCCTGGTACACGCGCCCGAGTTCCTCGGCGCCCGCGTGCACATGCACGAGCTTTTGCCGAGGCCGGGGAATGTCGAGCAGCCCGTAGCTTTGACTCGGCATTTCGCCGAGACGGCCACCGAGCAACAACAGCAGATCAGCCTCGCGCAGCCGGCGCACCAGCGCCGGATTGGGGCCGATGCCGATGTCGCCGACATAGCAGGGATGGGCGTTGTCGAAGTAATCCTGCCGGCGGAAGCTCGCGGCCACCGCCAGACCGGCGCGTTCCGCGAAACGCTGCATGTGCGCGACGGCCTCCGCGTTCCAGCCGCCGCCGCCGAGAATGGCGATCGGCCGTTCCGCCGCATCCAGCATCGCCCGCAATCGCTCCATCTGCTCCGGCCCGGGATGCGCCTCCACACGCTGATAGCGCGCCGGATCCGAGACCGAGACTTCCTCCCGCAGCATGTCTTCGGGGAGTGCGAGCACCACCGGCCCGGGCCGGCCGGATGTTGCGAGGTGGAACGCGTGGCTGACGTGTTCGGGGATGCGCGATGCATTCTCGATCTCGGCCACCCATTTCGTCATCTGGCCGAACATGCGCCGGTAGTCGATTTCCTGAAACGCCTCGCGCTCGGCCATGCCGCGCGCGATCTGGCCGACGAACAGGATCAGCGGCGTCGAGTTCTGATACGCGATATGCACGCCCGCGCTGGCGTTGGTCGCGCCCGGCCCGCGCGTCACCATGCAGATGCCCGGCTCGCCGGTCAGCTTGCCATAGGCGTCCGCCATCATCGCCGCCCCGCCCTCCTGCCGGCAGACGGTGAACGGCATCGCGTCCCGGTGATCGTGCAACGCATCGAGCACGGCGAGGAAGCTCTCGCCCGGAACGCCGAAAATGCGGGACACGCCGTGCAGCCGAAGCTGGTCGGCGAGGATCTGCCCGCCCGTGCGGCGCCCTGTCTCGGTCATGCGGAAGTGGTTCCTCGCAGTTGCGGTGATGGCGGCGGGAGACGAAGCGTTCCGGTTCGTCTCCGCCGACGGCATTGGAGGCGTGCAACGGACGGTGTCAACCGCGGCGGGCGGCATTGCCGCTGGTTTGCCGCACGCACGCCATTGACCCCCGATCCGTTTCGGCGGATGGAGCCGCCCCGCGTCACAGGAGATCGCGATGTCTCGCCGCTCACCGCGCGGCCGCCCACTGGACGGCTGGCTGGTCATCGACAAGGCACCCGGCCTGACCAGCACGGACGTCGTCAATCGCGTGCGCCGCTCCTTCGGCGCGCAGAAGGCCGGGCATGGCGGCACGCTCGACCCGCTGGCGACCGGCGTGCTGCCGATCGCCTTCGGCGCCGCGACCAAAACCGTTCCGTATGTCATGGACGGCACCAAGCTGTACCGCTTCACGCTGCGGATGGGAGAAGCGCGGGACACCGATGACGCGGACGGCGCCGTCATGGCGACCTCCCCGCACCGGCCGACCGACGCCGCGATCGCCGCCGCCCTGCCGCGCTTCGAAGGCGACATCATGCAGGTGCCGCCGGTCTTCTCCGCGATCAAGATCGAGGGCGAGCGCGCCTACGACATGGCGCGCGAGGGCCGCGCCCCGGTACTGGATGCGCGGCCCGCCCGGGTCGACCGCTTCGCGCTTCTCGAACGGCCGGACGTCGATACGGCGGTGTTCGAAGTGCAATCGGGCAAGGGCGTCTACATGCGGAGCCTCGCCCGCGACCTGGCGCTCGCCTGCGGCACACTGGGCCACGTGGCCGCCCTGCGTCGGCTGCGGGTCGGTCCGTTCACCGAAGCGCAGGCGATAACGCTGGACAAAGTGGCCGGTCCGGACCATACCCCGCCTGCTTCCCCGGACCTCCTGCTCCCCGTTGCGACCGCGCTGGCCGACATCCCGGCTCTGGCCCTGACGGACGCGGAGGCCAGCGACCTGCGGCACGGCCAGGCGATCAGCCTGGTTCAGCTCATGGGTCGCATTCCGATGGCGGCCGATCCCGATCGCGGATTGGCAAGGGCCATGGCGGGGAGCCGCGTGCTCGGCTTGTGTCGCCTCCAGGATGGCTGGCTCAAGCCGGAACGGATGCTCTGACGCTCGCATCCACGGCCCGCGCCCCTTCCCTCGTATCCAGGAGTCATACGATGTCGATCACTGCGGAGCGCCGGACGGCGCTCGTCTCCGAATACGCGACCGGCAACGCCGACACCGGCAGCCCCGAAGTGCAGGTCGCGCTGCTGTCCGAGCGGATCAGCAATCTTACCGAGCATCTCAAGACTCACGCGAAGGATTTTCACAGCCGTCGCGGCTTGCTGATGCTGGTGGGGCGCCGCCGCCGGCTACTCGACTACCTCAAAGGCAAGGATCAGGGCCGCTACGAAGCCCTGATCGGCCGTCTCGGCCTGCGCCGCTAGGGGCCGGCAATCTGGCGTCGCCGATGCCTCCCACTATATTGAAGGCTGTCGGCTGTCCCCGGACCATGGCGGTTCGGGGTAAAGCCTGTTCTGGGCCGCTAGGCCCGCAACGCCGCGTACTGCGGCGGACCGACCACCGCCGATCCGCATTCCTCGATCGTGGATGACCGGCGGCGTTTCCGGCCACATGGCCATGGCCGCGCGCTCGCGCGCGGTCATGCTCCCGGCGTTCGCGCCGGGACGGCCCTGCCGCCCGAGACGCCGCCATCCGCCCGAGACCAGGATCGCCGGCTTCCGGCCGCCAAGGACCGGCATCTCGAAGGAACCTGAGTCGTATGTTCAATTACTTCCGTAAGGAGATCGAGTGGGGCGGCCGTGCCCTCGTCCTCGAGACGGGCAAGATCGCCCGCCAGGCAGATGGCGCCGTGCTCGTGCGCTACGGCGATTCGATCGTGCTCTGCACGGCTGTCGGCGTGAAAACGGCGAAACCGGGACAGGACTTCTTCCCGCTCACCGTCAACTACCAGGAAAAGGCGTTCGCCGCCGGCAAGATCCCGGGCGGCTTCTTCAAGCGTGAGGGCCGCCCTTCCGAGAACGAGGTGCTGGTTTCCCGGCTGATCGACCGCCCCATTCGTCCGCTGTTCCCCGAAGGGTTCCGCAACGAGGTGCAGATCGTCGCGACCGTGCTCAGCCATGATCTCGAGAACGATCCCGATATCGTCGCCATGATCGGCTGCTCGGCGGCGCTCACGCTCTCCGGCATTCCCTTCTTCGGGCCCGTTGGCGCCGCGCGGGTCGGCTACAAGGATGGCCAGTTCATCCTCAATCCGACCATGGCGGAAACCGAGGAATCCGCGCTCGACCTGGTGGTCGCCGGCACGGCGGAAGGCGTGCTGATGGTGGAAAGCGAGGCCCGCGAGCTGCCGGAGGACGTAATGCTGGGCGCCGTGACGTTCGGCCACGCGCAGTTCCAGCCGGTGATCCAGGCGATCATCGAGCTTGCCGAGCACGCCGCCCGCGAACCCTGGGCATTGCCGGAGCAAACCGCCGAGGAGCAGACGCTGGCGACGCGCGTCGACAGCCTCGCCCGCGCCGCCCTCACCGAAGCCTATCGGGAAAGCGACAAGCAGACGCGCCAGGCGCGGGTGGGCGCCGCCAAGACCGAGGCGGCCACCGCGCTGACCGGCGAAGGCTTGGACGCAACCGCCGCCAAGGGCCTGTTCAAGGATCTCGAAGCCGACATCGTTCGCAACGCGATCCTCGACACCGGCCTGCGGATCGACGGGCGCGACACCAAGACCGTGCGGCCGATCGTCGCCGAAGTCGGCGTTCTGCCGCGCGCGCATGGCAGCGCGCTGTTCACGCGCGGGGAAACCCAGGCGCTGGTGGTGGCGACGCTCGGCACCGGTCAGGACGAGCAGGTGATCGACGCGCTCGAAGGCGAATACCGCGAGAATTTCATGCTGCACTACAACTTCCCGCCTTACTCGGTGGGCGAAGCGGGCCGCATGGGCTCGCCGGGACGCCGGGAGATCGGCCATGGCAAGCTCGCCTGGCGCGCCGTTCACCCCCTGCTGCCGTCCAAGGAGAAGTTCCCGTACACCCTGCGGCTGGTCAGCGAGATCACCGAAAGCAACGGCTCGTCCTCGATGGCCACGGTGTGCGGGTCATCCCTCGCGCTGATGGATGCCGGCGTACCGCTTGCGCGCCCGGTTGCCGGCATCGCCATGGGTCTCATCAAGGAAGACCGCGGCTTTGCGGTGCTGTCCGACATTCTGGGCGATGAGGACCATCTCGGTGACATGGATTTTAAGGTCGCGGGCACCGAAGCGGGCGTGACCTCGCTGCAGATGGACATCAAGATCACGTCCATCACACCCGAAATCATGCGGATCGCGCTCGACCAGGCGCGCGACGGGCGGCTGCATATCCTCGTCGAGATGGCGAAGGCGCTGACCGGCGCGCGTCACGACGTCGCGGCGACCGCGCCCCGCATCACGGTGATCAACGTGCCGAAGGAGAAGATCCGCGAGGTCATCGGCACCGGCGGCAAGGTCATCCGCGAGATCGTGGAGCAGACCGGCTGCAAGATCGACATCGAGGATGACGGCACGATCAAGATCGCCTC
>JAFAXA010000221.1 GCA_019241425.1 Acetobacteraceae bacterium | reverse complement strand
CGTGAGAACTCCTCCGAACGAGCACCCGGCCTTTCCCGGACAGAAGTTCGTCGGTCACCTTCGCTGGGTGCGCCACGGCGAAGGCCTGTAAGGATCATTTCAGACAGCAAGAGCCCATGAACGTGCCCGCCCGCACGGGTGCCCTCTCGGCGAGCCGGGCCGGCGTAGCGGTCGCCGGTTAGGTTCGCGTCCGTGGCGTTGGCGCAAAGAGGTCTTGCGGAAGTCAAGATCTTACCGCGTTCCGCTCGAACGCCGCGAATTCTTTCAAGTCACCCGACAAGCATCCCTCGCCGTTGCGGGACGGCACCCCTCATTGCCCCGACGCGCGCCGATCGCCTTGAATCGCCCGAACGCCGGCCGACATTCGAAGCCCCTCCACCGCGAGCGGCCCCCATGCTTCGCCTTTCCGTGCTCGACCAATCCACCATCGTCAGCGGCCGGTCGCCCGATGCGTCCATCCGCGAAAGCCTGGCGCTCGCCCGCGCCTGCGACGAACTCGGCTACGCCCGCTACTGGGTGGCCGAGCACCACAATTCGGATGCGATCGCCGGCACCGCGCCGGAGATCCTGATCGCCGCCATCGCCGCGACCACCACGCGCATCCGCGTCGGCAGCGCCGGCGTCATGCTGCCGCACTATTCGGCCCTCAAGGTCGCCGAGCAGTTCCGCGTGCTCGACGCGATCGCGCCCGGACGCATCGATCTGGGCGTCGGGCGCGCGCCCGGCTCCGACATGATGACCGCCCATGCGCTGAACCCGAACGCGGCCACCGCCGCCGAGCGCTTCCCCGCGCAAATCCGCGACATGCTGGACTGGCTGGCGGGGCGTCCGCTGGTTGACGCCCATCCGTTCCGGGAGGTCGCCGCGCAGCCGCGCGGGCCGCACACGCCGGAGGTTTGGGTGCTCGGCAGTTCCGATTACGGCGCGCAAGTCGCGGCGCATTTCGGCCTGCCCTACTGCTTTGCGCATTTCATCACCGATGGTGCCGGCGCCGAGCGGGCGATCGCGACCTACAAGGCGCTGTATCGGCCGAGCGAACGCCATCCCGAGCCGCGCGGCGCTTTATGCGTCTGGGCCGTTGCCGCCGAAACGGAAAGCGCGGCCGAGCAGCTGTACGCGCCGCGCGCCATCTGGCGGCTCGGCCGGGATCGCGGCGTCTACGCGCCGCTGCCGCGCCCGGAGGAAGTCGCCGCGGTCACGCTGGACGCGGCACAACGGGAGCATCTGGCGCGGCTTCGGGAGCGCGCGATCCTCGGCACACCGGCGGCGGTGGGCGACAAGTTGCGCGCCCTCGCCGAAAGGACCGGCATCGAGGAAATCGCGGTGCTCACCACTGTGCCCGATCCGGATGCGCGCCGGCGTTCCTACGAATTGCTGGCCCGCGAGTTCGGGCTGTCCTGACCGTCGGCGTCGCGAGAAAACCCGGCGGGCGCGGAACGCATTGCCCGCGAATATGTGCGGTGGTTCACAGCGGCCGCCACGCCCAAATGATACCGGCGCCGATCCCTCGTGCCGGAGATTGCAATGCCAACCCCGAGCTTTCAGTTGCCCGATCCGATGGCGACCCTGCGAAACATGCTGAACGGCGTCTATTGGCCGGCCCTGGCACCCGAGTCGCTCACGCAACCGATCCTGCCGAACGCCAATCTGGGGACCATCCTCAACGTCACCTACCAGAATTCAAGCGCCCCGGGCACCGAGCAGGCCATCCTCGACAAGCACAGCTACGGCCGGCAACTCGGCCGTCTGCTCGACGTGGTCGAGGAGATGATCGGGCCGCGGCTCGCGGACGGGTCGGCGAGCGACGCCATGAACGCGCTGGATGCGCTGTATCAGGAGGTTCAGGTGATCAAGGATAAATCGGCGGCGGAGCGCTGCGCCGGGATCGCCGCCGACCTCAGCCTGCTGCGGAAAAGCAACCGGCCTGAATACGACCGGACGCTCGACGGCTTGCGGAAACTGCTGGACGACCGCGCGAACGCGGGTGCCCGCGAGCCCTGAGCGGGGGACGCGAAGAAGCCCGGCTCAGGGCCGCCAAACGCTGGGGGCGCCGGAACGCACGGCGGCCCGCCGCATCCGCCAGATCTGAAAGCGTATCGCCGCCCAGGCCACCAGCCCGGCGCCGATCGCGACCGGGATCAGCGCCAGCGCGAACCACAGCATCAGGATCAGAACGGCGAACACGCCGGTAACGACCGCAACCAGCACCGCGCTGCGGGCGATCTGGGTCGCCAGCGGCACGGACGGCGGATCACGGAACCGGCCATCCGGCGTCATGTCGATCTGCGGCGGGGATCGGTGAAGCATGAGGGAGGAGGTGGCCCGGACCCGCCTTCTGTTCAAGCCCGCCGCCCCGCACCGGCTTGGCAACCTCCGGTCGAAGCCCTACCAGACCCGAACCACCTCGCCGGAGCGCCGATGCCCGAACCCGAACCCAGCCTCCGCGACCGGGTGCACGGCCTGCCTTGGTTTCATCAAATCGATTTCGGCAACGACGTCGTTAGCCCGGGCTGGATCGGCCTCGACAAGATTCGCCGCATGGCCAAGCTGATCTTCGATCGTCCGCTCGCCGGCAAGTCGGTGCTCGATATCGGATGCTGGGACGGCGCGTACAGTCTCGAAGCGGTGCGCCGTGGCGCCGGGCGCGTGCTCGCGACCGATCACTTTGCGTGGCACGACAGTTGGGGCGACCGCCGCTGCTTCGAGCTGACACGGCAATATCTCGCGCCCTCCATCGAAGCCATGGATATCGACGTCCACCATCTATCGGAGGCGCGCGTCGGCCGATTCGACACCGTATTGTTTCTCGGCGTGTTCTACCATCTGCGCCATCCTTTTCAGGTGCTCGAACAGGTCGCCGCCCTGGCGCGCGAGGTGCTGGTTGTCGAGAGCCGGATCGTCGCACCCCTGAGCCGCAAGCCGTTCATGCGCTTCTATCCCGGCCGCGAACTCGACGGCGATCCGACCAATTGGTGGGCGCCGAACCGCGCCTGTATGGAGGCGATGCTGCGCGATCTCGGCTTTGCCCGGATCACATTTCGCCGCCCCGACCGCCGGTTTCGCCGCGGGCTGTTCCATGCGCAGCGGGTAGACCCGGCCTCGTAAATCACGCACAGTACGGGAACGGCAACGAGGCCACGAGCCTCGGCATAGAAGGGAGGCAAGGTGTTCCAGCAATTGCTCACGCCGGTCGCGGGATCGCTGCCGGCTTCGTTCGTTGTCGCTGCCTTGCCGATCGCGGTTGTGCTGGTGATGTTGGGATGGCTGCGCCGGCCGGCTTGGGAAGCGTCGCTCGGCGGGTTGATCGCCGCGCTGGTGATCGCCGTCGGCCTCTGGCAATTCCCGGTTGGTCTCGCCATCAATTCGATTCTCGCCGGCGCCACCTTCGCGCTGTGGCCCGTCATGTGGATCGTGTTCAACGCGCTGCTGCTCTACAACATCGCGGTCAAGTCCGGCCGCTTCGACATGTTCCGCGATTGGGTGCTCGATCATTTGCCGAACGATCGCCGCGCCGTGCTGATCGTGATCGGCTTCTGCTTCGGCGCGCTGCTTGAAGGCATTTCCGGTTTCGGCACACCGGTTGCGATCACCTCCTCCCTGCTCATCCTGGTCGGCTATCCGCCGCTGGAAGCACTGGTGTTCACCTTGATCTTCAACACCGCGCCGGTCGCGTTCGGCGCGCTCGGCGTGCCGATCACCGTGCTCGGCGTCGTCACCGGACTCAATGACGTCACGCTCGGCGCCATGGTCGGGCGGCAGCTGCCGTTCTTCGCGGTCGCCCTGCCGTTCTACGTCATGGGCATCTATGGCGGTATGCGCTCGGTGCGCGCGCTGTGGCCGCTGCTCTTGGTTGCGGGCGGCAGCTTCGCGTTCATGCAGTTCCTGGCGTCCAACTATCTCGGCTATGCCTTGACGGACGTGCTTTCCTCCATGGGATCGCTGATCAGCACGTTGCTGTTCCTCCAGGCGTGGCGCCCGGCACCCGATGCCGAATTCGCCATCCGCGACACGTCCGCGATCACCTCGGCCGCGCAAGGTCTCGACGACCATGGCCGGCCGCGCGCCGCGCCCGTCGCCGCCGGCTCCCACGCAGCCACCGCACCTGCCGCCACCGCCGCCCATGGCAGTGCGTGGGGCGGGTGGTTGCCGTGGGTGATCGTATCGGTCGTCGTCATCATCTGGACCGAGTTGCACATCGCGAATCTCGGCCAGGTCGCCGTTCCCTGGCCCGGCCTGCACAACGCGATCTCCATCACGCTCTACAACAACAAGCCGTACGCGGCGGTATGGGCGTTCCAGCCGCTCGGCACCGGCACCGCCATTCTGCTCGCCTGCATCATCACGGCGATCGCGGTGAAGATGTCCGCCGGCGCCTTCATGGAAGCGGTCGGCGCGACCGCCCGCCAGATCTGGCTCGCCGTTGTCACCGTCTGCTTGATCGTCGGCCTCGCCTATCTGATGAACTACTCCGGCCTGAACTACACGCTCGGGCTTGGCGCCGCCTCCGTCGGTCACCTGTTCATCCTGCTGTCGCCCTTCCTCGGCTGGGTCGCCGTGTTCCTGTCGGGCAGCGACACCTCGGGCAACGCCTTGTTCGGCAACCTACAAGTGGTGGCGGCCCGTCAGCTCGACCTCAACCCGGTGCTGTTCGCCGCGGCCAACTCGTCGGGCGGCGTGATGGGTAAGATGATCTCGCCGCAGAACATCGCGACCGGCGTGTCGGTGACGAATCTGAAGGGCCATGAGGGCGTCGTGTTCGCCCGCACCTTCAAGCATTCGATCTTCCTGACCCTGCTGCTCGGCGTGCTCGTCGCCATCCAGCAATACATCGTGCCGTGGATGATCCCTCATTAGCAGGAGTGTGATCCAATGCCCGACGACCAACTCGGCAATCGCGTGTCGATTTACCAGCCGGAACAGCAGGGGCTGATCTTCCCTGAGATCCCGCGCTTCAACTCGTTCGCCGAAGAGCGGGAATATCGCAAGCAGCATCTGGTCGCGGCGACGCGCGCCTTCGGCATGCACGGTTTCGACTACGGCTTCGCCGGACACCTGACCGTGCGCGATCCGGAGCGGCCGGAACTCTACTGGACCAATCCGATGTGCGTGCACTTCTCGGAGGTCAGGATGTCGAACCTGGTGCTGGCGGACCATGCCGGGCAGGTCGTCGAAGGAAACTACGCGATCAACCGCGCCGGCTTCGTGCTGCACGCGGCCGTGCATGAGATGTATCCGGACATCGTCGCGATGTGCCACGCCCACACGACCTACGGCACAGCGTGGTGCGCGACCGGGCGTCCGCTCGAAATGTTCAGCCAGGACGCCGCCTGCTTCTATGGCTGCCACGCGGTGATCGGCGCGTCGGCGGGCGCGGTCGCGGTGGAGGAGGAAAGCGGCCATTCGGTCGCAGCCGAGATCGGCCGCAACCGCGCCGTGCTGCATCAAAACCACGGTTTGCTGACCACCAGCCGGCACAGCATCGACGACGCCGCGTTCTGGTTCATCGCCTTGGAGCGTTGCTGTCAGGTGCAGCTCCAGGTCGCGGCGACGGGCATCAAGCCGCAATTGCTGTCGGACGAGACGGCGCAGTATAGCCGCGAACACGTCGGCAACGACTTCATCGGCTGGCTGCATTTCCAGACGCTGTACAGCCACATCGCGTCCACCCAGCCGGACATGTTCGAGTAAGGAGGGAGATCCGGGCTGGCGCGGTCCCGGACACGCCTCACTCGCCTGGATCTGCAAAGGGCGCGCAAGAAAAAAGGGGATCCGTTCGATGGTGTCCATATCGCGCCGCTCTTTCGCCGCCGCCGCGTCCGCCTTGCCGCTCGTCTCGATCGGCGGCCGGTTCGCGAACGCCGCGGACTTCACCTACAAGCTCGCGACCAATCTTCCCGCGACGCATCCGCTGAGCGCGCGCAACGCGGAAGCCGCCGAACGCGTGAAGGCGGCGAGCAACGGGCGGCTCGTCATCACCATCTTCCCATCGAGCCAGCTCGGCACCGACACCGACATGCTGAGCCAGCTTCGCTCGGGCGCGCTCGAATTCTTCACGCTGTCGCCGATCATCCTCTCGACCTTCGTGCCGGTCGCATCCATCAACGGCGTCGGCTTCGCGTTCAAGTCGTCCGACCAGGCGCTCGCCGCAATGGACGGCGAACTCGGCGCCTTCGTGCGGGCCGAGATCGCCAAAAAGGGCATCGTGGCGTTCGACCGCATCTTCGACAGCGGCTTCCGGCAGATCACGTCGAGCGTCAAGCCGATCAAGGATCCGGCGGATCTGGAAGGCATGAAGATCCGCGTGCCGCCGAGCGCGCTCTGGACCTCCATGTTCCGTGATTTCGGCGCAGGCCCGACCTCCATCAATTTCAGCGAAGTCTACTCGGCGCTGCAAACCAAGATCGTGGACGGTCAGGAAAACCCGCTGCCGATCATCGATTCCGCCAAGCTGTACGAAGTGCAGAAATACTGCTCGATGACCAGCCATATGTGGGACGGCTATTGGTTGCTCGCAAACCAGCGCGCGTGGAAGCGGCTGCCCAACGACTTGCAGGAAATGATGCAAAAGGAGTTCGCGCAGGCGGCGACCGATCAGCGGCAGGACATCGCCAAGCTGGACAAGGAATTGCGCGAAAGCCTGTCCGCGAAGGGCCTGCAATTCAACGACGTCGATCGGCTGGCGTTCCGCGACGCGCTGGCGAAAGCCGGCTTCTACACCGAATGGAAGGAGAAATACGGCGACAAGGCGTGGCAGTTGCTGGAGGCGAGCGCGGGGCAGCTCTCGTGAGCCTGTCGCTCAAGCTCGCGGCGCTGGCCGAGGCGGGCAAGCCGATCCGCGTCGGCGTGATCGGCGCCGGCAAATTCGGGTCGATGTTCCTGTCGCAAGCGCCGCGCACGCCCGGTTTGCACGTGCTCGGCATCGCCGACCTCAACGCCGAACGCGCGCAGGCGTCGCTCGCCCGCGTCGGCTGGCCCCGCGAGCGCGCGGCCGCGACGTCGTTCGCGCACGCGATGCGCGACGGCACCACCTTCGTCACCGAGGATTCGGCGGCGCTGATCGCGGCGGACGGGATCGACGTGATCGTCGAAGCGACCGGCAATCCGGCCGCCGGCATCCGCCACGCCTTGCTCTGCTGCAAGCACCGCCGCCACATCGTCATGGTCAATGTCGAAGCGGACGCGCTCGCCGGCCCGCTGATCGCGCGCCGCGCCGCCGAAGCCGGCATCATCTACTCCTTCGCGTACGGCGACCAGCCGGCGCTGATCGCCGAACTGGTCGACTGGGCGCGGGCCGCGGGATTCGAAGTGATCTGCGCCGGCAAGGGCACCAAATACCTGCCCGCCTATCACGCCTCGACGCCCGAAACGGTGTGGGGCCATTACGGCTTCAGCGAAGTGCAGGTCGCGTCGGGCGACTTCAACGCGCAGATGTTTAATTCGTTCCTTGACGGCACCAAATCTGCGCTCGAAATGGCGGCGGTCGCGAACGCGGCGGATCTCGAACCCGCCGCTGACGGCCTCGCCTTTCCGCCCTGCGGAGTCGACGACCTGCCGCAGATCCTCTGCCCGCGCGCGGATGGCGGCGTCTTGCCGCACCGGGGAACGGTGGAAGTGGTGTCGTCGGTCGAGCGGGACGGCCGCCCGGTGTTTCGCGATCTGCGCTGGGGCGTCTACGCGGTATTCGCCGCGCCCTCCGACTATGTGCGCGAATGCTTTGCGCAGTACGGCCTTAAAACCGATCCCACCGGCCGCTACGCCGCGATGTACAAGCCGTATCATCTAATCGGACTGGAACTCGGCGTCTCCGTCGCCAGCATCATGACACGCGGCGAGCCGACCGGCGCGACGCGCGGCTTTCGCGGCGATGTCGTCGCCACCGCGAAGCGCGATCTCCGCGCCGGCGAACGCCTGGACGGCGAAGGCGGCTACATGGCGTACGGCAAGCTGATGCCGGCGCAAGCCTCGCTCCGCGCCGGCGGATTGCCGATCGGACTCGCGCACAACGTCGTGCTGCAAAAGCCGGTGGCGGCCGGCCAGCCGATCACCTGGGACGACGTTGCCTATGACGGCACCGACGCGACCGTGCGCTTCCGCCGCGAAATGGAAGATTTGTTCCGCACCGCGTGAGGGACCGCCCGCTTACGATCATTTCCGGCGGCCAGACCGGGGCCGACCGGGCGGCGCTCGACGTCGCGCGCGCGCTCGGCCTGCCGTATGGCGGCGCCGTCCCGAAAGGCCGGGCGGCGGAGGACGGCCCGATCCCGGACCGCTACGGCAATCTGGTTGAAACGAAAACCGCCGATCCGGCAGAACGCACGCGGCGCAACGTGCTGCAATCCGACGCGACGCTCCTCGTCACGCACGGCGAACCGCGCGGCGGCTCGGCGCTGACCCGCGACGTCGCCCGCGCGGAAGGACGGCCGTTCCTCCATGTCGATCTGCGCAGGACGAGCGCGCCCGACGCGCAACGCCTCATCCGTGCCTGGCTGCAAGCGACGCCCTGTCGCGTGCTCAACGTCGCGGGTCCGCGCGCCAGCGAAGACCCGGACATCTACCGGGCGACATTCGCGCTGTTGCACGCCGTGCTCGGCGACGCGGACGCGTAGCGACTCAGATGTTGACCCGCTCCGCTTCCGGCACGTCCTCGTCCGGCCCCACATAGAGCGCCGCGCACGCTTCGCCGAGCACGCCGCCCTGCAATTCCATGTCGTCCCGGAACGCATCGGCGATGAAGTCGGTGACGTTCAGATGCCGGTCCTCGAAATACATCTCGTGCACCTGGTGGCGTTCGGCGCCGTACACCACCCTGCCGATCTTGGCCCAGATCGCGGCCATGCTGCACATTCCGCAGGGCTGAAGCGTCGAATAGAGCGTCGCGCCCCGCAACTCCTTCGCGCCGAGCGCGCCGCAAGCGCGGCGAATGGCGACGATTTCCGCATGCGCCGTCGGGTCCGGCGCCGCATCCACCTCGTTATGACCTTCGCCGACGATCGCGCCGTCGAGCACGATCACGCAGCCGATCGGATTGCCGCCCGGCGTCTGCTCGCCGAGCTGCGCCAGCGCGATCGCCCGGCGCATGAACGACGCATCCTCGGGCGCCGCCGCCGTCACGAGCGCATGCCGCCCTGATCCTGATGCGGCCCGGGCGCAACCCCACCATCCGGGGTGCGGGGCTGCGGCGCCGGCGCCGGCCCGTCATCAGCCGGTAGCTTCCTGAACTCCTCGGTCGCATCGCCCTCGCCGAACTGTCCGTGATTGCCGGGCAGGTCGCCGGGTTTGGGCTGGTCGCTCATGAGCCGATCTCCGCCGTTGGAAGGCGATCAACGCCACAGAGGCCGCCCGGCTCCCGGGGGAGAAACACAACAATCAAACGTGTTTTACCCGGCCCATTTTCACACTTGCCTACCGCGTGTTTTCCGCCGAAGGTGTTTCACATCGATACTGCGGAAATTGAGATGCCATTGCAGGGCGGCGTGATCGCGATCAGCGGGCTGGTGAAGCGTTTCCGCGTGGACGGGGCGGAGCTGACGGCGCTCGGCGGCGTCGACCTGTGGATCGCGCCCGGCGAGTTCCTGACCGTCGTCGGCGCCAGCGGCTGCGGCAAATCGACGCTGCTGCGCTTGATCGCCGGGCTCGAACATGCCGACGCGGGCGTGCTGTCGCATGACGGCGCACCGATCGCCGGGCCGTCGCTGGCGCGGGGGCTGGTGTTTCAGGAGCCGCGCCTGTTTCCCTGGCTGACGGTTGCGCAGAACGTCGCCGTCGGGCTGGAAAACGCGCCGCTTAGCCGCGCCGAAAAGGCACTCGCGGTCGCCGAGCATTTGACCCTGGTCGGCCTTTCCGCCTTCGCGCGCGCCTGGCCGCACCAGCTCTCGGGCGGCATGGCGCAGCGCGTCGCGATCGCGCGCGGTTTGGTCAACCGGCCGGATGTGCTGCTGCTCGACGAGCCGTTCGGCGCGCTCGATATGCTGACCCGCGCCCGCTTGCAGGACGAATTGCGCGCGATCCAGCAGCGCGCGGGCGCCACCACGGTGTTCGTGACGCACGACGTGGACGAGGCCGCCTATCTCGGCGACCGCGTCGTCGTGCTCGCGCCCCGCCCCGGCCGCATCCGCGAGATCGTCGACGTAAAGCTGCCCGCGCGGCGCGACCGCGCCGACCCACGGCTTGCCGGCGTGCGCGAGCGCGTCCTCCGCGCGCTCGGAGAAGACCCCGGCTACCCGCGTCCCGCACTCGTGGCGGACGCCGCATGGCGACGGCCGGCCACGCTCGCGCCGGCCGCCGTCTTGCAGTGAGCCCGCCCATGCGCCTGTCCCGCCGCCGCTTCACCGCCGCCACGCTCGGCGCCGCCGCGTCGTCCGCCACGTGGTCCGCCCCCCTGCGCACGCCGCGCGCCGCGACCAACGAGACGCTGACCATCCGTTTCGGCTTCGCCTCCATCGGCGCCGGCAACCGGCAGTTCACCGGCGCCAACCCCGCCGCGACCATGCATATCGGCGGATATGCCGAACGCGAGTTCGCGGACCAGCCCGGCGTCAAGATCGCGTGGTATTTCTTCGCGGGCGCCGGCCCGGCGGTGAACGAGGCGCTCGCCAACGGCCAGCTCGATTTCGCGCAGCAAGGCGACCTGCCCTCGGTGGTCGGGCGCGCCAATGGCCTGCGGACCCGCATCATCGCCGGGGCCGCCGTCAACACGCCGATCTACCTCGCCGTCGTTCCCGGCTCCGACATCAAGCGGGTCGCGGATCTGCGCGGCAAATCCGTCGGCCTCCGGCGCGGCACCAATCTCCACCTCGCCGCCGCGAAAGTGCTCGCCGCCAACGGATTGACGGAGCGCGACATCAAGATCGTCAGCCTCGATCTTGACGCGACCAACGCGGCGCTGGCCGCGCGGACGATCGACGCCGCGATCGGCTCCAACGAGCTGTTCGACCTGGAACGGCAGGGCCTCGCCACTATCGTCTACTCGACCAAGGGCGACGATCCCGCCTTCAGCCGGCAGGCGGCGATCCTGGTCACCGAAAGTTTCGAACGTGACCATCCGGACGCGGTCGCGACTCTGATACGCGCGCATGTCCGCGCCGCCGCCTGGGCGTCCGATGAAGCGAACCGCGAAGCCTTGTTCGAGCAATGGACGAAATCGGGCTATTCGGCCGATAGCTGGCGGCGCGAATACGCGGGCGAGCCGCTCGCCTACCGCAACAGCCCGCTGGTCGATCCCTGGCTGATCGGCCAGTACCAAACCCAGGCGGCGATGGCGCGCGACTACAAGCTGATCCGCCGCGAGGTCAGCGTCGATGGCTGGTTCAACCCGGATTACGTGAACGACGCCGTCCGGCAGCTCGGCGACGAGAAGCTCTGGACGGCGCGCGACGCCAACGGCCGGGCGATCGGCGCGTGATCGCCGCACCCGCAGCACGCGCCTGGCCGGGGCCCCGCCGCCGTCTCGCCCGGGCGAGTGCCGCCGCCGGCCTGATCGTGCCGCTCTCGCTGCTGGTGCTCTGGCAGATGGGCGCGCACCGGGGCTGGATCACCCCGCAGATCCTGCCCGCGCCGGACGCCGTCTGGGCGGCCGCCGCCGATCTCTGGGACAGCGGAGATTTGCAAGCCAATATCGCGGTCAGCCTGCGTCGCGTGGCCGAGGGCGGCGCCGCCGGCACGCTCGCCGGGCTGCTGCTCGGCGCCGCCATGGGCCTGTCGCCGGCCATCGAGGACTATCTCAAGCCGACCTTCCTCGCGCTCGCGCAGGTGCCCTCGCTGGCGCTGATCCCGCTGCTGATGATGCTGCTCGGCATCGGCGAGGCGCTGAAGCTCGTGGTGATCGCCAAGGCGACGCTGGTGCCGGTCGCGCTCAACACGCATCGCGGCATCCGCGCCGTGCCGGCCGATTACAAGGAGGTCGGCGCGCTGTTCCGCTTCAGCCGCGCGCAGACGCTGCGCCGGATCGTGCTGCCGGCCGCCGCGCCGCCGATCTTCACCGGCCTCCGCTACGGATTGTCGCACGCCTGGCTCGCGCTGGTCGCGGTGGAACTCCTCGCCTCCACCGAGGGCCTCGGCTACCTGCTGGTCTGGGGGCGGCAGATGTTTCAGCTCGACACCGTGCTGGTCGCGATGGCGGCGATCGCGGCGATCGGTCTCGCCCTCGATCGTTCCCTCGCATTCGGCGAGGCGCGGTTCGCGCGCTGGCGGGCGCCGGCATGAGCCGCCGGGCGCTGCGCGGGGCGGTGCTGCCCATGCTGCTGCTCGCCGCCTGGGAAGGCGCGAGCCGGACCGGCCTCGCCGATCCCCGGCTGCTGCCGTCGCCCGAGGCGGTCGCGGCGGCGGCGTGGCACGGCGCAACCGGGGGCGGCCTGCCCGGCCACCTCGCCATCAGCATCTGCCGCGATCTCGCGGGCTTCGCGCTCGGCGCCGCGGCCGGGCTGCCGTTCGGCTTCCTGCTCGGCCTGTCGCGCGTCGCCCGCACGCTGCTGGGGCCGGGCTTCGATGCCGTGCGGCAGATCGCGGTGTTCGCCTGGATTCCGCTGATCGCCATGTGGTTCGGCATCGGCGAAACGGCGAAGATCGTGTTCATCGCGATCGCGGCGTTTGCCCCCGTTGCGCTGAACACCGCCGAGGGCGTCCGGTCCGCCTCGCGCGATCTGCTGGAAGTCGGCGCGGTGTTCCGCTTCACCCGCGCCCAGCGCATCCGGCGCATTTTTCTGCCCGGCGCGCTGCCGTCCATCCTGACCGGCGTGCATCTCGGCCTCATCAACGCGTGGCTCGCGACGATCGGCGCCGAGTATTTCATGACCGCCGGTTCCGGCATCGGCGGCCTCGTCATCGAAGGACGCGACCGCTTCGACATGGCGCAGGTGATGCTCGGCGTGCTGCTGCTCGCCACCACCGGCTTCGCGTTCAACGCCATCGCAGCCGCCGGGGAAAAACGCCTTCTCCGCTGGCGTCGCGTGTAACCACCCCCTTTCGCAGGAGAAAATCATGGGGTACGAAACCTTCGAGGCAAGCCGCCTCACGCCGCATCTCGGCGCCAACATTTCGGGGCTCGACCTGACCCGGCCATTGAGCAACCGGCAGCTCGATGAGTTGCACGATGCGCTCGTGACGCACGAGGTGCTGTTCTTCCGCGATCAGTCTCTCGACATCGAGAGCCACAAGCGGCTCGGCCGCTATTTCGGCGAGCTGGCGATCCACCCGAACACGCCCGGTCCGGAAGGTCATCCGGAGCTGCTGCCGATCCACGCCGATGCGCACTCGAAGCGCATCGCCGGCGAGAACTGGCACTCCGACGTCTCCTGCTCGGAAGAGCCGCCGCTCGGCAGCATCCTGCATCTTAAGGAGGTGCCGGAGGTCGGCGGCGACACGCTGTTCGCGAGCCAGACGGCGGCCTACGACGCGCTTTCCCCGCGCATGAAAACCTATCTCGAAGGGCTGACGGCGCTGCACGCCGGCGAGCGCAACTATCGCCGCAACAACGAGAAGGACGGGATCGACGATCGCGGCCGCTCCTATCCGAGCGCCGTCCATCCGGTCATCCGGACGCATCCGGTCAGCGGCCGCAAGCTGATCTTCGTCAACGAGGTCTTCACTATGCGGATCAATGAATTGCCGGAAGACGAGGGCCGCGCGGTGCTGGAGTTCCTATACAAACACAGCACCAAGCCGGACGTGCAGGTGCGCTTCAAGTGGCAGCCGAACTCCGTCGCGTTCTGGGATAATCGCTCGGTGCAGCATCTGGCGCTATGGGACTACTATCCGCAGGTGCGGTCGGGCTTTCGCGTCACGATCAAGGGCGACCGTCCGCACTGAACATCGTCCCGCAAGACACGGAGGGGAAAACCTCCGTGCCGTGTGGCTCCCCGACGTTACGGCGGCCGGCGCGTCAAAGGGTTCGCAGAGGAGGTCATCGGTGCCCGACGGCGGCGTGCTGAATGGGGACACCCAAGGAACCGCCGCCCTAAGCGGGCGGAAACGCCGCTATGGCGCCGGCACGTTGCGGCGGGATGTCGTCGCCGCCCTGACCGTCACGGCGATCGCACTGCCGCAGGGAATGGCCTACGCGCTGTTGGCGGGCGTCGATCCGCGCTACGGCCTTTATTCGGCGATCGTGGTCACGACCGTCGCCTCTGTGCTCGGGTCTTCGTCGCACCTCATCAACGGGCCGACCAGTGCGATCTCGCTGGTCGTGTTCTCCGCGTTGTCGATCTTCGGTCCCGACCAGCGGGCCGAGGCGGCGGAAGCGCTGTTCCTGCTCGGCATCATGATCGGCTGCATCCAGATCGGGATCGCGGTCTTCCGGCTCGGCGATCTGACCCGCTACATCTCCGAATCCGTCATCCTCGGCTTCATGGGGGCGGCAGCCTTGCTGCTCGCCATCGGCCAGATCAGCAATGCGCTCGGGGTGCGGGACAAGGGTACCGGCGCGCAACACATCCTGTCCCGCTTGTGGCTGACGCTCACCACAGGTGATCCGGTCAACGGCCGCGCCGTCGTCACGGCCGCTGCGGCGCTCGTCCTCGCGCTCCTGCTGCGCGCGCTGGTGCAGCGCTACCGGCTGCCGCGCTTCGACATGCTGGGCGCGCTCGTCCTCGTCGGCGCCTTCACCTATGTGGCCGGCTGGACGGTGCCGGATGGAACCGGGCGGACATTGATCGACGTCGCCGGCGCCGTTCCGCGCAGCCTGCCGGTGCCCCATTTGCCTTCCGCCCAGCTCGGCTGGGTGTCCGACCTCGCCTCCGACAGCCTCGCGATCGCCGTTCTCGGGCTGCTCGAAGCGCTCGCCATCGCCAAGTCGATCGCGCAACAGACCCGCCAGCCGCTCGACTTTAATCGCCAATGCCTGGCCGAAGGCGTCGCCAATCTCGTGGGCGGCTTCTTCCGCTGCCTGCCCGGCTCGGGATCGTTGTCCCGCTCGGCGATCAACTTCCAGGCCGGGGCCGAGACCCGGTTTTCCGGCATCCTGGCGGGCGGCTTTCTCGCCCTCGCCGTGATCGTGCTGGCGCCGCTTGCGCGCTACGTGCCGAAACCCGCGCTGGCCGCGCTGCTGCTGCTGACCGCCGCGCGTCTGATCGACCCGGCGCGCATCGCCTACACCATGCGCGCCTCGCGCATGGACGCATCCGTCGCCCTGGTCACGGCCTTGTCCGGCGTCGCTTTCGGTCTCGACCAGGCGATCCTGATCGGCGTCGCGCTCTCCATCCTGCTGTTCGTGCCACGGGCCGCAAAGCTGAAAACGGCGGAGCTGGTCGTCGACGAGCACGAGGTCGTTCGCGAAAAAGTGCTGTCCGATCCCGACAACTCAGGCTTCCTGCTGTTCGATCTCGAAGGGGAATTGTTCTTCGGCGCGGCGCCGGAACTCGAACGCACATTCGCCGAAATCAAACATCGCGCCCAGCGTAAATCCGCGCGGCACGTGCTCGTCCGCGTGAAGCGCGTTCGAAACCCGGACGTGGTCAGCCTCGAACTGTTCGAGCATTTTCTGACGGAGGCCGCGGGCGACGGCATCGTCGTCTGGCTCGCCGGCCTGCAGCCCGACCTGCTCGCAAGCCTGCGCCGGCTGAACCTCGAAGCCGCCCTGCCCGAAGCACGCATCTTCCCGCAGGGCACCGACGAAGAATCCGCGACACTCGCCGCCATCCGCGCCATCCGCGCGGAACTCCGCAGCGAAGCGGGACCGGAAGCGCCGCTCTTCTATCAGGTTTGACGCGGCACCTCGCCGGAAGCCGCGACGGCACCGAGCACCGCCGCAGGGCCGAGGCCGGCAAGTCTGCTATCTCGCGTCAGCGCTGCGAGATTGCCGTCATCCGTCTCGACCTGGCCCGCCCGCGCTCAGTCCCGCCGATGATGAGCCTCTCACAGCACGGCATTCGAGGTGTCCTGCCGTCGGAGGTCCGGGCAGGTCGCGAACATCCATCATTGCGCCGGCATCAAGCCGTACTGCTTCCGCAGTCTCGTTCGCTCCTCGTTCTGTCCGGCCTCCATCCCAGCCACGAAGCCCGGGCCTTCCTTTCTTATACAGGCGTCGACCGCTCCTTGGTACTCGGCTGTGCCGCTGAAGGATTGCATCTTGAACGCGCAACCAAGCGCGACCGGCAACCCTAGCAAGGCTCGCTTTCGCTCGGATGAGTCGGCAGGGCGTTGTGAACCGGGCGAGGATGTCCAATACCGTACAGCGTCATCGTCCGTGAAAGGCTTCGGTGAGAGTCGATCAGAGAAGTAGTGCCTAGTACCTTGCCGAACGGTCGGCTGAGTTTCGGACTGCGCAATAGCTCTCGACGGCCCCGGGAGTTGATCGACGGTCAGACGTTTTCCACCTGAGCCGACAATCTCAGCATGATAGCCCAGTGCCTGCATGCACTCCACGAGGAGGCGGGGATGGCCTGCAGCCTCGACCTTACACCTCGCCTCGTCGGTGCTTCGCAGCTGCGCAGGTCGCCATGCAGGCGAGTCAAATCTGACCGCAACTTGGTTCGGTCCAACAGACGGAGCGCAGCCCGCGGCTAGGATCGAAAGCGCAGCCCAGGTCGCGCGAGACGCGGAGGTGAGCATCTTGTCCACCAAACGCTCTGCGTTCATTGAGGCTCTCCGAAATCAGCCCCCCGTGCCGGCATTGCAAACGGGGGCGCTTTCATTGGCAACAAGAGCCTCATTGGTATCGCGATCGAACCGGAGGCTCGCGAGACTGGCACGGCGTTGTCAACTGAAGCAG
>JAFAXA010000135.1 GCA_019241425.1 Acetobacteraceae bacterium | reverse complement strand
GCAGGATGGCGGCGAGCCAGCGGTCCTGCTGCTGGAAATGCTGGGCGCGCAGGAACATGCCTTCCTGCCACACCACGCGGTCGGTCCAGGTCATGCGGGCGAGCCTCGCGCCGCCGCGGTGAAGCGGCGCGAGCAGGGCGGAACGCTGCGCGGCGGCGCCAAGCCGATCACTTGCCGCGTTTCCGCTGGCCGCTGGCTTCCGTGAGCGCCAATTCGTAAGCGCGCGCGAACGCCTTGCCGAACACGCTGTCGAAATCGTCGGTCAGCGCCCGTGACAATTCGCCGTGCAGCTTCTCGAACGCGGTCCAGGCACGCGCCTTGCGCCATATGGGTATCCCGAGCCCGGCGTTGCCGGTCGCGGCTTGAACAGCGGCGGGCTCGAGCCGTGCCAGCAATGCGCGGACGCCGTACTGCATCGCGCCCATGACGGCGAGTTCGTGCATGCGCATGTCGGCAAGCGCGTCAGAGATTGCGGCGGCCGGGGTGACGTCGACCCGCCGGCCGAGGCCGAGAAGTGCGCGCAGCGCGTCGTCGTCGTCGGCCGAAAATTTCAGCGGATTGTTGCCGCGCGACCGGACCATCGTTTGTTCGATGCGGAACTCACCCTTGATGGAGGCCCGGGCGATCAGCGCGTCCCGCAAGCCGGAAACGACGGCCCGGAAAGCCTCGCCGAGTGCCTCCATCGCAGCGGCGGGATCGGCGGGGGCGGGGGAGGCCTGCAATCCAGCCCCGGCAAGGAAGGCCGCCATCAGGTCCGCGTTCTCCGTCCCTCCCGCTTCGTTGGCGGCAGCAACCGGCGGTGCCGGCGGCTTGCCGCGCCGTTCGGCTCGCGGCAGCGCCGAGGCGGTTACGCGCGGCACCAGCGACTCGTCGCGGTCCCAGTTCTCCGGCAGCAGGTTCCCCTGCACGCGCGGCGGCCGGAATGCATCCTCGAGCGCAGGCGTATGGTCGGGCTGCACCGGCCCGCCGAACGGCGCCTCCTCCTCACTATCGGTCAGCGGATCGAAGCGCTCGGGCAAACGTGCGGAAAACGGCGGCTCGGGTGCTGGGTCTCGGTTCCCCGGCGTGCCCCAGGCCGAATGGCCGGGGCCGCCCGTCTCGGCGGGCCAGTCCGCAAACGGGTCGTCGAATGGAGACCCGGGGGGGTCGCGGCCCGAGGCGTTGCTGCGGGTGCCGGGAGACGAGCCGGCCTCCTCGATCGCCACCTCCATCTCGTAAGCGCCGAGCCGTACCCGGTCGCCGTTGTTCAGCGTCCGGACCGCCCGCATGCCGACGGGCTTGGTCTCGCCGTTGAGGAAGGTGCCGTTGGTGCTGGTGTCGGCGAGCTGCCAGCTTCCGTTGCGGAACGCGAGCACGCAATGCCGCTTGGAAAGATGGCGGTCCGGGTCGGGCAGCACCCAGGCATTGCCGGGCGCGCGGCCGATCGAAAACTCGCCGCCGCTGACCTGGCGGCTTTCGGGCGGCACGTCTTCCGGACAACGCAGGACGGTGAGCGTCAGCGGCATCCGGTCAGCCTATCAGAACAGTCGGATAGCCCGAAACGATCACCCCGCCATGCGCCGTCATGTCGCCCATCCGGGCCGCCGGCAGGCCGCCCACGAAGACGGTGAAGGACCCGAGTATGATCACGTCGGGAGGGCCGACGCAGATCGCCATGTCGGACACCCGCGCCTGCGGCATGCCGCCGGTCAGCACGGTGAAGGCGCCGAGCGTCACCGGGCCGCCGACATGCGGTACCAGAACGGTGACCATCGGGCAGACATGCATGTCGGTGACACGGGCGGCGGGCTGGCCCACTCACGTCTCCTCGGGCGGCAGCCGGCCGGGTCCCCCCGCCGCGATGTCCCGCCCGCTGTCGATGAAGCGGCGCAGGCGCGCTTCCCGGCGCCCTGGGTGCGGCCGGACCGCGGCCAGCGCCACGGCGCCAGCGACCGCGGTGCCGGTCAGATGGGCCGCCGGGGGCACCACCGGCTGCCCAGGAGGCGCCATCGAGCCGCCGCTCCAGAACGCCGCGACGGCTGCCCAAGCGCCGGGAGTATCGAAGCCCGTTTCCTGCGCCGTTGCGAAGGCGGCGCGGCGAGCCTCGTCGGTTTGTGCGCGCACCCAATGCTCGGCCGCCGCGATCGCCTTGCCCTCCGGCTTATCGGATGCGGGCCTGGCGGTGTGCTCGGCGCACATGCAGGCCCACCAGACCGCTTCGCGCTTCGGCAGCGCATGGGCGATCAGCCGCGTCGCTTCCGCGAGGAAGCCGGATGCGACGAGACGATCGAGCATCTCCGTCTCGCTGCCGTCGCCTGCTATCGCAGCCGCGGCCGCGGCCGACAGCCCGATGCACGCACGCAAGCCGGCGCGATCGGCGACTTTCAGCTTGGACATGGCTGCCTCCGGCAATGGCGTTCCCCGTTAGCCGCGCCGGCTAATTCAGCATCATGATACCGCCCTTCAGCGTCAGCATGGCGTCGCCGCCCAATTGCGACATCAGCCCTTGCAATTGCAGCGACATCTGACCCTGAACCTTGACGATCATGCCGTTGATCGTAACGCCCATTTGGTCGATCTTAAGGCTGTTCTCCCCGACCTTGAGCACGATCGACTGAAGCGCCTCCACCGTGACGTTGCCGGTATCTGATTTCACCGCGTAGTCCTGAAGCGTTGTGTGTTTGAGGTTGCCGGCCTTGACGGCGAGCGTGTCGTCGCCTTGCGTCACCTCCACCGTCCGGTTCGCCTGGACCTTGATGGACTGATTGTTGCCGATCGCCACGGTCTCGTCCTGCTGCACCGTAACAGTGCGGCAATGGTCGACCTTTAGGCTTTGATCGTTCTCGACCTCCGTCGTCAGATCCTTCTGCGCGTGCAGGAACACGAGTTCGTTGCCCTTCTTGTCGTCGAACGAGAACTCCGAAAAGTCCGACGTGCCGCCCTGCGTCGAGGATCGCGTGCGCATCCCGCTCTTTGTCTGCTCGCCGGGCACCGCGAACACCGGCTGCATGTCGCCATTATACAAGCAGCCGACCACCACCGGGTTGTCGGGATCGCCGTCCATGAAGCCAACCGCGACTTCGGTGCCGACCCGGGGCAGATGTTGCCAGCCCCAGCTATTGCCGCTCCAGGGCTGGAGAACCCGCACCCAGCAAGCCTGGTCGGCGACGGCGTCGCTGCGATGGTCCCAGAAGAAACGGATTTTTACGCGCGCCAGCCGTTCCGAGTGGATCTCCTCGCCGCTATTGCCGAGCACGATGGCGGCGTGGATGCCGGCCATCACCGGACGCGGTGTGGCGAGCGGCTGGCGCCAGGTCACGCGCGAAGGCGCGGCGGTGAAGCTGTTGGAATAGCTGGGCTCAGCGCCGCCCGTGAGCCAGCTCTCGTCCTGTGCCCGGTGCGCTACGGCTTGGATGAAGTATTCGACGTCCCGTGCCCCGTCGAACGGGTCCCGCGAGATGGTGAATTTGCCGCCGGGCACGAAGGCTTGGTCGAAGCCGGTGCCCTGGAACAAACCGGCGGCGGCCTCGGCCGCCTCCATGCGCAGGCGGGCCATCCCGCCCGCCTCCTCCGTCTTGGAGGTTCGCGCCGGCCAGTTGAAGACGTCGCGCAGGCCGGCGCCGCTCGTCTTGAGGGCTGTGCTGTCCTGCCCGCGCGGAAGCGTCGACGGCTTCTCGGGATCGTAGTCCAGCAACGTGATCTTCCCGTGCGCCGTCGTGTTCAGCTTGTGCCAGCCATCCAGCACCTCGGCGTTTCTGCCCGCATGCACGACGTGGTGCGTCGGCTGATCGAGAGGTGCAAACGCTTGATTGCGGTCGGTTACGACCAGCGTGTGCGTGGTCGCGGTATGCTCGAAGAAATAGAAATATCCAGCCTCTTCCATGAGCCGCGTTGCGAAATTCAGGTCGGTTTCGTTGAACTGGGTCACGTATTCCCGAACCGGCTTATCGCCATACAGCTTCCAAGCGACATCGTTGACGCCGTTCTCCGTGAAGAGCACCGCGAGAATGTCTTTGATTGATTTCCCCTGAAAAATCCGGCAATCGGCGGTCTGGCCCATGAACCACATCCGGGGCACGATCTCCGCCACGTAGGACCAGTGACCGCGCGCCGGCAAGCCGATTGCGGCGAGATGACGCACGATGCCATGGAAATGCCGGTCCGACGCGGGCGGCCGGTGCAGGGTGATGCAGACCGGCAGGTAGAGCAGGCTGTCGGCGTCGATCGCCGATCGCTCGGAAACCAGTCTGACCGTGAAAATGAACGGGGCGCTGATCGCCTCCTGGGCCTCCAGCCCGATCGGGTGCAGAACATCGGGGCCGAGCGGGGTCGTGATGGAAAGCGACGCGTTGATCTGATCTGCCGCCCCGCTCATGTCTCTACTCTTCCAAGTGCAACCGAAGCTTAGTCGGTCGGCACGGGCGCGCAAACCATGCCGTGACCCGGCATTCCGGCCCGCGAACAGTTACGTATGAGTCTCTTTGCCCCGCTGGGCGATGCCGCTACATTTGCGCCCGTACCGGGCGGGGGCGGCCCGCGGGAGGCAGAGCGAGATGGAGCAGTTCCGCGCGCACGGCCTGACCCATCCCGGCACGGTACGGGAGCGCAATGAGGACGCCTTTGTCTCGCGGCCCGATATCGGGCTTTGGGCGGTGGCGGATGGCGCCGGGGGCCACGAGGCCGGCGATCTAGCCTCCGCGATGGTCGCTGGCGCGCTCGATGCGATCCCGGATACGCTGAGCGCCGAGGAAACGCTTGCCGCTGTGCGCCTCCGGCTCGCGGAGACGCACGCAGCGTTGCAGCAATGCGCCGCGGAGAAGGAGGGCGGCATCGTCGCCTCGACGGTGGTGGTTTTGATCGTTCGCCAGCAGCACTTCGCCTGCCTTTGGGCGGGTGACTCGCGCGCTTACATGATGCGCGAGGGCGCCTTACAGCGGGTGACGCGGGACCACAGCCTGGTGCAGGAGCTGATCGACGCCGGCGCGATCAACGAAAGCGGCTCCGAACAGCATCCGCGCGCCAACGTTATCACGCGCGCGGTCGGCGGCGGACCGGCGGAAAGCTTCGAGCTCGAAAAGGTCACCGGCCAGCTCGCGACGGGAGACCGCTTCCTGTTGTGCACCGACGGGCTCTCCAAGGTTCTGGACGATGCGCAACTCGCCGACGTGTTGCGGAGCGCAACCGCCGAGGAGGCGCCGGCCCGGCTGGTCGAGGAGGCGCTGGCGCGGAACACTCGGGACAACGTGACGGCGGTCGTGATGGACGTGCTCGGCGACGGTCCCCTGTAGACCTCACTGCACCACGGGGCAGCGGAAATCCTGCAGCGGGCCGGGGGCGAACGGGTTGACGATCGAATCCGCGCGCACCTCGAACACGGCCTCGCGTTCGCCCTGCCGGAACGTCAGCCTGAACCGGTCCGGTGCGCCGGTGCGCTGCAATTGCCCGTGGCCGAGCAGCCGGAACATGGCCCAGGGCCCGGTTTCCGCGAGAGCGGCATTCGCGGAGGCCGGCGGGTCGAAGCTCAAGCGCACGTTCTGCATCCGGTTCGGACCCGGCCAGGTGATCTGCACGGCCCGTGGCGGATCATGCGTTGCCGTCACCTGCGTGCCGTCGAAGTCGAGGGTCGCGGTCTTGGCGTTCGAATCGAGGCCGACCGGTATCATGTCGAAACGCACCAGCGGCGCGGTTCCGCCGCCCGGGAAGAACATGTCTCGGATCGCGGCGGCTCGCTGAAACTGCGCGAGGTCGGCCGGTGAGAGCGGTGCGGAGGTGCCGTCGACAGGCTGCAACTGCCATGTCTTGCCGGTGGTGACGACGAACGGACGAAGCTGCGTGTTGAAGAACCCGTCGAGCAGTCCGCCCGGCGCGAACAGCCTTGTGAAGTCATCGAGCGGCACGTCGGTGGCCGAGCCGGGCACGAACGGATAGCGGCCACCCACCACCGGCGCGCAAAACGAAGCGGGCCCGCCCGCGCCGTTATAGGCGAGCACGACTTGCTGCCGCGCATTGCCGCCGCGCAGCGCCGTGCCGCCGGCCGCCATGTCGGCGAGCCAGCGCGAGAGCGGCGGCGGCTGCCGCTGCGCCTCGGCCCGCAACGCCAAGGCGGGATCATTGCCCCCTGGCGGCGGGGTGCTAGCCCCCAGTGGCGAGGCGGCGATCTTCGCCATCTCTTGTTGCAGGTCGTTGAGTGACTTCAGAAGCAAATCGAGCGGCGCACCCGGCCCGTTGCCGACGAAGTCCCGCAGCGCGCGGAAATGCTCATCGACCGCATGGCCCGGTTTCGAAGGAGCCGCCTGACCCGGCTGTTGCGTGCCGAACAGCGCCGCGAACCGATCCGCTTCGCCGGAGGCGGGCTTGTTCGCGCCCGTTGCGGATGCGCCCGCATTCGCGTCGGCGGGCGGTGCCGACAACGTCACCTGGCGCGCGATGGAAGCGAGCAGGTCGCGCAGCGGCGATTGCGGGGACGCGATGATGTAGAGGTCCTGGGCCGCTTGCGAGGCGCTGCGCAGCGGAACGACATCGAGATCGTTGATCATCGCGTCCCAGGCGCGGATGTAGTCCGTCTCATAAAGCCCGATCACATCGCGCTCGATCGCCGCGATCTGCGGTCCGGTTGGATCGATTTCGGCCCGCTTGCCCAACACCCAGCTTTCGGACGCGACCGCCTTCGTCGTGTCGGCGAGCGAAGGCAGCAGCACCTTGTGAAAGCCGTCGACGGTGAAGAAGCCGGGAATCCCCTCGTCCATGGATTTTCCGGAAAGACGGACAAACACGCCGATCCCGGCGGGACCGAGCGCGTCCCGCGGACGCCACGGCGGCAATGCCTGGGCGGCCGCGGAGAGCCGTATGCGGGGGTAAACGCGCTGCGCAAGCGAGACACGGCTGAAGGTGCTGCGCGCGCCGGCCACGAGTTCGCCGTCCAGCGTCAATTGCGGCAACGGCTCGGCGAGGAGCGCGTCGAGATGGCGCAGCAGCGACTCACGCAAGGGCGCATTCAGGGGGCCGGGGTAGCTCGCCTGCCAGTCGAGCGCCATCCAGTCATGCACGAGGCTCCGGTCCAGCGGACCCCCATTGCCAAGCATCAGGTAGATGCGCGTTGCCTCGTAAAGAAAATCCGGCTGGTTAAATCTGCCCCGCATCTCCGCTTCGAGGCGCCAGATCAGCCGGGGCAGCAGCGCGTAGTCGAGCGCATGGCGATAAACCTCGCGCGCGGCGGTGGCGAGCTTGGCGTCCTGCGATAATCCGAGAGCGGGGCCGGCAGATTGATCCGGCTGGCCCGCGCCCGGCTGAAGCGCCCGCGCCCGGTCCAGCAGCGGAACGAGCCGGGGAAGGTCGGCGTCGCCCACCGGATCCAGGGGCAGGCCCCTCGCCGCCTGTTCGTAGGCGTCCAGCGCCTGCCCGGTATCGGCGATCTGCCGCGCGCCGTCCAAACGGGCGCGCCAGAGCAGGGCCGCCGTCAGCCCGACCGCGAGCGCGATCGCGGCGAAGGCTCCGGCGCGAAGCAGCGTCCGCCGCCGCGCCGCGCCGGGCCGTTCGGACACCAGCATGGCCTCGCCGAGCACCACCTCGCGCAGCAGCTTGCCGAGGAAATAGCTGCGGCCCCGCTCCGGCCGCAGGCTCGGTAGGCGTTGCTGGTCGAGCCCGAAGGTGCGGGCGAGCGAGGAGGTGAGCCGGTCGATCGGCGTGCCGTGCTGGGTGCCCGAGGTGAAGTAAACGCCGCGCAGCAGCGGCGCCCGGTCCAGGCTCGAGCCGCCGAATGCTGACTGGATGAAATCCGCGAGCGGCTGGGCGAGGCTCGCGACCTGCGCCGGGAACGCCGCGATGGAGGCCCGCCGGTCCGCGCCGCGCTCCTCCTGCAGACGGTCGAGCAACTGGCCATTGAGTCGCTCGACCAACTGGCGGAACTCGGCTTCGAATGCCGCGCCCGGATTGGCCTCACCCGCGCCGAGCGGAAAGGTGGTTCCCCATACCTGGGCGCGGCGGTCGCGGTCGAGATCGGCAAAAAACTCGCTGAACCCTGCGAGCAGATCGGCTTTGGTGAACAGCAGATAGACCGGCATGCGCACGCCGAGCCGCCCTTCCAGCTCACGCACGCGCTGACGGATGGTGCGCGCGTGGGCGGTGCGTTCGGCCTCGTCCCCGCGCGCGGCATCGGCGACCGCGATCGCCACCAGCACGCCGTTGAGCGGCTGCCGCTTGCGGGTGCGGCGGAGGAGGTCGAGGAACGCCTCCCAACCGGCCCGGTCAACCTGGGCGTCGCTGTCCTGCGTGGTGTAGCGGCCGGCGGTGTCGATCAACACGGCTTCGTCGGCAAACCACCAGTCGCACAGCCGCGTGCCGCCGATCCCGGCGACCGCGCCCTGCCCCATCTCGGCCGCCAGCGGGAAATTCAGGCCCGCGTTGACAAGCGCGGTGCTCTTGCCTGCTCCGGGCGGGCCGATGATGACGTACCAAGGCTGCTCATAGAGGTAGCCGCGCGTGCCACGCGCGCGGCGCAGCAACGTGAGCGCGCCCGTCAGCCGCGCCCGCAGCGCCGCCGCTTCTTCGGCCTTGCGGGAGGCGGAGGGGTCGTCCGGCTCCTCCGCCACGCCCGCCGCCAGCGCCGTTTCGCGCCGGCGCCGTTGCCGGTCGATGAGCAGGTTCGCCGCCAGCCAGACCAGAAGCAGCGCGAGAATGATCGCCAAGCGGGCCGTTCCGGTTTCGAGCGGGGGAACGAGCGGGCCGAACAGCCAGACCAGGGCGCCAAGCAGCGCGATGCCGACGAAGCTGAGCACCCAGCGCGACAGCAACAGGCCGACGACGGATTTCATTCCCTCATCTTCGCTCCGACGCCATCCGGGCGCACAATATAGCCTCCGGTTTGGAAGCGCGGTAAGAGCGTGGCTCGCGGCTCGCGAGGGAAACATGCCGCTCGTTCCGTCGCCCACGATACTGAGCACCGACGAAATGGGTCGCGTCGCACCCCCGATCGCCGCTTCGGTTGGACGTGATGGACGGAATGACCCCAAGGACGTGTTCGTCATTCAGTCGCTGTTGAACGACCGGCTGCCGAAACCGCATTCGCCGGTGCCGGTGACCGGCCGCGCCGATCCCGGCACCACGCTCGCGATCGAGGCCTACCAGGCGGTGGTCATGTCCATGCTGCCGCCGACCGGCCGGGTGGAGCCGGGCAGCGCGACCTATTACGCGCTCGCCTCTCGCCCTCTGGTGGAACAGCCGGTGCTCGCCATGGGCCATTACGGCGTGCTACCGCAAGAGGTGATCGACGCCGCGCTCGCTTCTCGCTTGCACTGGCGCGTGCCGGCATCGGTGACGCTCGCGCAATGGGTGGTTGAAAGCGCGTGGGGCGCCGCGGTGCCGCCCGGCAGCAACAACCCGTTCGGGATCAAGGCCCAGCCGGGTGAGCCCGCGGTGGAAAGCCCGACCCGGGAGGTCGTCGACGGCGCGGACGTGATGGTCACGGCACGGTTCCGCCGGTTCGGTTCGCTCGGCGAAGCTTTCGAGCAGCATGGCAGGCTGCTGGCGACGGCGGTGCGCTATGAGTCGGCCATGAAGCTCGCAAGCAATCCCGGCGCGTTCGCGGACGCCCTGACCGGCGTGTATGCGACGGACCCTGAATACGGCTACACGCTGAAATGGGTCATGCAAACCTACGGCTTCACTCGTTACGATCAATAATGCCGACGATCACCTTCGCGGTCATGTCGAACTGGGGCACGAGCGGCTTCAGTGGTTCAAGCGCGCGCGATGCAGCCGGTCGATAAGCTCGGCAAATACGACGTGCAAGGCGTCATCGGACGCGGCGCGGTCGGCATAGTTTACGCCGCCTTCGATCCGATGCTGGCACGCCCGGTGGCGATCAAGGCGATTCCCATCGATCTTTCCGATGAGCACGGCCGCGACAAGCACGCGCGCTTCAGGCGCGAGGCCCAGGCGGCGGCGCGGATGCACCATCCGCATATCGTTGCCGTTTACGATTACGGGGAAGCCGACGGGCTCGCCTATATCGTCATGGAACGGCTGGAAGGCGGGTCGCTGCGGGAGCTGATTGGCCGCCCGGATCGGCTCGGGCCATCCGAGGTCCGGCGCATCATGCGCGACCTCCTCGACGGACTGCACCACAGCCACGAACAAGGCGTCGTGCATCGCGACATCAAGCCCGCCAACGTGGTTTTCGATCGGGAAGGCCATCTGAAGATCACCGATTTCGGCGTGGCCAGGCTCGACAATGCCGATCTGACGAAGGAGGGATCGGCGCTCGGCACCCCCGCCTATATGTCCCCCGAACAGGTGAAGGGCGAGGCGGCCGACGCGCGAACGGACGTTTATTCCGCAGGCGTGCTGCTGTTCGAGATGCTTTCCGGACGGCGCCCTTTCGAGGGCAGCGCACCCTCGGTTATGTACCAGATCATCACTGCGCCCGCTCCGACGTTGGCCAGTCTTTCGCTGCCGAGCCTCCCGGTGCTGCAGCCGATTTTGACGCGCGCGCTGGCGAAGTCTCCGGACGACCGGTTTGCCTCCGCAACCGAAATGTGGCGTGCCCTGGACGAGGCCTTCCGGCGCATGTCGGACGGGCGGGGCGTTCCAAAATCGACTGGGACGGGTCAGGCGGCTCCGCGTCTCGGATGGCGGTCCCTGCTACGCCGGATGACGTCTGTCGCCCCGGTCAGGCGGAAAGCCAACCCGAGCTTCGGCTTCGCGTTGATGGCAGCTTTGGTGGTGTCCGGGATCGTCGCCGGCGGCGGTTGGTTC
The DNA here is from genome assembly GCA_019241425.1 of Acetobacteraceae bacterium. GTDB lineage: Bacteria > Pseudomonadota > Alphaproteobacteria > Acetobacterales > Acetobacteraceae > JAFAXA01. The sequence continues at coordinate 115 of JAFAXA010000135.1, read as the reverse complement.
TGGTTTACGCACCCCAACAAAGGACTGGATCCTCGAACGGCCGACGCGGTGCCGTCACCCGTTGCCCCTGCTCCGGAGGCTGCGCCGGAACCGGCATCGCCGTCCGCCGCAGGGA
>JAFAXA010000131.1 GCA_019241425.1 Acetobacteraceae bacterium | reverse complement strand
AGATGTTCGAAACGGCCGTCACGCGCTACGGCAACCGCTCGGCCATCAACTTCCTCGGCAGACGCTGGCTGTTCCGCGAGCTGGGGGAAGCGGTCGAACGCGCGGCGCGCGGCTTGCAGGATCTCGGCGTAACGAAGGGGGTACGCGTCGGACTCTGCCTGCCGAACACGCCCTATTCCGTGATCCTGTTTTTTGCGACGCTGCGGGCCGGCGGCACGGTCGTCAATTTCAACCCGCTCTATGTCGAGCGCGAGTTGCGCCATCAGGTGGAGGATAGCGGCACCAGCATCATGGCGGTGCCGGACCTGCACGCGATCTGTGGCAAGGTGGAGGCGATCGCCCGCGACACTGGGCTCCGCAAGATCATCGTCTGCCCGATTGGCGCGGCGATGCCGCCGGCCAAGCGCCTGCTGTTCAGCGTCCTGAAGCGGCGGGACGTCGTGCCGGTGCGCAACAGCGGCCTGCATGTCAGCTACGCGCGGCTGACCGCGCGGCCGGTCGCGCCCGATCCGGTGACCGTCGCGCCGGCGACCGATGTCGCCGTGCTGCAATATACCGGCGGCACCACGGGCACGCCGAAGGGCGCCATGCTGACCCACGCCAATCTGACGGCCAATGTCTGGCAAATGACGCAGGTCCTGCCGAGCATTCGCCGGGGCGAGGAGCGGATGCTCGGCGTGCTGCCGTTGTTTCATGTGTTCGCAATGACCGTCGTGCTCAATCTTGCGATCGAAACCGGCGCCGAGATGCTGCTGCTGCCGCGCTTCGAACTGAAGCAGCTTTTGCGCACGATCGAACGGCAGAAGCCGACCTTGTTCCCGGCCGTTCCGACCATCTACACCGCGATCAACATGGCGGCCGCGAAAGCGAGGCTCGACCTGCGCTCGATCCGCCTCTGCATCAGCGGCGGCGCGCCGTTGCCGGTCGATGTCCGGCATCGCTTCCAAACCCTGACCGGCTGCAAGCTGGTGGAGGGCTACGGGCTCAGCGAAGCCTCGCCGGTGGTGTCCTGCAATCCGATCGAGGGCGTCGCCAAGGACGGCTCCATCGGCATTCCGGTCCCCGGCACCGTTGTCGAATTGCGCGACCCCCTCGACCCCTCCCGCCTCGTGGCCCCGGGCCAGCCCGGGGAGCTATGCGTGCGCGGGCCGCAGGTCATGCGCGGCTATTGGAACAAGCCGGACGACACGGCGGACGTGTTCACCGAAGGCGCGCTCCGCACCGGCGACATCGCCCGCATCGACGAGGACGGCTACATCTTCATCCTCGACCGCATCAAGGACGTCATCCTGTGCGGCGGCTACAACGTCTACCCTCGCAACGTGGAAGAAGCGCTCTACCAGCATGGGGCGATCGCCGAGGCGATGGTGGTCGGCGTGCCCGACGCCTATCGCGGTCAGGCGCCGAAGGCATTCGTGACCCTGCGCGACGGCCACGCCACCACGCCCGAGGAGCTGAAAGCCTTTCTCGGCGACTATCTGTCCCGGATCGAGCTGCCGCGCGAGGTGGTCATCCGCCGCTCGCTCCCGAAAACGCTGGTCGGCAAGCTCTCCAAAAAAGACCTGCTGGCGGAGGAAGAGGCGGCATCCGTCCATGCCGGCGCCGAGGCAGCGGAGCGGCGAATCTGACTTGAACGTGAGGAGATTGACGTATACGTTAAGGTGATCGGTTGGCGAGGGCGATTGAACCGCGCCGCCGGGCGCCAAGGAGGGAGAGGAGCCGATCGAAGACGAGGCCCGGCTTTATTCCGTCACCGAACTCGGGTCGGATCTCGGCGTGAGCGCGCGGACGATACGGTTCTACGAGGACAAGGCGCTGATCGCGCCGCAGCGCGCGGGCGGGGCGCGCGTCTACACCGCTCGGGACCGGGCGAGGATGGTCCTGATCCTGCGCGGCAAGCGGCTCGGATTCAGCTTGCGCGAGATCAAGGAATATCTCGACCTCTACGACCAGGACAGGACGCAGCGGGAGCAAATCCAGGTGCTGCTGCGATCGGTGCGGGACCGCATGGGGGCGTTGCAACAGCAAGAGGCGGCGATCGAGCAGACGCTCGCCGAATTGCGGGACATCGAACGGCAGGCGACCGAGGCGCTCGCTCGGATGCCGGATGGTCGCGGCTAGCCGAAGGGAGTGGGAGAACAGCGCATGAAATCCGTCGTCATTGCGGGCTATGTCCGCTCGCCGTTCACGCCCGCCCGCAAGGGAGGGCTCGCGCGTGTGCGTCCCGATGACCTCTGCGCACAGGTCGTGCGCGGCTTGCTCGAGCGCACGGGGGTCAGGCCGGAGGACATCGAGGATTTGATCGTCGGCTGCGCGTTTCCCGAAGGCGAGCAGGGCCTGAATATCGGCCGGCTGATCGGCCTGTTATCCGACCTGCCGCTCTCGGTCGCCGGCATGACCGTGAACCGCTTCTGCGGCTCGTCCATGCAGGCGGTGCACATCGCGGCGGGCCAGATCCAGCTCGGTGCCGGTGACGCCTTCATTTGCGCCGGTATCGAGAGCATGTCGCGGGTGCCGATCATGGGGTTCAACCCGCTGCCGAACCCAGCACTCGCGGCCAAACGTCCGGGCGCCTATCTCAGCATGGGCGAGACGGCGGAGAACGTCGCCCGGCAGTGGCAGGTGCCGCGGCCGGAGCAGGAGGCGTTCGCGCTCCGCAGCCAGCGCCGCGCCGCTGCAGCCCAAGCCGAAGGCCGGCTCGCGGCCGAAATCGTTCCGATCAAAACCAAGACCGGCGCGGTCGAGCGGGATGAATGCCTGCGTCCCGAAACAACCGCCGAAGCGCTCGCCGAGCTGAAACCCGCCTTCGATCAGGATGGCAGCGTGACCGCCGGCACGTCGTCGCCGCTGACCGACGGCGCCGCGGCCGTTCTCGTGTGCAGCGAGGAATTCGCGCAACGGGCGGGGTTGACTCCGCTTGCCCGCGTGACTGCGGTGGCGGTCGCCGGCTGCGCGCCGGAGACGATGGGCATGGGCCCGGTCGGCGCCTCCCGCAAGGCGTTGGAGCGCGCCGGCATCGAAGCCGGGCGGCTCGACGTCGTGGAGCTGAACGAGGCGTTCGCGAGCCAGGCGCTCGCCTGCGCGCGTGAACTCGGCCTCAACCCGGACACCGTCAATCTGGATGGCGGCGCGATCGCGCTCGGCCACCCGCTCGGCGCGACCGGCGCCCGCATCGTCGGCAAGGCGGCGAGCCTGCTCGCCCGCGAGGGCGGCCGGTTCGCGCTGGCGACGCAGTGCATCGGCGGCGGCCAGGGCATCGCAACCGTGCTGGAGCGCGTGTGATGCCCGACATCCGCAAGGTCGGGGTGGTCGGCGCCGGCGTGATGGGCGCCGGGATCGCGGCCCAGGTCGCCAATGCGGGCGTGCCGGTGGTGCTGCTCGACATCGTGCGCGAGGGCGCGCGATCGCGGAGCGCGGTCGCCGAGGAGGCGGTCGCCAGGATGCTCAAAACCGATCCGGCGCCGTTCATGTCGCCGGCCGCCGCCAAGCTGGTGACGACCGGCAACATCGAGGACGATCTCGGCCTCCTCGCCGAATGCGACTGGATCATCGAAGCGGTGGTCGAACGGCCCGACGTGAAGCAGGCGCTGTATCGCAAGCTCGATCGGGTGCGCCGTCCGGGCACGGGTGTGTCTTCAAACACATCGACCATTCCGCTCGCTGCGCTCGTGCACGACATGCCGGACGCGTTCGCGCGCGATTTCCTGATCACCCATTTTTTCAACCCGCCTCGCTACATGCGGTTGCTGGAACTGGTGACCGGCCCGCAAACCGACGCGGCGCTCGTGGAACAGGTCAGCCGATTCGCGGATGTGACGCTCGGCAAGAGCGTCGTCCGCTGCAAGGACACGCCCGGTTTCATCGCCAACCGGATCGGGACGCTCTGGCTCCAGCTCGCCGTCATCGAGGCGATCGAGCAAAAGATCGAGGTCGAAACCGCCGACGCGGTGATCGGGCGTCCGTTCGGCATTCCGAAAACCGGCGTCTTCGGTCTGCTCGATCTCGTCGGCATCGACCTGATGCCGCATATCAACGCCAGCATGTCGCGCACGCTGCCGACATCCGATGCGTTCCATGGGGTCGCGCGCGACGTCCCGCTCGTGAACGCGATGATCGCCGATGGCCGCACGGGCCGAAAGGGCAAGGGCGGATTCTACCGGATGGCCCGGGGCGCGGGCGGCGCCAAGATGAAGGAAGCGCTCGATCTCGGCACCGGCGCGTACCGCCCTTCGGTGAAGGCGGATGTGCCGGAGATCGCGGCGGCGGCCAAGGATCTGCGCCGCCTGATGGAGGCGGGGACGCCAGCCGGGCGCTACGCCTGGGCGGTGATGGGCAAGACCCTCGCTTACGCGGCGTCGCTGGTTCCGGAAATCGCGGATGACATCGCGTCCGTCGATGAAGCGATGCGGCTCGGTTACAACTGGAAGCGCGGTCCGTTCGAACTGATCGACCAGCTTGGCGCCGCGTGGTTCGCGCGGCGTTTGGCAGCGGAGGGCGCCGACGTGCCGCCGCTGTTGAAGCTCGCGGGCGACCGCAGTTTCTGCCGCGTCGAGAACGGCCAACTGCAATCTTTGGGCACGGATGGCGCTTATCGCGACCTCGTACGCCCGGACGGCGTGCTGCGTCTCGAGGACGTGAAGCGGCGGAGCAAGCCGCTGTTGCGGAACGGCTCCGCGTCCTTGTGGGACATCGGCGACGGCGTTGCCTGTTTCGAGTTCACGGGGAAGGGCAACTCGCTCGACGAGCAGGTGATGCAGTTGCTCGCCCAGTCCATCCCGCTCGTTGCCGAGAAGATGAAGGCGCTCGTCATCTACAACGAGGGCCAGCATTTCTCGGTCGGCGCCAATCTC
>JAFAXA010000016.1 GCA_019241425.1 Acetobacteraceae bacterium | reverse complement strand
GACGTCGCCGCGTACTACAAGGCGATCGAGATCGAGGTGGTGAAGCTGCCCGGCAAGGGCTAGACCCGATTGACCTGAAGAGTCCCAATGTCGGGTGCAGCGGCGCACTCGCGATCTGATGCGCGGGCGACTTGTCCCCGAAGGCGCGTCGCCCGGCTGCAGTGTCGGCACCAGCAAATGCTCGGTGAACGCAGGTCGTCACCAACCTGCGTCGCGTCTTACTTTTCCGGTTCGGGCGTTGCCTGAACCCTACTCCAGTTCCTGTTCGCCCGACTGATATTCGCGGCCGCATCTTTGCGCCACTCGGTGGTCCAGTATCTTGTGTGATTGATATACAATTTACCGTCCACGATGGTGAAGGCCTCAGGGTCAACCGTGTCCTTGTGGCCGTCTTGATACGCAACACCCATGGCGCAATGCCCGTCATATTGGGCCGCGTATTTCTCGGGATCCGCGGTGAAGAGGTCGAGATTCTCTTTGCTGGAGAACTGCCAGCGAGCGTCGTGCCACAGGGTCTGATACTCCAGTCTGCCCGGAACGGCTTTGCCGACCGTGTGATACGCCACGGTGTCATACCCGCCGATCGCCAGCCGTGGTGCGCCGCTCATCGGCGGTGCCACGTCTCCCAGTGCCGGGAAGACCAGGAGAGCGAGTGGCGAGGCAATTAACATCGCCAACGATCTCCGATTCAACCTTGCAATCTGAACTTTCGTCATGGCTCCCTCCATCGGCCGCGCGCCGCAACGAGCCTCGCGAAAAGGGCTTCGTTGCCAGCACGGGCAGAGGCCATGCTGCGAACCCCGGAAACTTGTTTCAACTATCTAAAGTATACTCGCACAGGCCATTGCCCGTGGATAAACTGCCGGCATGAAAGGCTATGCCACCTATTGCCCGGTCGCGAAGGCACTGGAGATATTGGGAGAGCGTTGGACCCTGCTACTCGTGCGCGATTTGCTGGCAGGCGCACGCTACTTCAACGACTTCCGGCGCAGCATCCCTTTGATAACGGCAGCGATGCTTTCGAAGCGGCTGAGGGCTTTGGAGGAAGCCGGTGTCATCCAGCACGAGGCCTCGGGCCATTCCGGGCGTTCGGAATATCGCCTTACCGAAGCTGGCCGCGAGCTCAGGCCGCTCGTGGACGCCGCCGGCACATGGGGCCAGCGTTGGGCACGCAGCAGGTTGCCGCATGGTGAGCTACACCCAAGCACATTGATGTGGGATATCCATCGCTTCCTGATCACCGAGCACTTTCCGAAACGACGGACTGTGCTGAAGGTCGAATTCACCGATCTCAAAGCAATGAAAAATTGGTGGCTGATCGTACAGACCGGCGAAGTCGATGTTTGTCTGGATGACCCCGGTCATGAGGTTGATATCTGGATCGCCTGTACTCTTCTCGCGCTGGCGCAGGTGTTCATGGGCGATGTATCCATCGCCAGTGCTCAGACGGCAGGCCAGATCAGGTTGGAAGGCGATCGGCAGCTCATACGGAATATGCCGCGCTGGTTCGGCCTTATGCCGTTCTCACACGTCGCTCCGGGTCTTGGGAGGCCAGCGGGGAAGCCGAGGCAAGCACTCCAATCGCACTACTGACAGCCTCCGGCTGCTCCGGCCGGAGATCCCCGCGTCTAGACTAGGCGTCCATCTTCAGCGCTGCGAGAAACGCGGTCTGCGGAATTTCGACTTTGCCGAACTGGCGCATCCGCTTCTTGCCTTCCTTCTGCTTCTCCAGAAGCTTGCGTTTGCGGGTGATGTCCCCGCCATAGCATTTGGCGGTGACATCCTTGGACAGCGCGCTGATGGTTTCGCGCGCAATCACGCGGCCGCCGATCGCCGCCTGGATCGCGATTTTGAACAATTGGCGCGGGATCAGGTCCTTCAGCTTGGCGCAGATGGCGCGGCCCCGTGCCTCGGCGGCGCTCCGATGCGCGATGAACGAAAGCGCGTCGACCGGATCGCCGTTGACCAGAATGGAAATGCGGACGAGCTCGCCCGGCGCGTAGGCGTCCATCGCGTAGTCGAAGCTCGCATAGCCGCGCGACACCGACTTCAGCCGGTCGTAGAAGTCGAACACCACCTCGTTCAGCGGCAGCTTGTAGACCGCCATCGCGCGGTTACCGACATAGGTGAGATCCTGCTGCTGGCCGCGCCGCTCGCTGCACAGGGTCAGAACCGCGCCGAGATAGTCGTCCGGCACCATGATGGTCGCGCGGATCCATGGCTCCTCAATGTGGTCGATGACGCTGCCATCCGGCATGTCGGCGGGATTGTGCAGTTCCTCGGTCTGGCCGTTGGTGCGGTACACGCGATAGACGACGGACGGCGCGGTTGCGATCAGGTCGAGCGCGAATTCGCGAGTCAGCCGCTCCTGTACGATTTCGAGATGCAGGAGGCCGAGGAAACCGCACCGGAAACCGAAGCCGAGCGCCGCCGACGTTTCCGGCTCGTAGTGGAACGACGCGTCGTTGAGGCGCAGCTTGGCGAGGCTTTCCCGCAGCTTCTCGAAATCGTCGGCGTCGGTCGGATAAAGGCCGCACCACACGACCGGGACGGAGGGCTTGAATCCGGGGAGCGCCTGCGCGGCGGGATGGCGATCGTCGGTGATGGTGTCGCCGATCTTGCAGTCGGCGACGGTCTTGATCGCGGCCGTGATGTAGCCCATTTCGCCCGGCCCGAGATCGTCGGCCGCAACCATTTTCGGCCGGAACACGCCGACCTGTTCAACGCCGTGCACCGCGCCGGTCGACATCATGCGGATCTTCTGGCCGCGGCGCAGCCGGCCGTCGCGCACCCGGACCAGGATCACGACGCCGAGATACGGGTCGTACCAGCTATCGACCAGCAACGCGGTCAGCGGCTTTTGCGCGTCGCCGACGGGCGGCGGCAGGCGGGTGACGAGGGCTTCCAGCACGCCCTCGATGTTGAGGCCGGTCTTGGCGCTGATTTCGATCGCGTCGGACGCATCGAGGCCGATCACGTCCTCGATCTGCTGCTTGACGCGCGGCACGTCGGCGGCGGGCAGGTCGATCTTGTTCAGCACCGGCACGATTTCGTGGTTGGCGTCGATCGCCTGATAGACATTGGCGAGCGTCTGGGCTTCGACGCCCTGGCTGGCGTCGACGACGAGCAGCGAGCCTTCGCAGGCCGCGAGGCTTCGGCTCACCTCGTAGGCGAAGTCGACATGGCCGGGCGTGTCCATCAGGTTCAACTCGTAGAGTTCGCCGTCCCGCGCCCGGTAGTCGAGCCGCACCGTTTGTGCCTTGATGGTGATGCCGCGCTCGCGCTCAAGCTCCATGCTGTCGAGTACCTGGTTGGTCATTTCGCGCGCGGAGAGCCCGCCGGTGGCCTGGATCAGCCGGTCGGCGAGGGTCGACTTGCCGTGATCGATATGGGCGATGATCGAAAAATTGCGGATGCGCGCGAGCGGCGTGTCGGTCATGGCGGAGAGATAGGGAAAATTGCCGCCGGTGTCAGTGCCCGGGCACGTCCGGACCGGCTCTTGGCGTCATGGAGGCGATTTCGGGCTCGATGGCGGACAGGAGCGACGGCAGGCTTGCGTGGACCGTTCGCCACAGGATCTCCTCGGCCACATTGTCGTAATCGTGCCGGAACACGTTGCCGAGGCCCATGATGGCTCGCCATGGCTGGTCCGGATGCCGCTCGCGAAGCTCGGGCGAGAGGCGACGCGCCGCTTCCGAGATGATTTCGAGGCATCGGGAAACGGCGTAGACCGTCCGGCGATCGGACTTGAACTGCGCCAAGCTCATTCCCTCAATGAAGGACGGGGCGAGCCGTGCATTGTCCCGGATGTCGAGGAGGGCGAGCAGGGTGCGGTCAGAAGGCATACACCGCGTCGCGTTCGGCGCTTGGCCGAACAAGCGCTTTGAGGCTGCTTCGATTGGCAACGTCGACGCGGCCGGAGAACAACTCTCCCAGATACTGGGTGATGCCGACATATTCGAAAGCGCCAACCGGCGCCTCCGGATCGAGTTCGATCAGGATATCGATGTCGCTCCCGCTCCACCCCTCGCCGCGCGCCAGTGACCCGAACAGACCGGCATGCGAGACGCCTCGGCGCCGAAGCTCCGGCGCGTGCTCACGCAACGTTGCCAAGACGTGTTCGCGATCGGGTGTCACGAGGACGAGCGTAACACCCCGCCGGTCGCCTTCGCCACCGCGGCGACCACCTTGGCGGCGGCGGCGTCGATCTCGGCGTCGGTGAGGGTGCGGTCGCGCGGCTGGAACACGACTTCGATGCCGATCGATTTCTGCCCGTCCGGCAGCCCGCCGCCCGCGAACACGTCGAACAGGGTAACGCCCGCGATCAAGCCGCGCTCTGCGCCGCGCGCCGCCCGCAGCAGGGTCTCGGCCGCGACCTCCGCCCCGACCAGGAAGGCGAAATCGCGGCGCACCGGTTGCAGCGGCGAGAGGTCGGCGGCGGCGCGCTTGCGGCGCTTCGGCTCGGGAACCGCGTCGAGCAACAACTCGAACACGACGGCGGGCGCCGGCAGGTCGAGCGCCGCCACCAGACGCGGGTGCAGTTCGCCGAAGGTGCCGAGCGCCACCCTGCCCTGCCGCACGACGCCGGACCGGCCGGAATGATAGAAGCCGGGCGCGTCGGCGGTGACGGTCAGGCCCTCGAGCGGCGCACCGGCGGCGGTGAGCGCGCCCCAAAGGTCGGCCTTGGCGTCCATGGCGTCGATCGGGCGCGCGGGGGCGGCCCAGTTGCGCGGCGTCGCCCCGGTGCGGAGTCCCGCCGCGACCAGATGCTGGCCCTGGGGCTGCTCGGGCGCGAAGGCCGGGCCGATTTCGAACAGCCCGAGATCGGGCTGTCCGCGCGCGGCGTTGCGGGCGGCGGCAAGCGCAAGCGTCGCGACCGGGGTCGGACGCAACTGGTCGAGGTCGGCGGCGATCGGGTTGACCAGCCGAAGCGCGGACGGCGCCGGGCCGAACAGCGCCGCCGTCGCCGACGGCAGGAAGCTGAAGGTGACGCACTCAGCGAGGCCCTCCGCCGCCAGCGTGCGGCGGACGAGCGCCGTGCGGGATTGCGCGGCTGTGAGGGCGGGCGGCGGCACCGGCTCCGCCTGGGGCAGCGATACCGGCGGCACGGTGTCGAGACCGCGCAGGCGCAGCACCTCCTCGATCAGATCGTATTCCGGTTCTGTCTGCGCGCAGGCCTCCGCGACCTCCCGACGGTGCGCGGGGGAGAGCGCGGGCGCCTGGTCCAACAGGCCGGTCTCGGCGTTCAGATCGGAACGGAGGCCCGGGTCGGCGGTGTAGTTGCGGAGAATGGCTTCGACATCGTTGCGCCAGGATGGCACGGCGACGGTGACGCGCTCGGCGTCGCGCGCTTCCACGGTGAAGCCGAGGCGTTGCAGGGCGCCAACCGCCTCGTCCGGCGGCACGTCGGCGCCGCCCAATTCGCGGAGCCGCGCGAAACGGAGCGAGGCGGAGCGCTGCCAGCGTGGTTCGTGCCCGGCGGCCGCGACCGCGCTCGGCTCGCCGCCGCAGCATTCGAGGATCATCCTGGTCGCGGCTTGCAGCCCCGGGGCCAGCAATGCCGGATCGATGCCGCGTTCGAAGCGCTGGCGCGCATCGGAAATGATGCCGTGCCGCCTTCCGGTGAGCGCGACCCGCACCGGGTCGAACAGCGCGCATTCAACGAACACGCTCCTTGTCGCTTCGTCGCTGCCGGTCGCCGCGCCGCCCATCACCCCCGCCAGCGACTGCACGCCCGCGGCGTCGGCGATCACGCAATCCTCGTCCGTCACGGTGCAATCGCGGCCGTTCAGGGCGCGGAACGTTTCTCCGGCGCCACGCCGCATGGCGAGCGCGCCGCCCGTGACCTTGTCTGCGTCGAATACGTGCAGCGGCCGGCCGAGGTCGATCGTCAGGAAGTTCGTGATGTCGACCAGCGCGTTGATCGGGCGGAGGCCGATCGCGGCGAGCCGCTCCTGGAGCCATTGCGGGCTCGGCCCGTTGCGGAGGTTGCGCACGGTGCGGCCGAGCACCCAGGGACATGCCTCCGGCCAGTCAATCCGCCAACCAACCGGGCTCGGGAAGCCGCCCTCGACCGGCTCCGGGTTCCAGGGGCGCAGCGTGCCGATACCCGCGGCGGCCAGGTCGCGCGCGACGCCGCGCACGGCCAAGGCGTCACCGCGGTTCGGCGTCACCGCGATGTCGATCACCGGATCGTCGAGGCCGAGCCAAGCGGCGTAGGGAACGCCGAGCGGCGCCTCCTCCGGCAACTCGATGATCCCGGTATGGTCCTCGCCCAGCGCGAGTTCGCGCGCCGAGACCAGCATTCCGGCACTCTGCACGCCGCGTATCTCGCCCACCTTCAGCACGGTGCCGGTGGCCGGAATGACGCTGCCGGGCGGGGCGAACACGGCCTTCATGCCGCGCCGCGCATTCGGCGCCCCGCAGACGACGGTGACCGTCTCCCCTCCCGTCTCGACGGTGCAGACACGCAAGCGATCGGCGTTCGGGTGCGGCGTCGCGTCCAGCACATGCGCGATGCGGAACGGCGCCAGCGCGGCGCCGCGATCCTCCACCGATTCGAGTTCGAGGCCGATCGCGGTCAGCGTGTCGGTGATGCGGGCGAGCGCGGCGTCGGTGTCGAGATGCGCGCGCAGCCAGGACAGCGTGAACTTCATCGGATCACGCGCGCTCGTGCAGCGTCGCGGGCGCCAGCGGGTTGGCGCCGTGGTGGCGCAGCCAGCGGATGTCGCTGTCGAAGAACGGCCGCAGGTCGGCGATATTCCCCTTCAGCATGGTGATGCGCTCCACGCCCATGCCGAACGCGAATCCCTGCCACTGGCGCGGATCGATGCCGCAATTGGCGAGCACGCGCGGATGCACCATGCCGCTGCCGAGGATCTCCAGCCAATCGCCGCCGCCGCCGAGTTCGCCGGTGCGCCGGTTCCAGCCGATGTCGACTTCCATCGACGGCTCGGTGAACGGGAAGTAGCTGGCGCGGAACCGCACCGGCAGGCCGGACAGACCGAAGAACGCGCGCAGGAAATCGGTGACGCAGCCCTTGAGATGGCCGAGCGTGATCGCGCGGTCGATCACCAGGCCCTCGCATTGGTGAAACATCGGGCTGTGCGTCGCGTCGTGGTCGGCGCGGTAGGTGCGGCCCATCGCGATCACCCGGATCGGCGGCGCTTGCTCCAGCATGGTGCGGATCTGCACCGGCGAAGTGTGGGTGCGGAGCACCGGCGGCGGCGCGTCGCCAATTGCGGGCAGGTAGAACGTGTCGTGGTCGGCGCGGGCCGGATGGTGGCCCGGAATGTTGAGGGCACCGAAATTGTGCCAGTCGGTTTCGACGTCCGGGCCCTCGGCGACGGAAAACCCCATCGCACCGAAGATGGCGATGATTTCGTCTGCGGTGCGGCTGATCGGGTGGATGAGGCCGGCGGGACGCGGCCGGGGCGGCAAGGTCGGGTCGATGCGTTCCGCCGCGAGCCGCGCGTCCAGCGCCGCCGCGTCGAGCGCCTGCCGCCGGGCCTCGATCGCCGCCGTCAGTTCGTCTCGCAGCCGGTTCAGCCCGACCCCCCGCTCCCGCCGGACCTCCGGCGGCAGGCGGCCGAGTTCCTTCAAGAGCGCGGTGAGCCGTCCGGCCTTGCCGAGCACGGACACCCGCACGGCGTCCCAGGCGCGCAGGTCGGACGCGGCGGCGAGCGCCACCTCGGTCTCCGCTTTCAGGTGGATGGAGGCATCGGTCATGGGCCGGTTCCGCTACACAGCCTTTCGGCTCGTCATCGCTGGACGGCGGAGGCGGAGCGATCCAGGACGGGGTGGTTCGCTGACCTGCGCGACGCTGGCGATGACGGGCTGGCGGGCCTGTCAGCCCAGGGCGGCTTGCACCTTGCGGACCACCTCGGCGAAAGCGCCGGGGTCGTCATAGGCGATGGCGGCGAGCACCTTGCGGTCCATTTCGATGCCGGCCTTATGCAGCCCGTCGATGAAGCGGCTGTAGGTGAGGCCGTGCTCACGGACGGCGGCGTTGATGCGCTGGATCCAGAGGCCGCGGAAATCGCGCTTCTTGTTGCGCCGGTCGCGATAGGCGTATTGCAGCGACTTCTCCAGCCGCTCGCGCGCCGCGCGATAGGTGGTGGAGGAGCGGCCGACGAAGCCCTTGGACTGTTCCAGGACTTTCTTGTGCCGGGCGTGGGTGGTGGTGCCCCGTTTGACGCGTGCCATGTGCCGACCCTTCCTTATTCGAGGCCGTAGGGCGCCCACTGCTTGACGGTGAGCCCGTCAGCGTGGGTCAGCACCTGGCTGCCGCGGTTCTGGCGCTTGGCCTTCTGGGTGCGCGCATATAGGTTGTGGCGCTTGCCGCCCGGTCCGGCGAGCACTTTACCGGTCGCGGTGATCTTGAACCGCTTCTTGACCGACGACTTGGTCTTCATCTTGGGCATTTTTCTCTCCTCTGGCCGATGGTGCTGCGATCCGCGCAGCGGTCGCGGCCGGGCATGCCCTTCAGGCCCGGCGCGCAGACAAGGCGCGGCTTTTAGTCGGATGCGGCGCTCCCCGCAAGCGGCAGGCCGCCGCACGTGCCGCGCCGGCGCAGGGTCGCGCGGCCGCCGGAACGAGTACGCGTTGTCGATCGCGAACGGGATGGAGGCGGCTCAGACCTGAGTGCGCCAGATGGCGGGTTGCGTATCAAGCCTGCCGGCAGTTGGAAGGAGGCGCCCGATGGATATTCAAGTGGGTCCGAACGAGAAGCTCGGCGGCTTCAAACTGGGCTGGTATTCCGAGCTAAGCACCGTCGAACGGCGGACTTTCTGGGCGTGCTTCGCCGGGTTCGGCCTGGATTCGATGGACACGACCATTTATGCGCTCGTGATCCCATCGCTGATGGCCACACTGGGCCTCACTCAGCCGCAAGCAGGCTATCTCGCGACGGCGGCGCTTCTGGGCACCGCCGTGGGCGGTTGGGGCGGCGGCATCTTGGCGGACAGCATCGGCCGTATCCGCGTCCTCCAACTCACCATCCTCTGGGTCGCCGTGTTCACGTTCTTAGCCGCCTTTGCCAACTCCTTCTCGCAGTTGTTCGGCATCCGCTTTCTCCAGGGTCTCGGATATGGCGGCGAGGCGGCGGTGGGCGGCGTATTGATCAGCGAAGTCGTGCGCCCGCCGCTGCGCGGTCGGGTCGCCGCCTCCGTCCAGAGTGGTTATGCCGCTGGCTACGCCGTCTCGGTCGCGCTGTTGCCGGTAATCGGATCCCTGTTTCCTGAGCAGTTCGGCTGGCGCGTGTTGTTCGCCATTGGCATCGTCCCCTCGGTGCTGGTGATGTTCATCCGGCGCCTTGTCCCGGAATCCTCGGTGTACGCAGACGCGCAGACGGCACGGAAAGCGGGAGCGGAGGCAGCGCCCTTCTGGGACATTTTTGCCAGTGCCCATCAGCGACGGACGCTCGCCGCGCTCATCATGGCGACGGGGATCTTCGGCGGCGCTTACGTGATGATCACCTGGCTGCCGACCTATTTGCGCCTGACGCTGAAATTGTCGGTCACTTCCAGTGCCGGCTATCTCGCCCTGAACATCCTGGGCTCGCTCGTGGGGCCG
>JAFAXA010000312.1 GCA_019241425.1 Acetobacteraceae bacterium | reverse complement strand
GCGCCGCGAAAAGATGCCCGCCTGTTATCCGGGGCGGTAGCCTTGGGCGACCACGTAGAGTTCGCTCGACTCCTTGCGGCTGGCGGGCGGCTTCGCGTGGCGGACGGTCGCGAAGTCGCGTTTCATGGCGAGCAGCAAGTCGCGCTCCGAGCCGCCCTGGAACACTTTGGTAACGAAACCGCCGCCGGGTGCGAGCGTCGCTTGCGCGAAGTGGAACGCGGCTTCGGCGAGCGCCATGATCCGCAAATGGTCCGTGCCGGCATGGCCGGTGGTGTTCGGCGCCATGTCGGACAGCACGATGTCGGCCGCCCCGCCGAGCAGGGACGCGAGCTGGTCCGGCACGTCCCCGCTTGTGAAGTCGGCTTGCAGCATGGTCGCGCCCGGAACCGGATCGACCGGGAGCAGATCGACGCCGACGACGCGCGCAGCGCCGCGCCGGACGGCCACCTGCGTCCAGCCGCCGGGCGCGGCCCCGAGATCGGCGACGCGCATGCCGGGCCGGATCAGCCCGAAGCGGTCGTCGAGTTCGATCAGCTTGAACGCGGCCCGGCTGCGCCAGCCTGCCTGCTTGGCCGCGCGCACATAGGGGTCGTTGAGCTGCCGCGACAACCACGCCTGCGACGCGGTGCTCCGCCCGCGCGCCGTCTTGACCGTCACCGCCGCCGCGCGCGAGGGCGGCGCCGCGCCGCGACCGCCCTTCACCCGCAGCTGCCGTGCGGGCGTGTGCGCGGGTGGGCCGGTCGCGTTCGATCCGCCCGCATCATGCGGAGCAGCATCCCTTCGCGTAGGCCGCGATCGGCGACCACCAGGGCCGGCGCCGGCCAGTGGCGGAGAATGGCCGTAAAGATTGCGCAGCCGGGCAGCAGCAACTCGGCGCGGCCCGGACCGACGCAGGCATGGCGTTCCAGGCCGTCCCGGCCGATGGCGCGCAAGGTGGCGAGCGCGATGGTCGCCGCCTCGCGCGTCAGCACGACGCCGTCGACCAGCGGGCGGCGATAGCGCGGCAGACCGAGCGCCACGCCCGCCAGCGTCGTCACGGTTCCGCTGGTGCCGAGCAGCCGCACCCCGCCCTGCCGGATTTCGTGGGCGATGCAATGGGTCGCCTCGAAGCGGGCCAAGCGGGCGGCGGTATCGGCCACCATCGCCTCGAACCCCGGTTCGGTGAAGCCGAAATCGCCGAAGCGCTCGGCGAGCGTCACGACGCCGACCGGCACCGAATGGGCGCCGGCGAGTTCGGGCTTGCCGTCCGGGCCGAGGCGGACCCAGGCGAACTCCGTCGAGCCGCCGCCGATGTCGAACAACAGCACCCGCCGATCCTCTTGCGCGATCAACGGCGCACAGCTTTCGAGCGCCAGTTCGGCTTCCTCGCGGCTCGATATGACGTCGATCGCGAGCCCCGTCTCCCGTCGTGCCCGGGCCAGGAATTCGCGGCCGTTCGCCGCTCTCCGGCAAGCTTCGGTGGCAATGGCCCGGACGCCGCGCAGCTTGCGGCGGCTCAGCCGCGCGGCGCAGAGGCCGAGCGCCGCGATGGTCCGGTCCATCGCGGGCGGGCTGAGCCGCCCGGTGTCGTGCAGCCCTTCGCCGAGGCGGACGATGCGGTTGAAGCTGTCGAGCACGCGAAAGCCACTCGCGACCGGGGCGGCAACGAGCATCCGGCAATTATTGGTGCCGAGATCGAGCGCGGCGAACACCGGGCCTGGGCCCGGCGACGGATGCGGGGGGATGAGGGCGGCGGGCTCGGACATTGCGGCGGGCCCTCCGGTCCCGCTTGGTGTTACGCGTCATCATCGGCGGCGGCGCGCGCAGGCGGCAAGTCCCTTCCCCGTGTACGAGCGGGCCGGACGGCGGTCAGGCCGAAGCCGCCGATCGCACCCCACCCATGCGGGCGGCCCGGTTTGCGCGCGAAACCGCCCATCCTAACTTGCCGCGTCATTGGGGGGGTCGGGCGTGCGTCAGGCGAGAGACGGCCGGGATACGGCGATGGATGGGCCGGCTTCCTGGACCAGGCTCGGGGTCGCCGTTCTGCTGTGCACGATCGGCAGCGTCGGCCTGTGGTCGGTGGTGATCGTTCTGCCCGCCGTGCAGGCGGAGTTCGCGGTGGCGCGGGCGGAGGCGACGCTCCCTTACACGCTGACGACGCTCGGCTTCGGCATCGGCGGCATCGCGATCGGGCGCGCGGCCGACCGGTTCGGCATCGCCCGGCCGCTGCTCGCCGCCACGTTCATGCTCGCACTCGGCTATGCCGGTTCGGCGCAGGCAAGGTCGCTGTGGCAGTTCACGCTGATGCAGGGGGCGCTGATCGGCGTCGGCAGCGCCGCGACCTTCGGGCCGATGATCGCCGATATTTCCAAATGGTTCGAGCGGCGCCGCGGCATCGCGGTTGCAATCTGTTCCGCGGGCAACTATCTGGCCGGCGCTGTCTGGCCGCCCGTGATCGAGCATTTCGTTGCAACCGCCGGCTGGCGACAAACCCATTTCGGGATCGGCATATTCTGTCTGCTGACGATGCCCCCGCTGATGCTGATGATGCGCCGCCCGGCGCCGCTATCCGCCGCCGCGGGGACCGATACTCCCGGCGGAGAGAGTGGGCGCCCGCTCGGCTTGCCCCCCGCCGTGCTGACGGCGCTGCTCTGTGTCGCCGGGGTCGCGTGCTGCACGGCGATGGCGATGCCGCAGGTTCATATCGTCGCGTATTGCGGTGATCTCGGCTACGGCGTCGCGCGCGGGGCCGAGATGCTGGCCCTGATGCTCGGGCTCGGCATCGTCAGCCGGGTCGGCTCCGGTTTCGTG
>JAFAXA010000253.1 GCA_019241425.1 Acetobacteraceae bacterium | reverse complement strand
CGGCAGGCGCTCTCGACCGTTTCGCGCAACTCGCTGCCGAGCTCGTCAAGCGCAATCTCTCTCGCCCGCGCCATTGCCGGCGCCAGCCACTCGCCGAGCAGCATTTCCCCGGCAAAGCCGCTATCCGGCAGCAGCGCGTTGTGCAGATGGTGGGCGAGACCCGCGACGAACACCGTCACCGGATCGGCATTCCAGGACGGCGCCAGCAGCACGCCCGCCACCGCGACCGCCGCGCTGTGTTCGGCGTGATTTTCGGGCGGCTCCAGCACCAGCCGGCCCCGCCCCGGACAGGTCACGCCGGCACGCGGCTGGCGGGCGAGGCGCCCGACAAAGCCCGGCGCCGGTGCGGAAGGCAGTTCCTCCGCGCTCTCGACGAGCCAGCTTCGCAGCGCCGGGTCGAGCGGGTCCGCCAATTCCGTGACCGCACGGTGACGAATGGCACGGACGGCGTCGGGCGTGATGCCGGCGGCGCCGAGCGTGGCGGCATCGAGATCGCCCAGCCGCGCGGCGGCAAGAGCCCGGGAGGTCGCCGCACGCGCGACGTCGCGCGCCGGCACGCCCGCCGCCAGCCACGCCCAGCTTTGCGCGAAGCAGCGCTCCGCGAACGAGCCGGTATAGGATGCCGAGCGGACGCGCTTGAGGTCGCCGAGTTCGCGCAGCAGCGGCAGCAGGCCGGGCGGCGCGCGTTCGCCCTCAGCCTCCGCGCTCATTCAAGCGCCCGCTGACAGCCACTCATGCAGCATGCGTTCCTGCACCGGAAAGGCGTGCTCCGGCGCGTGACCGTTCGCGGTCATCGGCGCCTTGAAGAACAGCGACAACTGCTCCTGCGGGCCGCTCTCGCCGCGCTGGTGTGCGAGATCCAGCACGCGGGCGATTTCCAGCACGAGCGGCGCCGCCAGCACACTATCCTTACACAAGAAATTGACCTTGATCTGCATGCGGTGGCCGAGGAAGCCGCTGAGGTCGATGTTGTCCCAGGCCTCCTTGTCGTCGCCGCGCGGCCGGTAATACCGGATGTCGACGATATGATCCTCGACCTTGTAGCCGAGGATGCTGTCGAGCACGCGGCCCTTGGTGCCAAGCTTGGATTGCAGGCTGTCCGGATCGCGCAGCGCCTCGCCGTCGCGATTGCCGAGGATGTTGGTGGAGAACCAGCCATCGACGTGCAGATTGCGCGCGCGCAGTGCGGGGGCCAGCACCGTCTTCATCAGCGTTTGCCCGGTTTTGCCGTCCTTGCCGGCCACCGGCACGCGGCGGCGACGCGACATCTCGACGAGCGCCGGAACGTCCGCGGCCGAAGACGGCGTGAAATTGCCATAGGGAACGCCCGCCTCGATCGCGGCATAGGCGTAGAGCATGGCCGGCCCGATCGCGGGATCGTTGGCGTCAAGCGCGCGCTCGAATGCATCGAGCGAGCACAGGACCGGATGATCCGCGGCGGTGCGCTCCACGGACGCGAGATTGATGACGACCGTACCGTCCAGTTCGCCTTCCCGGCGAAACCGCAGGAGATCGGCGATGATCGCGGCGATGGCGTCGCGATGGGTGCGAGCCGCGTGCTGATTGGCGCCTTCGATGTTGCGGCAAAAGGCACTGCTGGCAACCGCCGGCCAAGGCCGCACGGTGGCCAGCGCCGGACCCGTCATCGCCAGTTGATCGTCGTTCAGGACGCGATGTTCGGCCGCGGCTTCGGCCAGGGTCTGGCCGTTCAGGTCCCAGCCCCGGAACACGATGTCATCATAAGCAGCCAGACCCGGCACGGACACCGACGCGAGCGGCAGGCCGTCTAATCTCCGGTTAGTCCCGCCGCGCAGGATTTCGACGCCGGCCGCGGCGGTGGTCGCCACGGCACCGCCTACGCCAACCACGGCAATACCCACCCGGCGGCGGCCCACCGCAGGCTTCGCACCGGGCTGCGGCCCGGAGCCGGGCGTTTCTCTTCCGTTCTCGACAATGCGCACGGAAATCTCCTGGAACGGATAGTGGAGCGAGCGCCCGAGAGCGCGGCCGGAGGAACGCAAACGGGGGTCGGCAATGCGTTTCATCTGCGTATGGGTCAGAGTCCGGCCACCCGCGTTTCGCGCGCCCCGCCCATGCGCCACGACCCAGGCTGGCATTCCGAAATCACATCCCATGTGCGAGGGTTGACCGAGCGAAAGGCCATCGGTTCGGCACTGGCGCGCCCGCTCGACCGCGTTCCGGCCAATCGTGCTAAACGGAACTGCGGTGCCGGCGCATCGTCCCGCCGGCAGGTACGAGTCTCGTGGCAGGTTCAGGGAGGAGGTGCGGGATGGCGGTCGCTTTTTCGGACGGAGCAACCGC
>JAFAXA010000243.1 GCA_019241425.1 Acetobacteraceae bacterium | reverse complement strand
AGGGCTACACGATCAAGGGCGTGCAGCGGCTGCTGCGGGAGGGGGGCGGGAAGCTCTCCGACGACATCCCACCGCCGGCCCCGGAAGATCAGGCCGAGGACGGCTTGGAGGCCGAGACTGCCGTCCCCGAAAAGGAGCCTTCCTTGCCAGGCCTGCCGGTCGCCGAACCGGCACCGGCCCCGGGCAGGGCGGGGGTGCGCCGGGAACGCGTCGAGCGCGAAGCGGAACGCCTTCGCGCTGTGCTGGCGGAAACCTTGGATGAACTGATCGCCATCCGGAACGCGCTCGGGTAGGTGCCAACAAGACCGTCCCGGATAGATCGCCAACGCCTTCGCTTCGTCGCCGCCCTTTCAAAGGATAGAGTGACGAGCACCGGCGCCGTTCCGCGCCGTTTCACGCATCACCCAGCATGCATTGCAGGTGCCAGGTTCCCCGTTCGCCTCAAGCCGGATGTACAATGCCCGACGACGTTCTCGACCGAATGCGCCGAAACCCGGCAGCAGATTGGACGATCCAGGATGTGGAGGTGGTCTGCGCTCGCGCCGGTGCCCGCTGCATCCCCCGTCCGGCGGCGGATCGCACAAAAGGTTTCTCATCCTGCGATGGGCGAGATCCTGACGATCGCCCGCGCGCGGACAATCAAGCCGGTGTATATTCGCAAGCTGGTGCGAGTTCCTTGAAGTGCCGGAGGAGTTGGTGGCCGATTTTGACTATCCCGTGCTGATCGAGCCGTTGCCGCGCGAAGAAGGGGGCGGCTGGCTCGCGACGGTAGCCGATTTGCCCGGCTGCATGTCGGACGGGGAAACGCGCGAATTGGCCGCGCGGAACGTTGGTGACGCGATCGCGGCGTGGCTCGAGGAAGCGCAAGCGCTGGGCCGGCCAATACCGGAGCCGTCTCGCCACCTGGTTTCGGCGCCCAACTAAGCTTCCCCGCTCCCGCCACCCTTGCACCGGCTCGGAGGCGACGGTCGGCGTGAGGTTTTAGCGATGGCGCCAGGAAGGGCAGACGGGGGCGCACGCGACGGGGTCTATGTATCGGACCGGACCGCCAGTCGGTGGTCGGAGCGGCGGGATTCGAACCCACGACCCCCAGTCCCCCAGACTGATGCGCTACCAGGCTGCGCTACGCTCCGGCCGCGGCCCGTCTAGCAGTCGCCGGACCGGGCCGCAACGGCGGGTGAAATCAGTCGGTTCTAAATGGCCCGGACCGGGGCCTTGAAAGACAGGATTTGGCACTCCCGCGCGGCCGCGGCTTCCGTTCCTACGTGCTGGGAGGCCACCGCCAGCGAATGTGAGGCGCGCTTGCGCGCAACGCAGATATAAAGCCGTCCCAGCCAAAGCTCGCGGGATCCCGGTTCGACGAGGTAGGACCACTGGCGCGGCCAGTCCGCCGTCCGCCACTCGCCGGCGAGTTCAATCCGCCCGGCTGCCAGGAAGAGCGACCGCCGGGACAACTCGGCGGAGAAGACGCGGGCCATAACGGACATCCTAGGTTGGTGACGCCGTCTATTAACGTAACTGAACACTCAAATTCAACGCGCTACAAGCCTTACGTCGACTTTGAACGCACAGTGTGCTCCGTTGGCTATGAGCAATTTTCCTGGCCGCATAACATTCATGCAATGTACCTTTTGTACTTTAGATCCAGGCACTTATAGAATGTTACTGGGCAGCAAGCCGGATGGCTAATTTCTATCGCAATGGTTGTGTGGTGCGAAATAATCACGCGCGCCCCGCAAGTTTGCATCGTCCGACAAATAGAAGACGTGTCGTAGCGAAAACTTAAGGTTGTGCTCGGCCGGGGCAAAACTGACGGTCGTCATATTGAATGGGAGACTTATCCCAATTCCAGCGCCATCGCTTGCCGCATCCGGTATTTCTGGACCTTCCCGGTCACCGTCATCGGGAACGCGTCGACGAACCGGATGTGGGACGGGATCTTGTAGTGGGCGATCCTGCCCCGGCAAAAGGCGGCCAGCTCGGTTTCGGTCAGTGCCTCGCCCGGCCGGAGCCGCACCCAGGCGCACAGCGCTTCACCCATCCGCCGATCCGGAACGCCGAACACCTGCACGTCCTGTATAGCGGGATGCGTGTAGAGGAACTCCTCCACCTCCCGCGGGTAGATGTTCTCGCCGCCCCGGATCACCATGTCCTTGAGCCGCCCGACAATGGCGCAATAGCCCTCCTCATCGATCGTCGCGAGGTCGCCTGTGTGCATCCAGCGTGCGCTGTCGATTACCTCGGCGGTACGCTCCTTGTCGTCCCAGTAGCCGAGCATGACGGAGTAGCCGCGCGTGCAGAGTTCGCCCGGCGTGCCCCGCGTAACGATGTGTCCCGCGCCGTCCACCAGCTTGACTTCCAGATGCGGGTGGATGCGTCCGACCGTGCTGACCCGCCGTTCCACGGGATCGTCCGGCGTGGTCTGGAAACTGACCGGGCTGGTTTCGGTCATGCCGTAGGCGATGGTGATGTCGCGCAGATGCATGCTCTCCATCACGCGGCGCATCACCTCGATCGGGCAGGGTGAGCCCGCCATGATGCCGGTGCGAAGGCTGCTCAGGTCGAAGCTGCGGAACTCCGGATGCTCCAGTTCGGCGATGAACATGGTCGGCACGCCGTGCAGGCCCGTGCACCGTTCCTCCGCGACCGTTTGCAAGGTCAGGAGCGGGTCGAAGCCTTCGCCCGGAAAGATCATCGCCGCGCCATGGGTCACGCAGGCCATGTTCCCGAGCACCATGCCGAAGCAGTGGTAAAGCGGCACCGGAATGCAAAGCCGGTCCTGTTCCGAGAGCCGCATCGCCTCGCCGATGAAATACCCGTTGTTGACGATGTTGTGGTGCGTCAGCGTGGCGCCTTTCGGGGCGCCGGTCGTTCCCGAGGTGAACTGGATGTTGATGCCGTCATCGAATTGCAGCGTCGCGGCAAGCTCGTCGAGACGCGCGCGTTCCGCCGCGCCGCCCATCGCACAAACCGCGTCGAACGCGAGCGTGCCGCGAGCGTCGGCGTTCTCCACGCCCAGAGTGGGATCGACCGGCGGCAGCAGGATGACGGACCGCAACGCCGGCAGCCGCGCAGCTTGGAGCGCACCCGGCGCCGAGCGGCGCAACTCCGGCGCCACAGTTTCGAGCAGGCCGAGATAGTCGCTCGATTTGAATGCGGTCGCCGTGATGAGCGCGCGGCAGCCGGACTTGTTCAGCGCGTATTCGAGTTCGGCGGCCCGGTACGCCGGATTGATGTTGACCAGGATCAACCCGGCTTTGGCCGTCGCGAACTGCGCCAGCACCCATTCCGACCGGTTCAGCGACCAGATGCCGATCCGGTCGCCGGGTTGCAGGCCGCAGGCGACGAGACCCGCCGCCAGCGCATCGACCCGCTCGCCCAGTTTCGCATAGCTCCAACGGATGGCCTGGGAGCGGACGACCAGCGCCGGCCGCTCGCCGAAGCGTTCGATGGCATGGTCGAGGCACTGGCCGATCGTCCAGCCGAAAAGCGGCTGCGTTGCCGCACCGTGAACGTAGCTGAGCGTGTTGAAGCTCATCCCGTCCGTCCTCCCCGGCAGGCGAGGGTAGAGGCCCTCGGGCATCCTTGGCAATTTCCCGCCCCGGTGTGTCTTCGCGGCGACCGCTCGCTGAAACAGTGCAGTAAAGAACGAATGTCACTCGCGGGATTGGGGAACGCTCGTTAGTTTCCGATGTTGTGCGAAGAGGCGCGGAGGCCTGCACCGGTCGGCCGTGGCCTGAACGCGTCACAGTTGACGATAGGAGATTTGCGTCATGAGCACTCGCCTAACCGCGCGCTTGGGCGCTGCCGCCCTTGCCATCGCACTCGCCGCAGGCCCGGCACTCGCGCAGAACAGCGATACGGACACCGCACCCGCGAGGCCGATGACCCACGGGCGCATGCACCACGCCCCCATGCGTGGCACCAGCCGAGGCGCCCAGCCCACTGGGGACCAGATGATCGAGCAGTTGAATGCGAAGAGCCTGGCGGCGGCGCAGGCCGGTCAGACCTTCGTTCCGCCCGGCGCTTCCGGCAACGCGGCGGGCATGGGCAGCGGGTCGGCTCCGGCTATGACGCCGATGCACAACGACAACATGTAGGCTCCGCTTCGGCGGGATGAGCCGGAAGGGCGAGGCCGATCCTTGGTCTCGCCCTCTTTGTTTGCGCGGTCGCCGCCGCTCAGGCGTGCAACGCCGGCAACATCAGGTGCAGCAGCAGCAGCAGCAGAAACAGCACGATCAGCACCCGGATCAGTCCGCCGAAGGCCCGCAGCACGATCAGTACCAGCACGATCGCCGCCGTGATCAGCAGCACCGTCACCATCTGCCGCGGCACGCCGAGCGTCACCAACTGCGTGCGCAACCAGTTTTCGAGCGCGGTGAAGCCCGCCAGCACGAGGTCGAAGAGTGAGCGGAGGGCGTTCAGCCCTGCCGTGACCGCGCGATTCACTTGATCCATGCCGTGTTCTGACCCTCAAGGAAGGAGCCTCGTCGCCCCCGCGGAACGCCGGGACGAACGGGCCGGAATGTGCGGGCGGCCCGCGGCGCGGGCTGTCAATCCTGCCGATCCTGACTTAATGGGCGTTCATGGCGCGAGACGGACAGGGGGACAAGGCCGCGAAGCTTTGGCTGCGGCAGCAGATCAGGCTTGGCAGGCGCCATCAATGGCCGGTCGTCGCCTCCGGTCTCCTGTCCATCCTGGCAGCCTCGGGGCAGGCGGTTTGCGCCGGACGCCTTCTCGCGGACGCGTTGGCCCCCCGAACCGGAGCGCCGCCCGGCTATCCGGCCGCGACCCTGATCCTGTGTTTCGCATCGCTCGGGGTCGCGCGCGCCGCCCTGTCGTTCTTCTCCGAACGCGCCGCCTGGTCCGCGGGGGCGGCGGCCCGGCGGCGCATCCGCAGCGACGCCCTCGGGCGGTTGCTGCATGCCGGCCCGTCCGTGCTGCGGGGCGCGCATTCGGGCGAGCTTGCGGCGCTGGTCATCGACCAGGTGGACGCGCTCGACGGCCTGTTTTCCCGCTGGGCACCGGCGGCGGTGCTCGCGGTCCTCGGGCCGGCCGTCGTCGCCTGCGTCGTGCTGTTCGCCGATCCGCTGGCGGCGTTCGTGCTCGCGGTTGCCGGCGTGTTCGTCCCGTTCGGCATGGCGTTCGCGGGGATCGGCGCGGCCTCCGCATCGCGCCGCCAATTCGTGGCACTCGCGCGGCTGCAGGCGCGATTCGTCGACCGGGTGCGCGGCATCGCGACGATCGTGCTCGCGGGGCAAGCGACGGCGGAAGCCGGGCGGCTGCAAACCGCGGCCGACGAGTTGCGCCGGCGCACGATGCGCGTCTTGCGGGTGGCGTTCCTGTCCTCGGCCAGCCTCGACCTCGCCCTTGCCGCCGCGCTCGTGCTGCTGGCGATCCGCTACGGCACCGGCCTCGCGCGCGGCACCTGGAGTTCGCCGGCGGCGGCGATGACGGTGCTGCTGCTGGTGCCGGAGTTCTTCGCGCCGCTCCGGAGTTTCGCAGCGGCCTATCAGGACCGCCTGCACGCGGCCGGGGCGGCGGGGCCGCTGGCGACGCTGCCGCCGCTTCCCGCCGAGCCCGGGCCGCCCGCGCGCGTTCGCACCGTCACCGCGAGCGGCGTCGCCGTCGCGTTCGAAAATGTGGGCCTGACCTGGGACCCCGCGCGCGGACCCGCGCTCGACGGCCTCAGCTTTCGCGTGCCCGCCGGCGAGACGCTGATCCTGGCCGGGCCGTCGGGTGCCGGCAAATCGACCGCGATCGAGATCCTGCTCGGCTTCGTGCGCCCCGATAGCGGCCGGGTGACGATCAACGGCGCCGATATCGCCGAGCTGGTGCCGCAAGCGCTTGCGCGTTTGACGGCGTGGATCGGCCAGCGGCCGGTCCTGTTCGCCGGCACCATCCGCGACAACATCCGCTTCGCTCGCCCGGAAGCGTCCGACCGCGAGGTGGAAGACGCCGCCCGCAGCGCGCGCGTGCTGGAGTTTGCCAACGGCTTGCCGGACGGGCTGGAGACGCGCGTGGGCGAGGGCGGGTACGGCCTCTCGGGCGGACAAGCGCAGCGGGTGGCGGTTGCGCGCGCATTCCTCAAAAACGCCCCGCTGCTGCTGCTCGACGAGCCGACCGCGCATCTCGATCCGGCAACGGAAAGCGAAGTGCTGGCGAGCCTGCGCCGGCTCGCGATCGGCCGCACCGTCATTCTGGCGACCCACTCGGCGGCGGCGCAGGCCTTCGGCGGCGGCCGGCGGCTCGACTTGCGCGCCGGCCAGGCCGTCTCGGCGCGCGGCGCCGCATGAGCGCGCTGGTCCGCATCGTCCGCCTATGGCGCGGGCAGGCGGCATGGCTCGCGCTTGGCCTGCTCGTTTCCCTGCTCTCGCTGGCTGCCGGGATTGCTCTGATGACGGCATCCGGCGCGCTGGTCGGCGAGGCGCTGCTGGCCGGCGCGCTGGTCGCGCCGATCGTGTTGCGGCTGCTTGGGGTCGGGCGGATCGTGCTTCGCTACGCCGAGCGGCTGGCGACCCACGAGGCCACCTTCCGGGCGCTCGCCTCGCTACGGGTCTGGTTTTTCCGTAAGCTGGCGGCCGGGTCCGCCGGCGGCACCGGCTTTCGGCGCACCGGCGAGGTGCTGGCGCGGCTGGTCGCGGATGTCGAAGCGCAGGACGGTCTCTATCTCCGCATCCTGGTGCCGCTGGCCGGCGCGATCGTGCTGCTGCCCGTGCTGACCGTGGTGATCGGCGCCCGCGACCCCCGCCTCGCCGCCGGCATCGGCGCCTGCTTCGTGCTCTCGGGCTTCGTGCTGCCGGGCATCGCTTCGCGGCTGACGGTCGCCGCCGGTGGCCGTATCACCGATGCCGCGGCCGCCATGCGCGTCGCCGGTCTCGACGCGCTGACGGGTTTGCGCGAAGTGCGCGCCTTTGCCGCCGAAGGCCGCGCGCTCGCGTCCGTGCAGGCGCGGGAAGCCGACCTGTTGCACGCGCAACGAACCTTGGCCGACCGGGCGGCCGTCGCGGGCGCGCTGGCGCTGCTCAGCTCGCAAGCCGCCGTACTGCTCGTGCTGGCGGCGGCGCCCGCCGATCCCGCGACGGCGGTGCTGGCCGCGTTTCTCGTCGTGGCGGCGTTCGAGGCGGTCGCGGGGTTGCCGCGCGCGGGCGTGCTGGCCGGCCACGCAGCGGCGGCCGCGGCGCGCATCCTCGATGTCGCCGAGGCGCCGCTCGCCGTGCCGGAGCCGCTCGCACCCCGCGCATTGCCCGCCTCTCACCGGCTCCGCTTCGAAAAGGTCAGCTTCCGCTGGCTGCCGGAGCGGCCGGCGGTGTTCGAGGGGCTGAACCTCGACGTGCCGCCGGGCGCCCGGATCGCCGTGCTCGGCCCATCCGGCTCCGGCAAGTCCACGCTTGCCGCCCTGGCGTTGAAGGTCGTTGCACCCGATAGCGGCCGGGTGCTGCTCGGCGACACCGACCTCGCCGGTCTGACCGCGGCCAGCCTCCGCACCCGCATGAGTTGGCTCTCGCAGACGACGCATCTCTTCGACGACACGATCCGCGCCAATCTGCTGCTCGCCCGCCCCGACGCCGACGAGACGGCGCTCTGGGCCGCTCTCGATACCGCCCGTATCGCCGATGTCGTGCGGGCACTCCCGGACGGGCTCGACACCTGGGTCGGCGAAAGCGGCGCCCGCTTCTCCGGCGGGCAGGGGCGCCGCCTCGCGCTCGCCCGCACCTTGCTGTCCCCAGCCCCGATCCTGATCCTCGACGAACCCTGCGCCGGTCTCGACGCCGAAACGGAACGCGCGTTTCTGCAAACGCTGAACGACGCCGCCGCAGATCGCAGCGTCGTTCTGATCGCGCATCGCCTGACCGGCGTGGAGCGGCTCGACCGCACCTACCGGCTGTCGGCGGGGCACGCGGTCGCGGCCGCGGCCTGACCGCCCCCGAGGTCGCGATTGACGGCCGGTTAGCATGGCGGCAGGTAGGTTGCCGAACCGCGAACGCATGAAGGGATTCGGCCGATGCGCGCCGCTGCCAGCCGCCTCGCTCTGCTCGCTTTGCTCGTCCTGCCGGCTGCATGCGCGAACCGGGCGGAGACCACCCAGCGCTTCCCGGTGTTCTTCCAGGAATGGTCGGCGGCGCTCGACCAGCCGGCCACCAACACCGTCGCCGCCGCCGCGAATTGGGCGCAGGAGCACCCGAACGCGCCCGTGACCGTCAACGGCTACGCCGATCCGGAAGGCAGCCAAAAGGCGAACATCGCCATGTCGCGCACCCGGGCGCAGGTGGTGGCCGACCAGTTGCAGCGGGACGGCGTGGCGCGCGACCGCATCCGCATGACGGCACAGGGACCGACCGACTTTCAGCTCTCGGCGCTCGAAAGCCGCCGCGTGGAGATCCTGATCCCGACCCCACGCTGACCGCGTTCACGCGGACCGCCGCAACGGCATGAGCGGAGCAGCCGCCGCGCACGCCGCGTCCGATCCATCCGAACGCGAGCCGGGCGCCGTTCTGCGCCGGGTGTTCGGATTCGCGAGCTTTCGCGGCTTGCAGGAACAAGCGGTCGCGCATGTCGTGGCGGGCGGCGACGCCCTCGTGCTGATGCCGACCGGCGGCGGCAAAAGCCTCTGCTATCAGGTTCCGGCGCTGTGCCGCCCCGGCACGGCGATCATCGTTTCGCCCCTGATTGCGCTGATGGACGACCAGGTGGCGGCATTGCGCCAGCTCGGGGTCGCGGCGGGGGTGCTGCACTCGGAACTCGAGCCCGCGGCCGCCCAGGAAACGGCGCGCTCGCTGGCCGAGGGCCGCCTCGACCTGCTCTACGTTTCGCCCGAACGCCTGCTCGGGTCGGGTCTGCGCGAGCGGCTCGCGCGTCTGCCGATCGCGCTGATCGCCATCGACGAAGCGCATTGCGTGTCGCAATGGGGGCACGAATTTCGCCCGGAATATCGCGACCTCGCGTGTCTGCCGGCCCGGTTCCCCGGCGTGCCCCGGATCGCGCTCACCGCGACCGCCGATCGGCGCACCCGCGACGACATCCTCGCGGCGCTGGGCATGACGGAAGCGCGCGTGTTCGCCGCGAGCTTCCATCGCCGCAACCTCCATATCGCGGCGGCGCCCAAGACCGGCGAAACGGCGCAGCTCCTCGCTTTCCTGAAGCGGCGAACCGGCACTTGCGGCATCGTCTATTGCGGCAGCCGCGCCAAGACCGAGAAGGTCGCGGCAAAGCTCGCCGAACGCGGCTATCCGGCGATCGCCTTCCACGCACGGCTCGACCCGTCCGCCAAGCGCGCCGCGCTCGCGCGGTTTCGTTCGGGCGAGCCGGTGATTGTTGTTGCAACGATCGCCTTCGGCATGGGGATCGACCGTCCGGATGTCCGCTTCGTCGTGCATCTGGACATGCCGGACAGTCCCGAAGCCTACTATCAGCAGATCGGCCGGGCCGGCCGGGATGGGGATCCCGCCGCGACGCTGCTGCTGCACGGCGTCGAGGACATCGCTCGGGCCCGGCACTTTCTCGCGCAATCCGCAGCGCCCGACGCCCAGCGGCGCGTCATGGGCGCGCGCCTCGACGCGATGATCGGTCTGACGGAGGCGGCCGGCTGCCGCACGCGCACGCTCCTATCCTGTTTCGGCGAGGAGCTTGCCGAAGCCTGCGGGCATTGCGACAATTGCGGAGCACCGCCGGAGACGTTCGACGGCCTGCGCGAAGCGCAAATGGCGCTGTCCGCCGTTCTCCGCACGAAGCAGATGTTCGGCGCCGTCCATATCGTGTCGGTATTGCGCGGCGAAATGACGGACGCGGTGCGGCGGCACGGGCACGACCGCCTCCCGACATTCGGCGTCGGGCGGGAGCACGGCGCCGGTTTCTGGCGCGGCGTTTTGCGGCAATTGATCGCGCATGGCGCGCTCGACGTCGACACCGCGGGCCATGGCGCCCTGTTTCCCGTCGAAACCAAGGCACGCCCCATTCTGCGCGGCGAAACCGGCCTGACGCTCCGCCGTGACAAGCCGCCGCCAGCTGCCGAACCGGGATCGCCACGTCAGGCGCCCGACCACGCCGACCCGGACCCGGTGTTCGACGCCCTGCGCCGCTGGCGTCTTGCCGAGGCGAAGGCGCAGGGGGTTCCGCCTTACGTGATCTTCTGGGATGCGGTGCTCCGCGACGTCGCGCGCACCCGTCCGGCAACGCTCGACGAGCTTGCCGAGATCAAGGGCGTCGGCGCCTCCAAGGTCGAGCGCTACGGCAAGCGGCTCCTGGCCGCGCTCGCCGAAGCCAGCCTCTGACGCGCGCCGCCCGGTGCGGGCGCACCCATCGGGCGGTACGACGGGCAGCGTTGCCGATTGACCCGCGACTCTTACCCCCCCGCTGTCTGGTCGAGTAAAAGGTGGTTCGGCAGCCCGGCATTCTTGGTTGTGAGCGCCGGCTATGCCGAAGAACAAGCGCCAGAACACGACCAATCTCCGACGGCTGATCGGCGCCTTGTGCAACCTATTGGGTGCGGGGCTGTCTCTTTTCGCGAGCGGGGCGGGAGCCTACCTGCTACTTGAGACCCAGCCTTGGAGCTTCGGTTTCTGGCTGGCGGTCTGTGCTACGTTCGGATGCGCGTTCTGGACCATCGCCGCGACGATCGACTTGATTGAGGAACTGCAGGAATGACGGGGCTGATCTTGGTCGAAGCCGCTTTGCTGGTCGGCAGCTTGGTCGCCAGCTTCGCAACCGTCCGCCGTATTCGGCAGCGGCGGGCGACCCGGGCGCGTCGGGATAGCGTGCCGGCCTAACCATCTGTCTGCGTTTCCACCGGCTAAGATGGCGTTCCATGATCGGGCGCGTTGTGGCAGTCTGCCCGAAGCGTAAGCAGCGTCTGACGCGCGCCGTCCGGTGCAGGCGCATCCATTGGTTCCATAGGGTTGTCGGCGACGTTTGCACTGCGGCGTAACGCCCGGGACGCGCGCAAAAGGCGAATGAGACGGGAGCAAATTGCCGGCCCGTTCGATGCGGCGTCGTTCGCGCCCCGATCTCGATGACGATGGCGACGTTTTGCTTGCACGCCAAAGTTACACGCGGCCCCGCGGCGTTTACCGTTTGTCATCACGTGTGCCGGGCGTATGCTGTGCCAAGTGCAAACAAAGCCGCATAAGCAGCACGGGGGAAACGCGATGAGAACCAAATGCCTGCAATTTTTGCTGGCCACCAGCTTTGCCGCGGCGCCGTTTGCGGCGGCGCATGCCCAAGCCACCAATTCGGGCGAAGGATCGGCAAAGCCCGTCGACGCGGCGCGGATCGAAAGCGCCGACGAGGCCGGTGCTGACTGGCTCACCTATCACGGCACCTATCAATCCCATCATTTCAGCGGGCTCGATCAGATCAACACGGGCAACGTGAAGGATCTCGAAGTGGCGTGGACCCACTTCCCGGGCCGCACGACGCGCGGTTTGCAAACCATGCCGCTCGCCGCCGATGGCGTTCTCTATTACTCGGGTTCGTACAGCCGGCTGTTCGCTCTAGATGGCGCGACCGGCAAGGTGCTCTGGTCGTATATTCCGAAACTGGATGAGGACCTCATCTCCCGGCAAACGCATTCGCCGTATAACCGCGGGATCGCGATCGGCGACGGCCGGGTTTATATCGGCACGGTGGATGGCCGCCTCATCGCCGTCGACGCCAAGACCGGCAAGCCGGTCTGGGACACCAAACTCATCAACTCGCAGAAACTCACGGTCGGCTTCACCGGCGCGCCGCTCTTCGTGCGCGGCAAGGTCATCATCGGGGCGCAAGGAGGCGAGTGGCCGTATCGCGGCCCAATCTTCGGCGTCGACGCCGCGACCGGCAAACAGCTTTGGGAGTTCGACGTCGCGGGCGGCACGGACGAGGCCAAGGCGACATGGGGCAACGATTCGTGGCGGACCGGCGGCGGCGGCGGCTGGATGCCCGGGACCTACGACGCGGCCAGCAACACGGTGTGGTGGGGCACGGCAAACCCCGGCCCGCTCTATGACTGGGCAGGGCCGGAGTGGAAGACCAAAGGGCCGCGGCCGGGAGACGATCTCTACACGACGTCGGTGATCGCGCTCGACCCCGATTCCGGGAAGTTGAAGTTCTATCACCAGGAATTGCCGCATGACGCCTGGGATTTCGACAGCGCGGTCGGCGAAATGATGATGATCAACCGCGACGGGCGCGACCTTGTGGTGCATCCGAACAAGAGCGGCTTCATCTTCGTCTACGATCGCAAAGACGCCGGGCTGGCGAATGTTTGGCCGATCGTCGAGAACTACAATTTCGTGAAGTCGATCGATCCGAAGACGGGCGAGTTGATCGGCAGGCGCGACATGACGGAGGGCAAGCAAGCGACGCCGCTCTGCCCCGCGATCGATGGCGGCGTGAGCTGGAATGCCGGGTCGTACAGCCCGAAAACCGGCCTCTACTACAAGATCGGCAACGAATGGTGCATCGACATCGAGATCGTGAAAACGACGCCGATCGTCGAGCCGCAGGTCCAGCTCAATATCGGCGCCAATTTTACCCTGCGTCCTCCGCCGAACGGCCAGATCGCCGGACATCTCGACGCGCGCGATCCGGTCACCGGCCAGAAGAAATGGGAGGTGCGGTACGCGCAACCGCCGCTTGCGAGCGTGCTCGCAACGGCCGGAAATCTGGTCTTCGTGCCCGATGCGACGGGCATCTTGCACGCCTACAACGCCGAGGACGGCAAGGAGCTTTGGTCGCACAACGATGGGCTGGGCCATGTCGGCGGCATCATCGCCTATAGCGCCGGCGGCAAGGAATATGTTGCGGTCGCCACCGGCTGGGGCAGCCTCGTCGGCGATGATTACGACGGCGCCTTCGGCGAGCCGTACAAATCGATGGCGAAAGATGCAGGCGCAATGATCGTCTTCGCCTTGAAGCAATAAGCCCGGCCTGCACCGGGGGGGCGGGCCGCCCCGCCCGTTCCGGTGCGGCATCACCTCGCACGGAGGAGCAACCGATGCGCATCGCGATCCTGTTGCTTTGGGCATGGTGCGTCGTCATCGCGCCGTCGCCGACCCGCGCCGAAGAGCCGAACGGGAGCGCGGCGCTGTTCGCGACCACCTGCGGGTGGTGCCACTCACAAGGCGGACGCGCGCCCGGCAAAGGGCCGAAACTCGCCGGCACCGAGCGCGACGACGCCTTCATCGTCAACCGCATCACGCACGGCAAGCCGGGAGCGATGCCGGCCTTCGGCGGAACGCTGACGCCGGAGCAGATCACCAGTCTGGTCGGCTACATCCGCTCGTTGCCGCCGGAATGACACGGCCGGGCATCGCCGCCCTCCTGCTGCTCCTGCTCACGCCGGCCGCGGAAGCGCGATCGCTCGCCGCATTGCAGGCCCGCGGCACGCTGGAGCTATGCGCCCATCCCAACGCTTTGCCGTTCTCGAGCCGGGCCGACAATCCGCCCGGATTTCAGATCGAGCTCGGGCGGGCGCTCGCCAAGGAATTGGGGCTGTCTTTGACGCCGGTTTGGATCGTGACCACCTCGCAGATCCGCGCCGCCGGATGCGACATCATCCTCGACGCCATCGCCGACCAACAGGCGCAGGAGGAGACCGGCCTCAAGCTGGGGCGGCCCTACTACCGCAGCGGCGTGGTGCTCGCGGTGCGGCCGGAAAGCCCGGTGCGGGCGTATCGCGATCTGGGCGCCCACAACCGAGTCGGCGTGCAGGTCGGATCGGTCGCCGCGATGACGCTCGACGGGCGCGGCGTGCCGATCTCGGTGTTCGGCTTCGAGGATGACATTCTGCAAGGCCTGGCGGGCGGCGACATCGATGCCGCCGCGGTGACGCCGGTCGCGGCGGGATTCTACAACGCCGGACATCCCGGCGATGCGCTCCGGCTCGTGCATCCGGATGGATCGGTGCCGGCGTTGTCCTGGAATGTCAGTGTGGGAATGAAAGCGCCGGACGAGGCTTTGCGGCGAGCGGTCGACGACGCGATGGCGCGGCTGGCGGAGCGCGGCGTGCTTCAAGGCATCTACGGCCGCTACGGCGTCACGCTGCAACCGCCCGAATAGTCCCCGTCTCTGCCGCGTGAGAAAGAAGCGACCCCCTTTCTGGACGTTTGCAGTTGTCGCTGCAACATGCGCCATCGCTGCGCTGCTTTGCACGACCGGACGTGCCGATGACGCCGGTTCCGCAATTTACGGCGTCAGGCTTCCCGACGGGTATCGCGGCTGGCCGGTGGTGAGCGTCGCCCACGAAAAGGGCAGTCTCAACGACCTCCGCGCGATGCTTGCAAACGATATCGCAATGAAAGCCTTCCGGGACGGGACGCGCCCGTTCCCGGACGGCGCGATCATCGCGCGGCTGGCGTGGAAATATGTGCCGTCGGCCGAGGACAACGCGATCTTCGGCAAGGTCCAATCCTTCGTCGCCGGGCCGCCCACAAACGTACAGTTCTCGGTCAAGGACTCGCAGAAATATGCCGCCACGAGCGGATGGGGATTCGGCCAGTTCGAAGACGGCAAGCCAAACCGAGACGAGGCCCTGCTCGGGACGTGCGCGCCGTGCCACGCCCGCCTGCCGAAAGCCGAGGATTTCGTCTTCACGCACTACGCCCCTTGAGCCTTCGGTAGCGACGGGTGGCCGACGCCAGCGCCAAGCCCCTCTAGCCGCCCGCCACCCGTACCACCGTGCGGCCGCGCACCTTGCCGGCGAGGATCGCATCGGCGCGAGCGGGCAGATCGTCCAAGCCGATCTCCTCGGTCACCGCCTCGAAATCGCGGGCATCGAACTCCCGCGCCAGACGCCGCCACGCCTCCTCCCGCCGCTCCGTCGGGCAGCGCACGGATTCGATTCCGAGCAATGCGACGCCGCGCAGGATGAACGGAAACACCGTCGCCGGCAGGTCGGTGCTGGCCGCGAGGCCGCACGCCGCCGCCGCCGACTCGCTCGCCATCGCTGCCAGCACATTGGCGAGAATGACGCCGCCCGCGGTGTCGATCGCGCCATGCCAGCGCTCGCCGGCCAGCGGCTTCGGCGACGCTTCGTATTCGGCGCGGTCGAGAATGGCGGCGGCGCCCAGCCCGCGCAGGAAATCCTCCTCGCTGCGGCGACCGGTCAGCGCCGTCACCGCGTAGCCGGCCTTCGACAACAGCCGCACGCCGACGCTGCCGACGCCCCCCGCCGCGCCCGTCACCAGCACGTCGCCGCCCCGCCGGAGACCGAACCGCTCCAGCGCCATCACGCTCAGCATCGCCGTAAGCCCGGCGGTGCCGATCGCCATCGCCGCCCGCGTATCGAGGCCGTCCGGCAGCTTGACCAGCCAATCGCCCTTGACCCGCGCCCGCTCGGCGAACCCGCCCGACCAGCTTTCGCCGACGCCCCAGCCGGTCAGGATCACCTTGTCCCCCGGCCGGAAGCGCTCGTCCTGTGAGGCGGCCACGGTCCCCGCGAAGTCGATGCCGGGCACGATCGGGTGGCTGCGCAGGATGCGGCTGAGGCCCTTCAACGCCAGCCCGTCCTTGTAGTTGAACGAGGAGTATTCGACGTCCACCGTCACCTCGGCTTCCGGAAGGTCGGAATCCGTCAGCGTCTCGAACCGGACCGTCTGTTCTTTTCCGTCCCGGCGGGCGACCAGCGCCCGGAACCCCGTCTCGCTCATACCGGCACCCTCCCGCTTGTTGCCCCGCCAGTCCGCGGCTTAAGACTCGGCGGGGAGATAGCGATGGGAAGCGCCCGGCCGTCAATGGACCGATATGGAAGGCACTGAAGCGGCAGGCGGGCGCCGCCTCGGCCAGCGGCTCCGCGATCTGCACGCGCGGGACGGCCTGCGGGTGACGGAAGCGGAAGGGATGACGCTCCGCAAGAAGGGCGTCGCCCGCGTCGACTGGCGCGACCCGTATCACCTGGCGGTGACGCTCTCATGGCCGAAATTCTTCGCGGTGCTGCTCGTCGTCGAACTCGTCATCAATCTTTCGTTCGCGAGCCTGTACGCGCTGGCGCCGGGCAGCGTCGTCAATGCGCGGCCGGGGTCGCTGTCCGATGTGTTCTTCTTCAGCATCGAAACGCTGGCAACCGTCGGCTACGGCGTGATGGCGCCCGGCACGCTCTACGGCCACATCGTTTCCGCGGTCGAGATCCTGTGCGGCATGACGCTCACGGCGGTATTCACCGGGCTGATCTTTGTCCGCTTCTCGCGGCCGAAGGCGAAGATCCTGTTCGCCGAGAATCCGGTCATCACCACGCATAACGGCAAGCCCGCGCTCATGGTGCGGGTCGGCAACGGCCGGCTCAGCCCGCTCGGCGATGCGCGCGCCAAAGTCTCGGTCATTCTGCTGGAGCAGACGGAAGAGGGGCACACGTTCTGGCGCTCGCATGAGTTGGAACTGGTGCGCGCGAGCATTCCGGTGTTTCTGCTGACCTGGACGGTGGTCCACGAAATCACCGAAGCGAGTCCGCTTTGGGGCGCGACGCCGGAAAGCCTGGAGGACGGCGATTTCCGGATGCTGGTCAGCATCGAGGTGCGTGACCAGGCGATCGCGAGCATGGTGTGCGACGTGCACACCTATGGCGCGCGCGATATCGCCTGGCGCATGCGCTACGTCGACGCGGTGTCCTGGCGCGAGGACAACACGAGAACCGTCGACATGACGAAGCTCAGCACCGTCGAGCCGGACGGTTTTTCGGGCGACGCGCCAGAACAGGACGGCATCGGCGTCCGAAGGCAGCCCGTCTCGTCGTGAGAAACGGATGGGTGGGCGGCCTCGTGCGGATCGTCGGTGCCCTGACGGCGATTCTCGCGAGCGGTACGGCGGCGCGAGCGGATTTCAAGATCCGGAGCCCGGACGTGAATGTGGGCGAATGGGCGATCGAAACGGTAGGGTCCGCCGGGTTTGATTCCGATCCGGCGAGGAATGGCGAGCGCAGCGCCACCTTCGAGGTGCAATGGGGCGTCACGCCCTGGTGGCAAACCGAGCTGGAGTTGTTGTGGGAGCGGCAGCCCGGTCCCGGCATGGGAACCCGCTTCACGCAGATCACGACGGAGAACATCTTCGTGCTCACCGAGTCCGGCGACGCTTGGGCCGATATCGGCCTGTTCGCGGAATACGGTCAAACGTTGCTGCGCGGCCATCCCAACGAGACGACGCTCGGTCCCCTGCTTCGCAAGGCCTTCTGGGGTCTCACCAACACCGTCAATCTGCTGGTGGAAAAGGACCTCGGCCGGTTTTCCTCAGGAAGCCCGCGCTTCCTGTGGGCATGGGAAACACGGGTCGATGCGTGGCAAGTATCGTTCGGCGAGCATTTCAGCGTCGAGCCCGGCGTCCAATACTACAGCGAGCCGGGGACGGTCGGTGAACTCGGCCGTTGGAAACAGCAGGACAATCGTATCGGCCCGCAACTATTCGGTGAGCTGTCACGTATCGGGGCCGGCGCCCTGGAGTGGAACGCGGGTTTTCTGGTCGGTCTCAGCCGCGCGCAGCCCCGGTTCACCCCGCGTTGGCAGATCGAATACGACCTCCATTTTTGACGCGCCGCGCGCGCCCTTGGCGGTCAGGATCCGGCGGCCTCGGCGGCAACCGGGGCGGCTGCGACCGAGAGCCGTCCCGGACCGTCCTGCGGGCGCTGGAACACGAGCCGCCGCTCGTGAAAGGCGGCAACCGTCGGGCGATGCGCGATCGAGACGATCGTGGTGTCGGGCAAGCGGCGGCGCAGCGCTTCGTACAGATGCGCCTCGGAGTCCGGGTCGAGGCTCGCGGTCGCCTCGTCCAGAAATAACCAGTCGGGCTTCGCCAGCAGCGCGCGGGCGAGGGCGACCCGCTGCTGCTCGCCGCCGGATAGGCGTTGCGGCCAGTTCTGGTCCTCGTCGAGATGCGGCACCAGCGCGCTCAGCCCGGCATCGTCCAACGCCTGCTCCACCGCCGCTTGCGAAAACGCCGCGGCCGCCCCCGGATAGGTGACGACGTGCCGCAACGTGCCGAGCGGGATATAGGGGCGCTGCGGCATGAACAGGCAGCGCCCGGCCGGCCGTTCCACGCGCCCGCTGCCGAACGGCCAGATGCCGGCGACCGCGCGAAACAACGTCGACTTGCCGGAACCGGAGCGGCCGGTGATCACGGTCGATTCACCGCGGCGAAATGTGATGTCGGCGTCCCGCAGCAGCGTCTCGCCATTCGGCAAAGCGAGCGTGAGATCGCCGAGCGTGATCGCCTCCGTGCCGCTGTCCCGAACGTCGAAGCCGGTGCCGGCCGCTTCATGCGCGGCGGCGATCGCGCGCCGGAATGTCGCCAACCGCTCAACCGTCGCCCGCCATTCCGCGAGCGTCGCGTAAGCCGTCACGAACCACGACAACGAATCCTGCACGCGGCCGAATGCACCCGCCGTTTGCGTCAAGCCGCCGAGTTGCAATTGCCCGGCGAAGTAGCGCGGCGCCGCGACGATGATCGGGAACACGACCGCGACCTGTTCATAGCCCGCGATCAGCGAATTCAAGAGCTTCGTCCGCCGCATGATCGCCCACCAATTGCCGACCACGTTGGTGAAACGCTGGGCGAGGTTGCCCTGCTCTTCGGCTTCGCCGCCGTAAAGCGCCATGCCCTCCATGTTTTCCCGCAGGCGAACCAGCGCGTAGCGGAAATCCGCTTCGACCCGCTGCTTGCGGAAATTGAGCGGAACCAACTGGCGCCCGATCAGATGCGTGAGCGCCGTGCCGATGCCGGCATAGAGCACCGCCACCCACACCATGTAGCCGGGGATCGTCACGCCCCACAGCGTGAGCGGGCCGGACAAGCCCCATAGGATGCCGACGAAGCTGAACAACGAAACGACGTTCGACAGCAGGCCGAGGCCGAGCGTCAGCGTGCCGTCGACGAAGTCCCGCAAATCCTCGGCGATGCGCTGGTCGGGGTTGTCGGTGCCGATTGCGGCGGTGTCGGTGGTGAGGCTGATCCGGTAATAGGCGCGGTCGCGCAGCCATTCATCGAGAAAACGCCCGGTCAGCCATCGCCGCCAGCGAATCTGCAGCCATTGATTCAGGTAGGTGCGGTACACCGCGACGATGATGTAGAGCGCGGCCACCCAGCAGAAACCCGGCATGAGCCCGCTCTCCGTCCGCTGATACCAGAACAGCAGGGAAACGAAGGCGTTCCAATCCTTCGCCTGCAGCGAATTGTAGAACTCGCGGTTCCAGAAGCTCAGCACGACGCTCATGGCGACGATGAACAGGTTCATCCCAACGATCGAGAACAGCAACACCCGCGCGGACCATTTTTCTTCCGACCAGAAATACGGCCGCGCCAAACGCCAGGCGTCTCGGAGGAACGGGCCCAGTCCGCGCATCGTTGTCAGCTTTCGATGGTTTCAGTTGGTGAGGCACGGACGGGGCGAATGCGCAGGCGAATGACGCCGCGCACCGCATCCGGCTGCACCGGCTTGCCGTGGCGAAGAATGTCGATCCGCCCGGCGCGCGCGAGCCGGAGTGCGGCAAGCCGCACGTCCGACATCAGCGGCCGCCAATCGGTTCGGAGCGCGCGCGCGACCTCGCTCGGACAAACCGACTTCCCTTCGCCGCGCTCGCCGCTTAAGCGCAGGATCGCCGCTTCGATCCGCTCGGCCTCGCTCATCCGCCGCACATGACCCACAAAAGGGAAAGCCGCAAGTTACTGCGCCGTTAGCCGCCGCCGGTTCAGCACGCAGAGGCTCCCATGCACGGGAAAAGCGGCGCCGGGTAGCGCACCGCCTCCAGGCACAGACCTTCCGGCGGCGCCGTGGGTCCGGCCGCCGCGCGGTCGCGCGCTTGCAGGGCGGACGCGACGCGCGCGACCGGCCAAGCGCCTTCCCCGACCAGCTTCAATGTCCCGGCAATGTTGCGCACCTGATGGTGCAGGAAGCTGCGCGCCTCGGCGGTGATCTCCACCAGCGCGCCGTCCCGGGTCACGGCGAGCCGGTCGAGCGTGCGGAGCGGGCCGCTCGCCTGGCATCCGGCCGCCCTGAACGACGTGAAGTCGTGCCGCCCCAGCAATGTCTGCGCCGCCGCGTGCATGGCCTGGGCGTCGAGCGGATGCGGAACATGCCACACCCGTCCGCAGGCGAGGGCAGGCCGCGCCCGCCGGTTCAAGATGCGGTAGCGATAGGCGCGGCCGGTCGCGCTGAACCGCGCGTTCCAGCCTTCAGGTGCCGGCGAAGCGTCCAGCACGACGACGGGATGCGGCTTGAGATGAAAGTTGAGCGCGTCGCGGATCCGCAACGCATCCAGCCGGTCCGGCAGCGCGATCTGCGCGACCTGCCCGGCCGCGTGAACGCCGGCATCGGTGCGTCCGGCGACGACCGTCGGGCAGGGCTGGCCGCCATTCAGCCGC
This sequence comes from Acetobacteraceae bacterium, assembly GCA_019241425.1. Classification (GTDB taxonomy): domain Bacteria; phylum Pseudomonadota; class Alphaproteobacteria; order Acetobacterales; family Acetobacteraceae; genus JAFAXA01. The sequence goes on along the minus strand of JAFAXA010000243.1, from coordinate 30,939 downwards.
GCCGCCGCGCTTTCCAGCACTTCCTGCACCGAAAGGCCGTTGGTTTGCCGCTGCCAGCCGGCGAACGGGCCGCCGTCATATTCCAGCAGCAACGCCCAGAGCATGTCAGCCGAGGCGGGTGCCGGGAGGAACCGGGTGCCCGCGCAAAAAAGCGGCGGCGTCGAGTGCGCTGCGGCCGGGCCGCTGCACGTGCAGCAACCGGAGCGCGCCGCTGGCGCAGGCGACGGTGAACGCCGCATCGAGCACCGTTCCGGGCGCGCCTTCGCCCGCCACCGGCATCGCCGCCAGCACCTTCAGCGTCTCTCCCCCGAGCACCGTGTCCGTCCCGGGCCACGGATTGAGGGCGCGGATCTGGCGATCGATCGCGTCCGCGCTGTTTTCCCACTCGATCCTGCCCGCGGCGCGGGTCAGTTTCGGCGCGTAGGTGACGCCCGCTTGCGGCTGCGGGCGGGGCGGCGGGGTCTCGGCCAGGGCTTGCACCGCGAGCGTCGCGCCGAGCGGCGCCAGCGCGTCGTGCAGCTCGGCCGCCGTCATCCGGGCGGTGATCGGCACCGCCCCCGCCAGCAGCATCGGGCCGGTGTCGAGCCCTTCCTCCATTCGCATGATGGTGACGCCGCTTTCGCTGTCCCCGGCCAGGATCGCCGCCTGGATCGGAGCCGCGCCGCGCCAGCGTGGCAGCAGGCTCGCGTGGACGTTCACGCAGCTGTGCCGGGGCGCGGTCAGCATCGCCCGCGGCAGCAGCAAGCCGTATGCCGCAACCACCGCCGCGTCGAGATCGAGCGCCGCGAAATGCGCCGCCTCCGCCTCGTTCCGCCGCAGCCGCTCGGGGGTGCGGACCGGCAAGCCGAGCGCGGCGGCGGCGCGGTGCACGGGGCAGCGGCGGACGGCGTGGCCGCGCCCGGCCGGACGGGGACGCTGGCAGTAGACGGCGGCAATCTCATGGCCGGCCGCATGGAGCGCTTGCAGGGTCGGCACCGCGAAGTGCGGCGTTCCCATGAATGCGAGGCGCATCTCAGGCGAAGCGGCGCGCCGGCGCGTCCTGCTTTTGACGTGTCTCTTTGGCGAGCCGCCGCAGGATCATGTTGCGCTTCAGGCTCGACAGGTGATCCACAAACAGCACCCCGTCCAAATGGTCCAGTTCGTGTTGCAGGCAGGCGGCGAGCAGCCCGTCCGCCTCGATCTCCCGCCGGGCGCCCGTCTCGTCGAGAAAGCGCACCTTGGCGCGCGCCGGCCGCGTCACCTCCGCATACATGTTCGGCAGCGACAGGCAGCCTTCTTCCCGCGTCGCCATCTCCTCGCTGAGCGCGACGATCTCCGGATTGATCAGGGTGAGGGGCGTTTGCACATTGTCCGGCATCAGATCGACCACCGCGACCCGCAAACCCGTCCCAACCTGCGGTGCCGCCAGCCCGATACCCGGCGCGTCGTACATGGTCGCGAACATCCGGGGCAGCAGATCGCGCACGGTCGCCTCGTCCCCGGCCGCCACCGCGCGGGCGCGCGCCTTCAGCAGCGGCGAGGGTGCAATGAGGATCGGCAGGCGTTCGGGGAGACCGGCGGGCATCCTCCGGCATGTAGCTTGCAGGCCGCCTTGTATCAACGGCGCCCCCAATGTCTCAGACTGACGTCCAACCCATCGGATGAACCCAGTCTGCGCCGGCCCGATCGGCGCGTCTCTGGTCCCGGTCAGACCGTAAAACGTTTCATCTCAGGGGTCGTGACAGTTGGGGCCTGGCATGTGCCCCTCCGCCCGCACCGTCATGTCGAACACGTGGAGGCTGCCCCGTCTCTGGTCCGAGTTGCGTTAGGAAGCGCACCTGCAGATCGCCCGTGGGGATCGTCGGCGGTCCCTTCGGGCGGCAGCTTTTCCATGTCCGGGCGCGCATCGGCACGCAGGTTTCCGAGATAGCCGGCAATTTCGCGCCAGCGGGACTGAGTGGCAGCCATGGCGGCATAGCCGTCCGGGCGCACCAGCCAGATGGCGCCCGGTTGCAGCGCCGGCCGGACCTCCGGGTCGAGCAGGTCGGGGAAGCGGCGCAGCAGCTCCGCGGTCTCCTCCCCTTGCGTCGCGAACAGGGCAAACAGCGGCCTGTCCCCCGCGCCAGCCGGCCGCTGTCCCGCGACGGGAGCGACGCGCTCGCCAGGCTGTGGTCCGCCATGGAGGGCGGGCCCGTTCAGCGGGGTGTGTGGGTAGCCGATCGTGGTCTCGCTCATGGTGTCGGCCACCGCGTGAGCCACGTGCGGCAGGCCGAGCATCACTTGGCCGACCAGGTTGCGCAGGCGCTGCGCCACCGGGTTCTTGAGCGTGGCGACCTTTGTCAGACGTTCGGCGCCCTTCAGCACCTGATCGCCCACATGGCTCCGCTCCGGGCTGTAGCTGTCGAGCAGGCTGTCCCGGCAGGTGCCACGTTCCACCAGGGCCAGCTTTCAGGCCAGGTTCATCGCATCCTGCATGCCGGTGTTCATCCCCTGTCCGCCGGCGGGGCTGTGGATGTGCGCAGCGTCGCCGGCCAGGAACACCCGGCCGTGGCGATAGCTGGCCACCTTGCGGCCGTTGATGCGGAAGCCCGCCAGCCAGATCGGGTCGAACAAGGTGACGCCCGCCGGGCCGCGCCGGTCGGTGATCGCCTGCACCTCCTCCAAGGTCGGGTCAGGCGGATGCGCGGCACCGGAGGGCGGGATATCCGCGAGCAGGCGGTAACGCCCGGACGCGATGGGAAACAGCAGGAATACGCCCTCCCGGTGCCAGTAGATTGCCGCCTCGTGCGGCGGCACCGGACAGTCCCGGAGGTGCACGTCGGCAAGAATCCAGTCGCTGTCCAGCGTTTCGCCGGCGAAGGGCGCGTCCAAGCCGTGGCGGGCGGCGCTGTGCGCCCCGTCGCAGCCGACCAGCCACCCCGCGGCCACCGGCTCCTCTCGCCCGTCCGGATGCCGCAGGATGGAATCCACGCCGGTCTCGCCATGGGTGAAGGATAGAAGCTCCACCCCGCGCTCGGCCGCGATGCCCTGGCCGGCCAGCCGCTCTTCGAGCAGGCGCTCCGTCTCCGATTGCGGCAGCATCAGGGCGTACGCGTGTGGGCTGCGCACGTCGCCCAGTTCGATGCGGCCGATCGGGCCGCCGCCGGCCACGAGGTTGACCGCAGATGCCTTGTATCCGGCGGCCACGAACGGCGCCGCGCCGTCCGGTCCGCCCCGGTCGAGCAGCTCGAGCGAGCGGCTCCACACGATGATGGCCTTGGACTTGTCCGTGCGTGCCGCCGCCTTGTCCACGATGCGGACGGGAAGGCCGTAGCGCGCGAGTTCCGAGGCGAGCGTCATGCCGACCGGTCCGGCGCCGGCGATCAGGACAGGGTGCGTCATGGGCGTTTTCCTTCAACACGCGCCGGCTTGGCGCGACGGGAATTTCGTTCCGCGATCATGGACAGCGCGGTTTCAAGAACATCGGCGGCGCGCTGCGTCCCGTCCGGTCGTCCGGTCGCGAGGTCAACCACTGCAAGCCCCACGGTCAGGGCGTGCAGCAGACGGGCGGGCTCCTCCGAAGCGGTTGAAGCGCCAAAGCCACCCAGGAATCGCATCACCCGGGCGACGATGCCGTCCGCCAGTTCACGGAACAGCTCGCGCAGCCGCGGCTCCTCGTCTCCCGCCTGGGCGAGCGCCATGAACACGCGGGTGTTCTCGTGCCGGACGATGACGGCGGCGATTGCGCCCGCCGCCGCCTTCAGCGACGCGTGGCCGCCGAGCGTCACGTCCACCGCGGCCAGTTGACGCTCCATCGCGCTGCGGCCGACCGCTTCCAGCAGGTCGAGCCGGGTCGGGTAGTAGTAGGTGAGATGGCTTTGCCGCAGGCCTACGCGCGCAGCGATGCGGGGTTGGGTGAACCCCGTATAGCCGTGCTCCCGAAGCGTGGCGAGACCAGCTTCCACGATGTCATGCCGACGATCCTGCACAAGGCGGCCCGTTTGTTGGTAAACCTACCAATAGCCGCCGGCACCGGGTTTGTCCAGCGTTGCGAGACACCTCTTTTCTCCCTGCCGGCTGCGGAGCCGGGGCGGGCCGAACTCAATTGAGACACCACAACGGCGCGCAAGCCCTTGCAACGGGCAGCCGCTCGTCCAAAATATGCGTCGCCGGAATGCCGCGTGATGGGTTCCGGTACCGCTTCGCTCGTAGGAGGAGGCCGCCTTGACCACGCGTGTATTCACGTCCCCCCTGTTCCTGGGCTTCGACCATCTCGAGCAGATGCTCGAGAGGGCGTCGAAGACGTCTTCGGACGGCTATCCTCCCTACAATATCGAGCAAACCGGGCCGGTCGGCCTGCGCATCACGCTGGCCGTTGCCGGGTTCACGATGGAGGACCTCCAGATCACGCAGGAGGACAACCAGCTCGTCATCCGTGGCCGGCAGGCGGACGACACGGGCGGCCGGATCTTCCTGCATCGTGGCATCGCGGCGCGACAGTTCCAGCGGGCCTTCATCCTCGCCGAAGGGATCGAGGTGAAGTCGGCCTGGCTGGACAAGGGCCTGCTGCATATCGATCTCGCCCGGCCGCAGCCGGAAGTGCGGGTCAAGACCATCCAGATCGGCACGCCGCCGAACGGCCCGGGAAACGGCAACGGCGTCGGCGCCCGGGTCGCCCGGACGATCGAAAGCGAGACCGAGCAGGGCTGACGGGGGCCGCCTCGCGGACCCGAACGACGAGGGCAGAGCGGCCTCACGATGGCCGGCGCTGCCAGGAGAAGAGACGATGGACGTTGACGCGAACACCAAGACCGCCGCCGCTGCGGACGAGCCGGCCAGCGAGGGCCATGTCGACATCCGGCATTTGTCCACCGGGCAGCTCGCGAAGCTCGGCATGGCGCAGATCGCCTATGTGAAGCCGATCATCGTGAACGGCACGGCGGCGTTCGGCATCCACGCGGCAGACGGCACGCCGATGGCGGTCGCCGAAAGCCACGACGTCGCGGTGGCCGCGATCATGCACCACGAAATGGTCGCCGCCACCCTGCATTAGGAAAAGTCCGGCCGGCGCTGAATGCTGCGCCCGGCCGGGTCAGCCGCTTCGGGCGGGATCGATCCAGCCAATATTGCCGTCGTCGCGGCGATAGATGACGTTCAGCTCGCCCGTTGTGCTGTTGCGAAACATCATCACCGTCTGCGCGGCCAGGTCCATGCGCATCACCGCTTCGCCGACCGAAAGCCGGCTGATCTCGGCAACCGTCTCCGCGATCACCGTCGCATAGGTCGGCGACATCGCGCCGTCGCTTGCCGAGGGTTCCGCTCCGTCCTCCTCGTGCCGGAGAACGTATTGGCGGGCCGCTTCCGGGCGGTCGCGGTGGGCGAGGTCGCGGGCGTGCTCGTTGACGCGCCTGCGGTAGCGGCGCAGCCGTTTCGCGATGTGCTCGGCGGCGTCGTCGAACGCCGCATGCGCGTCGGCCGCCTCGCCTTCGCCGCGCAAGGTGAGGCCGCGTCCGGCATGCAGGTTGATATCGCAGGTGAAAAAGCTGCGGGCACGGCTGAACGTCACCTGGGCTTCCATCGCGTGGTCGAAATACTTTCCGGCAATCGCCTCCAGTTGCTCCGTGACGCGTGTCTGGAGCGCGTCCGACATCTCGACCTGCTTGCCCGACACGGTGATCTGCATGCTGCCTGTTACCCCCCGGAAGGTGGAAACGGTCAGGCCGGCACGGCCTTCTCCCGTTTGCGCTGCACCGAGCTCGGGATGCCCAGCGCTTCCCGGTATTTGGCCACGGTCCGGCGGGCGATGTCCACGCCTTCCCGCCGGAGCACCGCGACCACCGCGTCGTCCGATAGCACCTCGGCGGGAGTTTCGGCGCCGATCATCGCCCGGATGCGGTGCCGCACCGCTTCGGCGCTGTGAAAGCCGCCGGCGGTGCCCGCGATCGCGGTGGTGAAGAAATATTTCAGCTCGAACAGGCCGCGCGGGGTCGCGATATACTTGTTCGCGGTCACCCGGCTGACGGTGCTTTCGTGCATCTCCACCGCTTCCGCGATGTCCCGCAAAATGAGCGGCCGCAAATGCGCGACCCCGTGCAGAAAAAACGCGTGCTGCTGGCGGACGATCTCGCTTGCCACTTTCAGGATCGTCTGCGCGCGCTGTTGCAGCGATTTGACCAGCCAGTTCGCGGTTTGGATGCGCTCGGCCAGGAAGCTGCGGTCCTCCTTGCCGGTGTGAGGCGCCACCCGGGCGTAGAATGCGTGATTGACCAGCACGCGCGGTAGCGTCTCCGCGTTCAACTCCAACCCCCAGGAGCCGTCCGGCAGCCTTCGCATCAAAACGTCCGGAACCAGCGGCGACAACGGCGCCGCGTCGAAGCCGCTGCCCGGCTTGGGATTGAGTCTGCGAATCTCGGCGATCATATCGCCGAGATCATCCGCATCGACGCCGCACAAGGCAGTCAGGCGGCGATGGTCGCGGCGAGCGAGCAGATCGAGATTGGCGAGCAAAGTCTGCATCGCCGGATCGAGCCGATTGCGTTCGGCGAGCTGAACGGCGAGGCACTCGGCTAGATTGAGCGCGAACAACCCGGTCGGGTCGAAGCGCATCATGCGGGCGCGAACCGCTTCCACCCGATCGCAGTCGGTCCCGAGCGCATCGGCAATGGCCTGCGGCTGCGCGGTGAGCCGGCCCGCCGGGCAGAGCAGCGCAACCAGATGCGCGCCGATCAGGCGCTCGCTCGGGTCCGGAAACGTGAGGCGCAGTTGCTCGCCCAAATGCTCGCGCAAAGACGGCGCGCCCGCCGCGACCTGCTCGATGCTGCGCGCATCGCTGTCGAACTCATAAGCGGCGCCCCGGCCATGCGCGACGCCGTCGCCCGGCCCGCTGTCATATAGTTCGGCGGTGTCGAAATCGAGCGGCTGCGCGGCGCCATCGGGCAGCGTGTCCGACCGGGTGTGGTCTACCGTGTCGGGAACCGCCGCGCCCGCCGAGGCGGGCAGCTGATCCGGGGCGGGGCGTTCGGGCGGCGGTCCATCCGTTGCGTCGGCGCGCTCGAGCATCGGATTGCGCTCGAGTTCGTCTTCGACGAACGCACTGACCTCCAGATTCGAGAATTGCAGTAGTTTGATCGCCTGCCGCAGTTGCGGCGTCATCACCAGGCTCTGCGACATCCGCAGATCGAGGCGGGGACCGATCGCCACGGCCGCGCCGCTTCAGCGCACGGCGCCGCCGGCCTCACATGCGGGAGCGAACGCAGGTGATCCGGGCGCAGGTTGAGATGAGCGGTCGCGGCGCGTCATGTTGTTGCTTTAAAGACTGAACCTTTCCCCGAGGTAGACGCGTCGCACGTCCTCATGCGTCACCACCTCGTCGGGGCGTCCCTCCATCAAGACCTGGCCATCATGCATGATGTATGCGCGGTCGATGATTTCCAGCGTTTCGCGAACGTTGTGGTCGGTGATCAGAACGCCGATGCCGCGATCCTTCAGATGCGATACGAGATCGCGGATTTCGCCAACCGCGATCGGGTCGATGCCGGCGAGCGGTTCATCAAGCAGAATGTAGCCCGGCTGGGTCGCCAGCGCCCGCGCGATCTCGACGCGCCGCCGCTCGCCGCCCGAGAGTGCAAGCGCCGGTGTGCGCCGCAGATGCGCGATGCCGAACTCGGCCAGCAACTCGTCGAGCAGCATGGAGCGGCGGTCGGGGTCGGTTTCGACCACCTCCAGCGCCGCCATGATGTTGCCCTCGACATTGAGGCCACGAAAAACGCTCGCTTCCTGCGGCAGATAGCCGATGCCGAGCCGCGCGCGCCGGTACATCGGCAAGGTCGTGATATCCGCGCCGTCCAGCTTGATCGCGCCCGTATCGGGGCGAACGAGCCCGACAATCATGTAGAACGTGGTCGTCTTGCCGGCGCCGTTCGGGCCGAGCAGGCCGACCGCTTCGCCGCGATGGACGTTTACCGACACATTCCGCACCACCGGGCGCTTCTTATACGTCTTGCCGACGCCGGTCGCGATCAGGCCGCCTGCGCCCGCCAGCACCCGCAACTCGGCATTCGGCCGCATGTCGTTCACGGCTGCTTTTCCTTCGGCGGCGGTTTTGCCTTGCCGGCGGACGCGCCGCCCGCCCCGTTCGCATCGTTCGGCACAACCAGGCCCTGGACGCGTCCGGCTGAACCGGAGATCAGGGTCGATACGCCGGTCTTGAGATTGACTTCGGCTTCGGCGCCGTTGAGCTGGTTCTGGCCGCGGGTGATCCGAACATGGCCACCGAGCCGCGCCAAGCCGGTTTCGGGCACGTAGACGGCCCGGTCCCCCGTCACGGTTTCGATCGCGGTGCGGATCGACACGTTGCCGATCGCATCGACCTTCTGGAGCTTGCCGGATGAGGCGAGCGGGTCGTCCCCGGCGTTTTCCGTCCGTGCGCTCGCCTTGGTGGTCCCGGCGTGGCCGTCGGTCTGCGCCGTGTCCGTCGTGTACGCGACGAGCGTGTCCGCAGCCAGCCGCCGGCCGTCATTGGTCACCACCACGGCATCGCCTCGCGCCACCGCCATGTGCTTCTGCGCCCAGTATTCCAGCGTATCCCGCGCCGTCAGCACATCCTGAGGCGTGGTCAGCTTCAGATTGCGCCCCCTCATCACCATCACCGCCTGGTCGAGGTCGTACACGGCGTGGTCGCCTTCGGCGTGATCGGTCGGGGTGGAGATGTGAACATTACCCTCCGCCTCGACCCGGAACACCTCATTGCCGGCGCTGTCGGCGTCACCACCGGCAAGGCCGCCGGAAGCGGACGAGGTGACGGGGGCCGCGCCGCCCTGCGCCTCGGGGGCCGTGCCCGCGCCGGCTTTGCCACCCGCTTTCCGCCGATAATAGGCGATCAGCCGGTCCGCGGTCACCGTTACGTTCTCCCGAACCGCGCGGGCATTGCCGCGCGCGATCACCTTTTTCGCGTTCTGCTCCCACTCGATGCCGTCGCTCGCGGTAATGTCGATCGGGCCGCCCTTGGACAGATCGATCCCCTGCGCCGCAGCCCGCGTGGCGACGCAAAGGGCAAGCGCCAGCCCCAGCCAAACCCCCGTTGTCAGCCGGGTCATTGCGAATGCGCGTTCATCACAAGATGGGCGGGACCGGCGAACTGCATCCCGGCGCCCTTGTCCGTCGCCGTGAACCCCTGAGCGTCCAGCACGCCGAACGGCCCTTCCGCGTGCACCGGTTCGGCACCCGCCGCCGCGCCGTTCTTGAGGTCGATCGCGGCGCTCTGGGTACGGTAGGTCGTGCCGTCGTCCCGGTACAGCACCACGTCGTGCGACAGGTCGAGCTGGTTCGCGTGCTGCATGAACACGCCCTGCTGCGCTTGCACCATCAGCCAGGAGCCGCTTTCCTGGACGATGTCGCCCTTGGGATCGGTCAGGTTGACCCGCTCCGGCCCGACCTGGGTCGCAACCGACGCGGTGATCGTATAGGGCCGGCCGCGTTCGTCGACGCCCCGATACCGCGCATCGACCACGGTCGCGCCGTCGACGTTCTGGCCGAGGCGCCGCAGCGCCATCCGGCTCTGATCCACCGCCCGGTCGAACTCCGGCCAAAGGGCAATCATCGCCAGCAGGGCAAGGGCGCCCGCCGGCAACACCCACTTGCCGACCAGCACCGCCATCCGTCGGCGCGCGATCCGGCGGGAGGTGGGCGGACGGCGGATGCGGGACGCCGTCGCCGAAACCAGATGCTCGATGGCGCGGCGCGGACGCTCGGCGGGCGCGGTGTTCACGCGAGGCCGGCCCGCAACAAGTCGTGGATGTGCAGAATGCCGATCGGCCGTCCGGCCCCGTCTACCACGAACAGGGTGGTGATCGGGCGGGCGCCGCCGTTCATCGCGTGCAGCGCCTGAGCGGCCAGCGCCTCCGGCCCGATCGAGCGCGGGCTTGGCGTCATGATGCTTCGGACCGTCCGGCCCAGCAGATCAGGTCCCATCGCGCGCCGGAGATCGCCGTCGGTGACGATGCCGAGCAGACGGCCGGACCCGTTCTCGACTACGCCGACGCAGCCGAATCGCTTGGCGGTCATGACCAGCAGGGCCTGATGCATCGGCGTATCGGGTTCGGCGAGCGGCACGGCGTCGCCCGCATGCATCAATTCGCGCACCCGCCTGAGTTTGGCGCCCAGGCGGCCGCCCGGATGGAATTGCCGGAACTCGGAGGCCGTGAAGCCGCGCCGGGTCAGCAACGCGACCGCCAGCGCGTCCCCAAGCGCCATCTGCATCGCCGTGCTGGTGGTCGGCGCGAGCCCCATCGGGCAGGCTTCCGCCGCCGCCGGCAGGAGCAGCACCACATCCGCCGCCGCGGCGAGTGTGGATGCCGGCCGCGCCGTGACCGCGATCAGCGGCAACCCGAACCGCCGCGTGTGGGCGACCAGATCCGCAAGCTCGCTGGTCTCCCCGGAGTTCGAAAAGGCGAGCACGGCGTCGCCCGCGACCACCATCCCGAGGTCGCCATGCGACGCTTCAGCGGGATGCACGAACAGAGCGGGCGTCCCCGTGGAGGCGAGGGTCGCCGCGACCTTGCGGGCGATGTGCCCCGACTTGCCCATGCCGGTCACAACGACGCGGCCCGCTATCCCGGCCAGCCGCTCCACGGCGGCCGTGAAGCTGCCGTCGAGCGCCGCCGATAGGGCGCGCAGGCCCGCCGCCTCCAGGGACAGCACGGAACGCGCCACGTCGAGGTCCTCGCGCACGGTCGCGACGGCCGCCGTCATCAAGGTCGAATCTCCGCAATGGGTCCCGTCTGTATGTGCGCCGGGTAGAGCCGGGTCAACCTTCTCCCGGTTGCGATCACCCAGCCCCGACAAATTTCATGCCAAAATGGGCGTCTTATGGATTTAGTGGGAAAAAATGTCCGGTTCGTCGTAGCCGAGCAGATCGAGCGCGCCGCGCGTGGGCAGAAAGGCGAAACAGCGCTCGGCCAGTTCCCGCCGTCTTTCGCGCGCGAGCAGGCTTTCCAGCTTCGCCCAGAGTTCGTGCAAATACAGCACGTCGGAGGCCGCGTAGGCGATCTGCTCCGCCTGCAAAACGGGGGCGCCCCAATCCGAGGATTGCTGCTGCTTGGAAAGCTCGACGCCCAGCAATTCGCGGCAGAGATCCTTGAGCCCGTGGCGGTCCGTGTAGGTGCGAACGAGTTTGGAGGCGATTTTCGTGCAGCGGACGGGCGCAACCGTCACGCCCAGGTTGTGCTGCAACACAGCGACATCAAACCGCGCAAAATGGAACAATTTGATGATCTCAGGATCGGCGAGCACCCGCTTCAGGTTGGGACAATCGTAGCCGCGGCCGCCGAGGGATGGCGGCGCGAGTTGCACCAGATGCGCGGTGCGGTCGCCGGCCGAGAGCTGGACGAGGCACAGCCGGTCCCGGTGCGGATCGAGGCCCATGGTTTCCGTATCGATCGCAACCATCGCCCCGAATCCGACGGTTTCCGGCAGATCGTCGCGATGCAGATGGAGCGTTGCGCCCGGCATGAACTGAGTGGTGCTCAACGGCACGGCTCCCGCTGGGTGTTGCGCCCGGCTGCTGGTGCCCAGGAGAAGACTCGAACTTCCACGACCTTGCGGCCACAGGTACCTGAAACCTGCGCGTCTACCAATTCCGCCACCTGGGCACCGGTGCGGGCGCGAGCGGCAAAATACCGGCCGTCCGGTGGGCGCGCGATGTAGACCTCGGGTGTCAGGCCGTCAACCCGGCTTGAGGCCTCCTCCGCCCATGCGTATCAATGTGATGTACGAAGGAGCGGCGCATGGTTTCAACTGGGGCGACCCGGCAGATTGCCACGGTGTTCGGCGGCTCGGGATTTCTCGGGCGCTACATCGTCAAGCGCTTCGCGCAACGCGGCTACATCGTGCGCGTGGCGGTGCGGGACACCGAGCGCGCCCTGTTCCTGAAGCCGATGGGTGTCGTCGGTCAGATCGTTCCGCTTTACGCCCGTATCGAGGACGACGCGACGGTTGCGCGTGCCGTGCAGGATGCGGACGTCGTCGTGAGCCTGGTCGGCGTCCTCGCCGAGCACCGCGCCGGCGACTTCGATCGCATCCACGCCGAAGGCGCTGGCCGCGTCGCGCGACTGGCCGCCGCTTCCGGGGTTTCCCGGCTCGTTCACGTGTCGGCGATCGGTGCCGACCCGGCAAGCCGAAGCCGGTACGGCGCGAGCAAGGCCCGCGGCGAGCAGGCCGTCCGCGCGGCCTTTCCGCAGGCAACCATCCTCCGGCCTTCGCTGGTGTTCGGTCCGGAGGACGCGTTCTTCAACCGGTTCGGCACGATGGCGCAGATTTCGCCGTTCATGCCGGTGATCGCCGGCGCCACCCGGATGCAACCGGTCTATGTCGGCGACGTCGCCGATGCGGTGCTCGCGGCGACCGAAAGAACCGACGCACTGGGGAAAACCTACGAACTCGGCGGACCGCAGGTTTGGACCTTCCGCGAGATCCTCGCCTACATCCTCAAGGTGACGCGGCGGCGGCTCCGGCTGGTCGGCATCCCGCACGCATTCGCGAGTTTGCAGGCCGCCATTCTGGAACGCCTGCCGGGCAAGATGCTGACGCGCGACCAGCTTCACATGCTCGACCACGACAACGTCGTGTCGCCGGGCGCGCCGGGGCTCGCCGATCTCGGCGTCACGCCGACCCCGGTCGACCTGGTGGTGCCGTCCTATTTGAAGCGGTTTCGGCCCGGCGGAAAGCGCCAGGACGACGACCCGCAAGTGCCAGCTAGGGCCGGAACGGACCTATCCCGCTGACAGTTTGAGGCGTCCCGGTTCACCTCCATGTGAAGATTGCGGGAAAAGGGCCAGTACTGTTGAGCAACCGCCGCAAAAGCTGTTTTCGCCGCTGCTCCGGATGTTTATAGGTTGTAACTCACGTGTCGACGGGAGGGGAGGCCCGGGCGCGCCGTTAAAGTTGTACACGAAGGAACACCAACATGCCCGAGCGTATGCTGAAATTTGTCAGTGTTCCTCAGCAGCAGCCGGCGAAGCGCGGCATCGACGAGCGGCGCTCCGATTTCGGCGAAATCTATCGTGAATTCGCAATCCCCGAAGCGCAGGTGCAGTCCAGCCGGTGCAGCCAATGTGGCGTGCCGTTCTGCTCGGTGCATTGCCCGCTCCACAACAACATCCCCGACTGGCTCAAGCTGACGGCCGAAAACCGCCTCGAAGAAGCGTACGAGGTAAGTTCCGCAACCAACACATTCCCCGAGATTTGCGGCCGCATCTGTCCCCAGGATCGGTTGTGCGAGGGCAATTGCGTCATCGAGAAGGGGTTCGAAAGCGTCACGATCGGCGCAGTCGAGAAATTCATCACCGACACCGCCTTCGAGAAAGGCTGGGTGAGGCCGATCCGGCCGCGGGTCGAGCTGGAGCGCTCCGTCGGCATCGTCGGCGCCGGGCCGGCGGGCTTCGCCGCCGCCGAGCAACTCCGCCGGCGCGGCTATCAGGTGTCGCTCTATGACCGCTACGACCGGCCGGGCGGCCTGCTGATTTACGGCATCCCGAACTTCAAGCTGGAAAAGGAGGTGGTGCTGCGGCGCTGGCGGCAATACGAGGAATCCGGCGTGCACTTCGTCCTCGGCGCCGAGATCGGCAGCGCGACCCCGCTCAGCCAATTGCGCGAGAAGCATGATGCGGTCCTGATCGCGACCGGCGTTTACAAGGCGCGCGACATCGGCGGCCCCGGGGCGGGTCTCACCGGCATCGTCCCGGCGCTCGACTTCCTGATCGCCTCCAACCGCCAGGGCCTCGGCGAAACGGTTGCCGCATTCCAGTCCGGCCTGCTCGACGCAGCCGGCAAGGACGTGGTGGTGATCGGCGGCGGCGATACCGCGATGGATTGCGTCCGCACCGCCGTGCGCCAGGGCGCGAAATCGGTGAAATGCCTCTATCGACGGGACAAGGCGAACATGCCCGGCTCCATGCGGGAGGTGAAGAACGCGGAGGAGGAGGGCGTCGAGTTCGTCTGGCTATCGGCGCCGGAGGCCTTTCTCGGCGACGAAAAGGTGACGGGCGTGCGCGCCATCCGCATGCATCTCGGCTTGCCGGACGCCTCCGGCCGGCAATCGGTCGAACCCGTCGAAGGCGGCCATTTCACGCTGAAGGCCGACCTCGTCATCAAGGCGCTCGGCTACGATCCCGAGGATCTGCCGCGCCTGTTCGGCGCCGAGGGGCTCGAGGTGAGCCGCTGGGGCACCCTCAAGATCAATCATCGCACCGCCATGACGAGCCTTCCCGGCGTGTTCGCGGCGGGCGACATCGTGCGCGGCGCGAGCCTCGTCGTGTGGGCGATCCGCGACGGGCGGGACGCGGCCAAGCACATCCACGAATACATCCAGAACCAACCGGCCCTCGCGGTCGCGGCGGAGTGACGCGCATGGAGCGCATGGCGAATGCCCGCGAGTCGGGCGCCGAATTCATGGCCGCGTGGGACGCGAATGTCGCGGCGCTGGCGGCCACCTACGACCCCGCGCAGGAACACGATAGCTGCGGCGTCGGGCTGGTGGCGGCGGTCGACGGCCGCAAGCGCCGCGACGTGGTCGAGGCCGGCATCAACGCGCTGAAGGCGGTCTGGCATCGCGGCGCCGTCGATGCCGACGGCAAAACCGGCGACGGCGCCGGCATCCATATCGAGGTTCCACAGGACTTCTTCGCCGCCGCGATCGAGCGTGGCGGCGCCAGGCTGATGCCCGGCCCGATCGCGGTCGGGCAGGTTTTCATGCCGAAGACGGATCTCTCCGCCCAGGAACGCTGCCGCCAGATCGTCGAAACCGAAATCATGTATTTCGGCTACGCGATCTATGGCTGGCGGCAGGTGCCGATCGACGTCGGGTGCATCGGCGAAAAGGCCAACGCGACCCGGCCCGAAATCGAGCAGATCATGATCTGGAATCCGAAAGGAACCAGCGACGACGAGTTCGAGCGCGACCTTTACGTGATCCGCCGCCGCATCGAGAAACAGGCGATCGCGGCGCAGATCCCCGACCTCTATTTCTGCTCCCTGTCGGCGCGGTCCATTATCTACAAGGGCATGTTCCTCGCGGAAAGCCTGACCGAATTCTACCCGGATCTGCTCGATCCGCGTTTCGTGTCGCGCTTTGCGATCTACCATCAGCGCTATTCAACCAACACGTTCCCGACCTGGCGCCTCGCGCAGCCGTTCCGGACCCTCGCGCATAACGGCGAGATCAACACAGTCAGCGGCAACATCAATTGGATGAAAAGCCATGAGACCCGCCTCGCCGGCAGCAGGCTCGGACCGTATCTGGACGACGTGAAGCCGGTCGTGCAGGCCGGCAATTCCGACACGGCGAGCCTCGACAACGTGTTCGAGCTGCTGGTGCATGGTGGCCGGGACGCGCCGATGGCGAAATCGATGCTGATTCCGGCGAGCATCGGCAATGACGCGACGATGCCGAGCGCCCATCGCAATATGTTCCTTTATTGCAATGCCATCATGGAGCCGTGGGACGGTCCGGCGGCGGTCGCCGCGACCGACGGGCGCTGGGTCGTCGCCGGCCTCGACCGCAACGGCTTGCGGCCGCTGCGCTATACGCTGACCAGCACGAACCTGCTGGTGGTCGGATCGGAAACGGGCATGGTGAAGCTCGATCTCGCGGACATCATCGAGCGTGGGCGGGTCGGGCCGGGCCAGTCGATCGGCGTCGATCTCGAAGCGGGCAAGTTCTATCGCGACGACGAGCTGAAGGACATGCTGGCTTCACGCCAGCCGTTCGGCGACTGGATCAAGCGGATCAAGCAGATCGACAGCGTGGTCAAGTCGGATACGCCCGGGCCGGTGCTGTTCGATCGTGACGAGTTGCGGCGCCGTCAGCTCGCCGTTGGCTTCACGCTCGAAGACGTCGAGATGATCCTCCAGCCGATGGTGGAGGAAAGCCAGGAAGCGACCGGTAGCATGGGCGACGACACGCCCGTCGCCGTCCTCTCCGAGAAATATCGCGGCCTGCACCATTTCTTCCGGCAGGCTTTCGCGCAAGTCACGAACCCGCCGATCGACAGCCTGCGCGAAACACGGGTGATGTCGCTGAAAACGCGGCTCGGCAATCTCGGCAACATTCTCGACGAGAAAGCCGAGCAGTGCGACCTCCTGCAACTGGAAAGCCCGGTGCTGTCCAGCGCCGAATTTCTGGCCATGCGAGACTTCATGGGCAGCTCGGTCTGCACGGTCGACTGCACGTTCCCGGTCGCGGACGGCGCGCCGGGCTTGCGGGAGGCGCTCGACCGGGTGCGGCGCGAGACGGAGGAGGCGGTGCGCGCCGGCTGCACGCATATCGTGCTGACGGACGAGAACCAGGGGCCGGAGCGCGCGCCGATACCGATGATCCTGGCGACCGCCGGGGTTCACACGCATCTGACGCGGCAAAGCCTGCGCACGTTCACGAGCCTCAACGTACGCGCCGGCGAGTGCATGGACGTGCATTATTTCGCGGTGCTGATCGGCGTCGGCGCAACCACGGTCAACGCCTATCTGGCGCAGGAAACGATTGCGGACCGGCACCGGCGCGGGCTGTTCGGCGACGTCCCGCTGAAGGTTGCGATCGGCAAATACAAGAAGGCTGTCGACAAGGGGCTGCTGAAGGTGATGTCCAAGATGGGCATCTCCGTGATCAACTCCTATCGCGGCGCCTATGCGTTCGAAGTGATCGGCCTGTCGCGGGCGCTGGTCGCCGAGTTCTTTCCCGGCATGCAGTCGCGCATTTCCGGCATCGGGCTTTCCGGCATCGCGCGCAAGGTACTCGAACTGCACGACGTCGCTTGGGGATCGGACGCGCTGACCTTGCCGGTTGGCGGCATCTACAAGCTGCGGCGTCGCGGCGAAACGCATGGCTTCGAAGGCCAGCTCATCCATACACTGCAATCGGCGGTCGCCAGCGACAGCTACGCGACCTACCGCCGTTATGCGGACGCGGTCAGGCGGATGCCGCCGGTCGCGCTGCGCGACCTGCTCGATTTCCGCCTCGATCTCTGCAAGCCGGTTCCGCCGGACGAGGTCGAAAGCATTACGGAAATCCGCAAGCGCCTGATCGCACCCGGCATTTCGCTCGGCGCGCTCAGTCCCGAGGCGCATGAAACATTGTCGATCGCCATGAACCGCATCGGCGCGCGCTCCGACAGTGGCGAGGGCGGCGAGGACGCGGAGCGCTACAGGCCGCGCCCGAACGGCGACAACCCGTCCTCCGCCATCAAGCAGATCGCATCCGGCCGGTTCGGCGTCACCGCCGAGTACTTGAACAATTGCCGGGAGATCGAGATCAAGGTCGCGCAGGGCGCCAAGCCGGGCGAAGGCGGCCAGTTACCGGGGTTCAAGGTGACCTCGCTGATCGCCAAGCTCCGGCATTCGACGCCGGGCGTGATGCTGATCAGCCCGCCGCCGCACCACGACATCTATTCGATCGAGGATCTGGCGCAGCTCATCTACGACCTGAAGCAGATCAATCCCGACGCGACGGTTTGCGTGAAGCTGGTGGCGCGCACCGGCATCGGCACGATCGCGGCCGGGGTCGCCAAGGCCAAGGCCGACGCGATCCTGATTTCCGGTCATGTCGGCGGCACCGGCGCGAGCCCGGTCAGCTCCATCAAATACGCGGGCTTGCCGTGGGAGATGGGGCTGTCGGAGGCGCATCAGGTGCTGATGCTCAATCGCCTGCGCCACCGCGTCACGTTGCGCACCGATGGCGGCTTGAAGACCGGGCGCGACGTCGTGATCGCGGCGATGCTCGGCGCCGAGGAGTTCGGTATTGGCACGACCAGCCTGATCGCTATGGGCTGCATCATGGTGCGGCAGTGCCACGCCAATACCTGTCCGGTCGGTGTCTGCTCGCAGGACGAAAAGCTGCGCGCGAAATTCGAGGGCACGCCCGAAAAGGTCATCAACCTGTTCTCCTTCATCGCCGAGGACGTGCGCGGGATCCTGGCCTCGCTCGGCATGCGGACGCTGTCCGAGGTGATCGGCCGGACCGATCTTCTGCATCAGATCAGCCGCGGTTCGGAGCTGCTGGATGATCTCGATCTCAACCCGCTGCTCGCCCAGGCCGATCCGGGACCGTACGCGCGCCACTGCACGCTCGAGGGGCGCAACGAGGTGCCGGAAACCCTCGACGCGCAAATGATCAAGGACGCCGCGCCCTTGTTCGAGCGCGGCGAAAAGATGCAGCTCCAATACACGATCCGGAACACGCATCGCGCGATCGGCACCAAGATTTCGTCGAGGATCACCCGCAAGTTCGGAATGACGGGCCTGGCGCCCGCGCACCTGACCGTGCGGCTGCGCGGTTCGGCCGGGCAATCCTTGGGCGCGTTCGCGGTGCAAGGGCTCAAGCTCGACGTCATCGGTGACGCCAACGACTACGTCGCCAAGGGTTTGTCCGGCGGCACCGTCGTTGTGCGTCCCGCGCCGTCCTCGCTGCTCGCGAGCAGCGAGAACACGATCATCGGCAACACCTGTCTATACGGGGCAACCGGCGGCATGTTGTTCGCGGCCGGTCAGGCCGGCGAGCGGTTCGCGGTGCGCAACTCCGGCGCGGTCAGCGTGGTCGAAGGCTGCGGCTCGAATGGCTGTGAGTACATGACCGGCGGCACGGTCGTCATTCTCGGCGGCATCGGCGATAATTTCGGCGCCGGTTTTACCGGCGGCACGGCGTTCGTCTACGATCCCGCCAATTTGTTCGCGCTCCGGGTCAACCCCGACACGCTGCTGTGGCAGCGCGTCGCATCCTCCTATTGGGAGCAAACGCTGAAGGAACTCGTGAGCGCGCACGTGACGGAAACCGGCAGCCGGTATGCGGCGCGGCTCCTGCACGAATGGGACCGCACGCTGCCGCATTTCTGGCATGCCGTGCCGCGCGATTACGTCAAATATCTGCCGGTGCCGATGGACGAGGCGCCGGCGGAGGCGTTGCGCGCGTGATGTTCCAGGGTGTTCGCCGCTCCGCGCCCGAGCAGGGGCGGCGAGCCCCGCCCGTGCCACGTGAAGGTGCAACGACTCCGCCGATGCGCTAAACCGCGCCGATGCGTTACCTGTACCACCTGCCGCTTTCACCCTATTCGCGCAAGGTGCGGCTTGTTCTTTCCGAGAAGCGTCTGCCGTTCGAGCTGAAGCTCGAGAAGGTGTGGGAACGGCGGCCTGAGTATCTGGAATTGAACGCCGCCGGTACGGTGCCGACCTTGCTGGAGGATAGCGGTCTGGTCGTTCCGGACTCCGCTGTTATTTGCGAATACCTGGAGGAAGCGTATCCGGACACCCGGCTTCTCGGGCGGACGCCCGCCGACCGCGTTGAAATCCGCCGCCTCGTGCAGTGGTTCGACGGCAAGTTCGCGGCCGAGGTGACCCGCAACCTGGTCGGCGAAAAATTCATGAAACGCCTGCTTGGCCGCGGCGAGCCGAACGCCGCCGCACTTCGGGTCGGCTACACCGCCATCAAGGATCACCTGCTCTATATCGGCTGGCTCGCGGAAACGCGTTCGTGGCTCGCGGGCGGGGACCTTTCGCTCGCGGATTTTGCCGCCGCGGCGCAACTATCCTCGCTCGATTTCGTGGGCGACGTCGATTGGACGGTCTCGCCCTCGGCGCGGGAATGGTATGCCCGGATGAAGTCGCGCCCATGCTTTCGCGGCGTGCTGGCCGACCGCATCCCCGGCATCACGCCGCCCGACCACTACGCCGATCTGGATTTCTGATCCGCACCGAGCCGGCTCCGGTTCCAGCGACCGGCGCGAGGGGGGGCCGTTTCATTGACGCGGCTGGAACGCGCCCCTATAAGCCGCCCCCTGGCGATCGGGCGGCCTGCATGCGGGCCGCGTCAGGCGGGCTCGCGCCGTTGGGCCGCCTTGGGACATTCGGAGTGAAGTCGTGAAGCGCACCTATCAACCGTCGAAGCTTGTTCGCAAGCGCCGGCACGGTTTTCGCGCCCGCATGGCGACGGTGGGGGGCCGCAAGGTGCTCGCCAGCCGCCGTGCCAAGGGCCGCAAACGGTTGTCGGCCTGAGCGCCAGCGCGGCGGAAACCACATGGAACCCGCGTCTCAGCGCCTGAAGCGCCGGGCGGAGTTTCTGCGCGTGGCCTCAACCGGACGTAAGGCGCCGATGCCGGGTCTGGTGCTGCAAGCCTTTCTGCGCGGGGACGCCGCTCCGGCCCGGTTGGGCTTCACCGTCACCAAGAAGGTCGGCAACGCAGTGGTGCGCAACCGCACGCGCCGGCGCCTCCGCGAAGCCGCGCGCCTGGCGCTTCGCGAGCAGCCGGTATCCGGCGTCGACCTGGTGCTGATCGGCCGTGACCGGACGCGCTTCCGGCCCTTCGCGGCCCTGATCGGCGACGTCAAGCGGGCCTTGGCCAAGGTCGTACGGCCGTGACCTCGAGCGCCGCCGTGGCCGTGGGCGCGATCCGCGCCTATCAGTGGACGCTCGGCCCGCTGCTCGGTGGCCAGTGCCGGTTCTATCCGAGTTGCAGCGAGTATGCGGTCGAAGCCTGCCGCTGCCACGGCGCAGGACGGGGGATGCTGCTCGCCGCCCGTCGGGTGCTGCGCTGCAATCCGTGGTGCGCGGGCGGCGTCGATCTGGTGCCGGAGGCCGCGCAACGACCGGGTCATTCCGGCCAGACGGGGTATTGATGGACCAGAGACGGCTGTTTCTTGCGATCGCCATCTCGCTCGCGATCCTGCTTGGCTTTCAGTTCCTGGTGAAGCCGCATCTGCCGCAGCCGCCGATCCAGCATACGGCGGCGGTGACGCCGGAGAAGCGCTCCAGCGCGACGCCGCTGGCGGGCGCACCGGGGCAGGGGGCGGCGCCAGCCACGCCCGCCCAACAGGCGGCGGTGCCGAAGGAAGTGCCGCGCCTCAAGATCGCCGCGCCGAAGGTGCAGGGCTCGGTGAGCCTGCTCGGGGCGCGGATCGACGACCTCGTGCTGGTCGACTATCGCGAAACGCTCGCGCCCAACTCGCCGCTGGTGCGGCTGCTGGAGCCGCGTTCGGAAGCGAAGCCCTACTACGCCCAGTACGGCTGGTCTGCCGCCGACCCGACGTTGCGCGTGCCCGACAACGACACCGTCTGGACGGCATCCGCCGACACACTCAACGCCGGAAAGCCCGTCACGCTGTCCTGGAACAACGGCGCCGGCCTGACCTTCGAATTGCAGCTCTCGGTCGATGACAACTACATGTTTGCGGTCGAGCAGCGCGTCCGCAACGAAAGCGGCGGGCCGGTGTCGCTGACGCCATGGGCGCGCATCCGGCGCGACTACAAGCCCGACGTGTCCGGCTACTACATTCTGTTCGAAGGCCTGCTGGGGGTCGTGGACGGCACCTTGCAGGAAGTGACGTACGACAAGGCAAAGAGCGAAGGCGCCAAGCGCGACGGCATCGCCTACGAGGCGACAGGCGCCGGCGGTTGGGCCGGCATCACCGACAAATACTGGCTGACGAGCCTGGTCCCCGACCAGTCCGTCGCCTCCACCGTCGAATTCCGCCATATCGAGGACGCGGCGCCGGACGCCGCCGGCAACCGCGACCACTACCAGGTGGACTACGCGACGCGGGAAGCGCAGGCGGTCCCCGCCGGGTCGTCCGCGAGCATGACCTCACACCTGTTCGCGGGCGCCAAGGTGGTGAGCCTGCTCGATCAATACGAGCGGCAATACCACATCCCGAATTTCGACAAGGCGGTCGATTTCGGCTGGTTCTACTTCCTGACCAAGCCGATCTTCTACGCGCTCGACTGGTTGAACACGGTGCTCGGCAATTTCGGCCTGGCGATCCTCGCCTTCACCGTGTTCGTGAAGCTGCTGTTCTTCCCGCTCGCGAACTACTCCTATCGCTCGATGAGCCGCATGAAGTTGTTGCAGCCGAAGATGGCCAGCCTGCGGGAGAAGTACAAGGACGAACCGCAGCGGATGCAGCAGGAGCTGATGGGCCTGTACAAAGCCGAGAAGATCAACCCGGCGAGCGGCTGCCTGCCGATGCTGGTGCAGATCCCGGTGTTCTTCTCGCTTTACAAGGTGATCTTCGTCACGATCGAGATGCGGCAAGCGCCGTTCTTCGGCTGGATTCACGACCTCTCGCAGGTCGATCCGACCAACATCTTCAACCTGTTCGGCTTGCTGCCCTTCGATCCGTCGCACATCTCGCCTTTGCTGCATCTCGGCGCCTGGCCGCTCATCATGGGCTGCACGATGTTTCTGCAGCAAAAGCTCAATCCGCCGCCGCCGGATCCCACGCAGGCCAAGCTGTTTCAGTTCATGCCCATCATCTTCACCTTCATGCTGGCGCGCTTTCCGGCCGGGCTGGTGATCTATTGGAGTTGGAACAACACGCTTTCCATCCTCCAGCAATGGCTGATCCAGCGCCGCACCAAGCTGCCGCAACCGAACCTCGCCCGCACTTGAGCGAAGAGGAGGACGCGGCCGCCCTGGAAGCGGGGCGGAGACTGTTCGCGTCCTCCTGCTCGTTCTTTTTCGGCGCCCAAAGCCTCGACCAGATCCCGCCGTCACGGGGCGTCGAGGTGGCCTTCGCGGGCCGGTCCAATGTCGGCAAGTCGTCGCTGCTGAACGCCCTCACCGGGCGTCGTGCCTTGGCGCGGGCGTCGAACCAGCCGGGACGCACGCGCCAGCTCAACTTCTTCGATCTGGGCGAGGGGCGGCTGATCCTGGTCGACATGCCGGGCTACGGCTACGCCCAAGCGCCGAAGGCGGTGAAGGCCGACTGGCAGGAGACCATGTTTCAGTATCTGCGCGGCCGGCCGATGCTTCGCCGCGTGATGTTGCTGCTCGACGCCCGGGTGGAGGTGAAGGCGGCCGACCGGGCCGTGATGGAGTTGCTGGACCAGGCCGCCGTCGCATTCCAGCTCGTGCTGACCAAGGCGGACGGCATCAAGGAACCGGCGCTCGTCCCCAAGCAGGCGGAGGCAGCGTCGCTTGCACGCGAACACCCGGCGGCACACCCGGACGTCATCACGACCAGCGCGGAAACCGGTCTCGGCATCCCCGAGCTGCGGGCAGCGCTGGCGGGCCTGGCGGCCGCCTGAGAGCGGCTTGCGAGGCAGGAAGGGCGGGGGCATCGTGCCGGAACACCGCCCCTCGCGGGTCGTTTCACGCGAGACGCACGGGACGAGGAGTTTTCCCATCCATGTCGCAAGTGAGGGTGCCGCCGCATATCGAGGCTGCCGCCGAGCAGGCGCGAACGCTTGCGCACGCGCTGCCCTTCATGCGGCGCTACGCCGGCGCCACCATCGTCATCAAATACGGCGGCAGCGCGATGGGAGAGGAGGCGCTGGCGGCGCAATTCGGCAGCGACATCGCGCTCTTGAAGCAGGTCGGCATGAACCCGGTCGTGGTGCATGGCGGCGGTCCGCAGATCAATGCGATGCTGAAGCGGCTCGCCATCAAATCGAGCTTCGTCCACGGGCTGCGCGTCACTGACGAATCCATGGTGGAAGTGGTTGAAATGGTGCTGGCGGGCACCGTCAACAAACATGTGGCCGGTTTGATCAATCGCGCGGGCGCGCTCGCGGTCGGCATTTGCGGCAAAGACGGCGGTCTGATCCGCGCCCGCAAGCTGACTCGCACCGTCCAGGACCCGGACAGCCACATCGAACGCGAGTTGGATCTCGGCTTTGTCGGCGAACCGGAGCACATCGACGTGCGGGTGATCCACGCGCTGACCGGCGCCGGCCTGATCCCCGTCATCGCCCCGGTCGGCATCGGCGCGGACGGCCAGACCTACAACATCAATGCCGACACGGTGGCGGGCGCGGTCGCGGGTGCGCTCGGGGCCACCCGCCTCCTGATGCTGACCGACGTCGCGGGCGTGCTCGACGAGAACAAGCGCCTGATCCCGATCATGACGGTGGCGGATGTGGAACGCGGCGTCGCAGGCGGCCAGATCACCGGCGGAATGATCCCGAAGGTGGAAACCTGCGTGGCCGCCGTGCAGGGCGGCGTCAAGGGAGCCGTCGTACTCGATGGCCGGCTGCCGCACGCCTGCCTGCTCGAATTGTTCACCGAGCACGGGATCGGCACGCTTATTCGCGACTGAAATGAACGGCGGGGCGCACCGCCGCCGCCGCCTGGCGGCCATCCGGGGGCGGACGAACCGCGCCGCACCCCGGGCGTTCTGACGAGGGTTGGCGCTTGGCAACGGCGGAGGGGAGGTGCGGATGGCTGATCAATCAACCCGAACCACGGGCAACGACCCCGTGGAAGGCGTGGATCCGGGCGGCACCCGCCCGACCAAGGCCGGACAACCCGGAAAGGATGGTGGGCGGGCGACGGAGCAGACCGTCGAGAGCGGGGATCGGAACCCGCGCACCAGCGAAGGGGACGGTCCCACCGCCTCTTCGTCGTAACGGTTTGCAACGAAGCGGCACGAACTCCGTCCGCCTCTGTCGGCTCGGACGGGTTTTGCTAGTCTCCGCCCGATGGAGATCACGCCGCACATCCTTGTCGTCGACGATGATCGCGAAATCCGCGATCTGCTCGCGCGCTTTCTCGAGAGGCACCGGATGCGCGTCACCGCGGCGCGGGACGGGCGGGAAGCAAGGCGGGCCTGGCCGTCCGGCCACTTCCAACTGGTCGTGCTCGATCTCATGCTGCCGGGCGAAAGCGGCCTCGATCTCGCACGCTGGATGCGATCGCAATCGAATGTGCCCATCGTCATGCTGACCGCGATGGGCGAGGAGACGGATCGTATCATCGGTCTCGAACTCGGCGCCGACGACTACGTGCCGAAGCCGTTCAACCCGCGCGAATTGCTGGCCCGTATTCGCGCCGTGCTGCGGCGTGCCGGCGATGGCACCGACCGCCAGGCGGCCTTGGACGCGCGGGCGCTCAGCTTCGAGGGCTGGACGCTGGAGCCGGCCCGGAGGCGGCTGCTCAACCCGGACGGCGTCGAAGTGACCCTGACGGGGGGCGAATACGACCTGCTGCTCGCGCTCGCCGAACGGGCGAAAAAGGTGCTGACCCGCGACATGCTGCTCGACCTGCTGCGCGGCCGCCAGGCCGGCCCGTTCGACCGCACGATCGACGTCGCGGTGAGCAGGCTCCGGCGCAAGCTCGAACAGGACGGGCGCGGCACGCAGCTGATCAAGACGGTTCGCGGCGGCGGTTATGTGCTGGCGGCCGATGTGGAACGGACGGGGCGCAGCAGCGAGGGGCGGGAAAGCGCCGTTTCGGACGCAAGTTTGTGAGGCTGCGCCTCCTGCCGCGCAGCCTGGCCGCGCGGACGGCGTGGGTGTTGCTGGCCGGGCTCGCGCTGGTCCAGGTCGCCGGACTGACGATCCACGCCCTCGATCGTCTCGATCTGCAACGGCTGGCGCAGGCGCGCGATATCGCGGTGCGCGTTATGGGCCTCTATCGCGCGGTCATCCTCACGCCCGCTGCCGATCGCGACGCGATGCTGCACGACATGGAGATGCCGCCGGGTCTCACGGCGACCTTGTCCCCCGGTCCGCCCCAGTTCGCGCGCTTCGAGCCGGTCGGCCAGCCTCTGCAGAGGCTGCTTCGGGTGAACATGAATCTTTCCCCCGTGCCGGCGGGTATGCGTCCGCGCGAAATAGAGTTCTCGCGAGATCCCGCCGACGGCCGGGTGACGGTCGCGATGCGGACGCCGGACGGAAGCTGGCTCGCGGTCACGACCGCGATCGGCGGCTTGCGGCCCTGGCATTCCGGCGGATTTCTGCTCGCGTTTCTGCTGATGACGGCGGCGGCGGCGGCGCTGACCATCTGGGCGGTGCGCCGCCTCACCGCCCCGGTTCGCATACTGGCGCTTGCCGCCGAATCGCTTGGCCGCGACGTGAACGCGCCGCCGCTCCCGGAAAGCGGCCCGACCGAAATCGCCACCGCCGCCGCCGCCTTCAACACCATGGCTGCCCGCATCCGCCGTTTCGTGCAGGACCGGACCGAAATGCTGACCGCAATCGGCCACGACCTCCGAACGCCGATCACCCGGCTCAAGCTGCGGGCGGAGTTCATGGAAGACGAGGAGCAGCGCCGCAAGATGCTGAACGACCTCGAGGAGCTGGAGGCGATGGTATCGGCAACCCTCGCGTTCGGCCGCGACGCGAAAACGACCGAGCCGGTGTCGGCCCTGGATCTGCCCGAATTGCTGCGCACGGTGCTGGACGAGGCGGGTGACGCCCGGCCCGACAGCGCGGACCGGCTTTCCTATGCCGGGCCGAACCAGCTCACGGTGCGCGCCCGCCCGCTCGCCTTGAAGCGCGTCTTCGTCAATCTGATTGCAAACGCAATAAGTTATGGCGGCAGCGCGCGGGTGCGGCTGGAACCGCCCGTTGACGGCGCCGTTTCCGTGTTCGTGGAGGATGACGGCCCGGGCATTCCGCCCGAGCATCTGGACCGGGTCTTCGAGCCGTTTCACCGGGTGGAGGGCAGCCGCAACCGCGAAACCGGCGGGGTCGGCCTCGGCCTGCCGATCGCCCGCAACATCCTGCGCGCCCATGGCGGCGACGTGACCCTCGCCAACCGCCCGATGGGCGGCGTCCGCGCGCACGTGCTGTTGCCGGCCTGAGCGTGGCCGGCCAACCCATGCGGGTCGGCGGAACTCGACCGGGGACGGCCGGAGAACGCGGCCGGCCTGCGCTACCGCGCCGGGCAGCGGATCAGCGGATACGGAAAATCTGCGCAGTTCGGAAACACGATCTCGTTCTCCGTCTTGCGTGCAACTTGCAGCACGTCCACGCCGTCGGCGCAGCCGAACCCCGTGGCGCTTGGCTGGCCTGTGAAGTCGAGCGCGCCGGTTTCGGGCGCCGCGGATTGGGCGAAGCGGAACTCGGCGCCCTGGGGGCTCGTGCGCGCGCTCTCGATCACGCGCTGTGTATAGGTCTCCGAGGTCAGCGTCGCCCGCAACACGACGTCCCGCGTGAAGATGACGACGGGCTGGGAAAGGCAGGCCTGCGCCGTCACGGCGGAAGGGGTCGGAAACAGGCCGCCGGTCCAGGTCCCGAACAGCCAGGCGTGGGGTGGTTGGGCCGGGGCGGCCGGCTCGGCAGCCCCGGCCGGTCCTGATAGAGCCGCCGCCAGCACAAGGGTCGCGGTGGCCGAACAGAGAAAGAGCTTTCGCGGCATTCAGATCCCCCGATGCCCGGTCACGGAGGCGCGGACGATAACGATGTGTGCTGGAAGAACCAATCCGCCCGGCAATCCGCCGCCTCGGCCCGGTCCGTCCGAGGCCCGAGTTCGGCGATAATGCAACGTTTAATTGCAGGTTTGGGGCCGCGAATGGCACATCTCGTCCCGATCGCTCAGAGGAGCCTTGATGCTGCGAAGCTTCTATAACCGTGTTCTCGCGCTTGCGGCCGGACCCAACGCACCCTGGTGGCTTGCCGCCGTCAGCTTCGCCGAAAGCAGCTTCTTTCCGGTGCCTCCTGACGCCCTGCTGATCCCGATGGTGCTGGCCCGGCCGGAGCGGGCATGGCGGCTCGCCGCGATCTGCACGATCGCGAGCGTCGCCGGCGCTCTGCTCGGCTATACCATCGGCTACGCGCTGTTCGCGCAACTGGCCGAGCCGCTGATCCGCTTCTACGGCTATGGGGCGCGCTTCGACGCATTCCGGGCCATGTACGCCGAGTACGGGCTCTGGGTGATCCTCATCAAGGGATTGACCCCGATCCCGTTCAAGATCGTGACCATCGCATCGGGGGCTGCCGGATACAGTCTGGCGGCGTTCATCCCGGCCTGTATCGTGACGCGGGGCGCCCGGTTTTTCCTGGTGGCGGCGCTGCTGCGGCGGTTCGGCGCGCCCGTTCGCGATTTCATCGAAAAGCGGCTGACGCTCGTCACCAGCGCCGCCGCCGCCGCCGTGGTGGGCGGGTTTCTGATGCTCCGCTTCCTGTAGCCGCTCCGCCGCATAGCGGACCCGCCGGCCACCGGGCTGCGATCCGCCGTTCGGGATGCTACCACTTCGCCTTGTGCCGCCGGTCCGGACGAACGGGCGGCGTATAGGGAAGGAACGTTCAATGAGCCTTGGTCTGAGTGCCGCCGTGCGAACGCGCGCCTGTTTCTTCGCCCTTCTGCTCGCCGGGGCGCCCGGCCTGGCGGCCTGGGCACAGCAGCAAGCCACACCGGCGGCGAAGCCGAAGATCATCGTGCTCGCAACCGGCGGCACGATTGCCGGACAAGCCTCGAACCGCGCCGCGATCGGCTACGACGCCGGCAAGGTCAGCGGCAGCGATCTGGTCGCCGCCGTGCCAGGTCTCGGTGAACTGGCGAGCGTGTCCGCCGAACAGATCTCCTCCATCGGCTCACAGGACATGAACGACAAGGTCTGGTTCGACCTCGCCCGCAGGATCGGGGCCATCGCCGCGAACCACGAAGCGGACGGCGTGGTCATCACCCATGGCACCGACACCATGGAGGAGACCGCGTTCTTCCTGCAGTCCGTGCTCCATACCGACATGCCCGTGGTCATGGCCGGGTCGATGCGGCCGTCGACCGCGGTGAGCGCCGACGGCCCCGCCAATCTGTACGAGGCCGTCGAGGTCGCGGCGTCCCCGCAAGCGCGCGGCCGGGGCGTGCTGGTCGTTCTGAACGATAGGATCCATGGGGCGCGCGGGGTCGAAAAAGGCAACACCACCAGCGTGCAGACGTTCCAGTCGCCGAATGGCGGTCCGGTCGGCTATGTCGACCCGTCCAGCGTCCGGTTCATGATGCCGGCGGCCTCGGCGGAGCCGGGTCAGCCCCTCGCTCTACCGCAAGCGCCGCCGCTGCCGCGCGTCGACATCGTCTACGCGCATGCCGGCATGGACGCGGCGCTCATCGAGGACGCGGTCAAGGGTGGCGCAAAGGGGCTGGTGCTGGCAGGCGTCGGCGACGGCAACGGGTCGCAGGCGGCGATCGACGCGATGGCGAAGGCCGCGCAATCCGGAGTTCTCGTGGTGCGTGCCTCGCGGGTCGGCTCGGGCTTCGTCAACCGCAATGTCGAGGTCAATGACGACAAGCTCGGTTTCGTCACCGCGCTCGACCTCAATCCGCAGAAGGCGCGGGTGCTGGCGCAGCTTCTGATCGCGAACGGGATCACCGACGCCGCACGGGCGCAGCAAGCCTTCGTCGCGACCTGGTAAGCCTCAGATCGTGTAGTTGAACCGCTCGTAGGAGAGTTCGTCCAGGATCTGATCCATGCTGCGGGCGGGCTCATCCGGCGTCTTGCCGCGCACCGGTCGCGCCGGAACACCGGCGACCGTCGTGTGCGGCGGGACGGGCGCGAGCACGACCGAACCGGCCGCGACCCGGGCGGCCTCGCCCACCTCGATATTGCCGAGGATCTTGGCACCGGCGCCGATCATCGCGCCCCGGCGGATCTTCGGATGCCGCTCGCCGCATTCCTTGCCGGTGCCGCCCAGCGTCACGTCCTGCAACAGCGACACGCCATCCTCGATCACGGCGGTCGCACCCACGACCAGACCGGTCGCATGGTCGAGAAAGATGCCCTTGCCGATCCGGGCCGCCGGATGGATGTCGGTCTGAAAGACTTCGGAACTGCGGCTTTGCAAATAGAGCGCGAAATCCCGCTCGCCCGTGGTCCACAGCCAGTGCGTCAACCGGTGCGCCTGAATGGCGTGAAAGCCTTTGAAGTACAGAAACGGCTCGATCAGCCGGTCGCAGGCCGGATCGCGCTCGAACACCGCGACGATGTCGGCCTTCAGCCCCTCCGCGATCTCTTTCATTTCCCGCGCCGCGCGGTGGAAGGCTTGCAGGATGAGAGATTGCGAAATCACGTCATTCTTGAGGCGGCCGGCGATGCGGTGAAACATCGCCGCCTCGAAGGTCGGTTGGTTGATTATCGAATCGAGGAACAGTGGTGCCAGCATCGGGGCCGCCGCGTAGGCCTCCTCGGCCTCCCGCCGCAACCGGCTCCACAACTCGTCCGAGCCCTCGTCCTGCCGGTCCGGCGACACCACGGATAGATGACCCAGTCTGGATCGAAGCACCGGAACGTCTCCCCGTAGCGGCCGGTAGAGTAGATGCGCCAGAAAGATAGCGATTCAATAGCTGCCGCCCGGACCATGGCAGGACGGCTCTGCCCGGGCAACGGCGGGCTGCCCCGCGCGACTGCGGGCTTCGGTGACCGGCCAGGTCGAACCTCTGGCCCGAACGCTCGTTGCCGCCGTGGTCAGAGCGAGGAGGAAAATGTGAACGCCATGCTGATCGCGTCGTCGCCGGTCGAGATCGAGGCAAAGGCGGATGAGGCCGCCCTGGCCCCGGAGGCTCGTGCCGCTGCGCTCCGTTTGTTCCACGCGCTGACCAGCCGGCTCGAACTCACGCCACCCGTGCTTGCCGCGCAAGGTGGCGAGGATTGGCCGCGTCACCGCTTCTATTTCGGCCCGGCGACCGGCTCGATCGCCGGGCTTCTCGATCACCTTCGCACCGGCCCGCAAACCGCGGAAGTGACGGAGGAGGGGCCGGTGACCGGTCACGTCGCCCGCACCCTGTTCGTGACCGGCACCGACGGTGTGTATGCGGGGGTACTGGTCGCGTGCGCCGACGCAGAGCAGATGCGTGAGTTCGCCGGGCGGTATGATTGAGGGCCATGAGGCCGGGCGATGGCGGCCATCAGCGATGAAGCGCTGATCGCGTTCCGCCGTTCGGATCGGGCAGGATGGCGGACGATATGATACGTAGCGACATGGTCGCACTCGCCAACCTACCCCCGCGCATGTCGGCTAGTGAATTTCTCCTTTGGGAGTCGGCGGACGGGTTGCGCTACGAACTCGTCAATGGCGAGCCGCAGGCAATGGCCCCGGCAAGTACCGTCCACGGCCTGCTGCAGAATGAGCTTGGGCGGCTATTGGGCAACCATTTGCGCGAGCGCCGTCCGAGCTGCGAAGTGATCGCCAACCCCGGAATCGTTCCGCATCTGCTTTCCGCACACAATGTGCGCGTTCCGGATCTCGGCGTGACCTGCTCCCCCATTTCGCCCGGTCAAAGGACGCTTCCC
>JAFAXA010000198.1 GCA_019241425.1 Acetobacteraceae bacterium | reverse complement strand
AGTGGTTCCTGGCCGGCGACGCCGACTTCATGGAAAAGGCGCGCACGCGGCTCGAGGATATGGTGCGCGGTGCCGAGATCCTGGTCTTGTCCTCGCACCAGGAAGGCGTGATTGCGACGTGGTGCTCGCGCGTGCTGTGGCTGGAGGGAGGCCGCATTCGCGATGACGGCCCGGCGGACGAGGTGATGCAGCGTTACCTGGGCCGCCCGGTCCAGACTTGGCCGGAGCCCGTTTCAGCGCCGCAGCCGACGCCGGAGCCGGCCGACCCGGGCTGAAGGAAACCCGGCATACGGCAATCCGTTGGGGGCGCACATCTCCGAACGAGGTCGCAATGCCATTCATCGACGCGCGTGACGGCACGCCCATTTACTACAAGGACTGGGGCAGCGGGCCACCGATCGTGCTGATCCATGGCTGGCCGCTCAACGCCGATATGTGGGAATATCAGGCGTCGTATCTCGCCTCACAGGGCTTCCGCGTCGTGTCTTACGACCGGCGCGGTTTCGGCCGTTCCGGGCAGCCCTGGGGTGGCTACCATTATGATACGTTCGCCGATGATTTGCGGGCAGTGCTCGACGCGCTCGATCTGAGAAACGCGACCCTCGCTGGATTTTCAATGGGCGGCGGCGAGGTCGCGCGTTATCTCAGCCGCCACGGCACCGACCGGGTTGCGAAAGCGGCGCTGATCGCCGCCGTCACGCCGTTTCTGCTGAAAACGCCGGACCATGAGGACGGCGTCGAGCGCGGCGTGTTCGACGACATCGTGGACGCGCTGAGCGAGGACCGGCCGCATTTTCTCGCCAATTTCGGCAAGAGCTTCTTCGGCGCCGGGCTGCTGAATTTCACGGTCACGACGGAGATCCTGCAATGGGCGCTGACAATGGCCTTGCAGGCGTCGCCGAAAGCGACGATCGACTGCGTGCGCGCGTTCTCCGAAACCGACTTCCGGCCCGACATGGCGGCCTTCCGGTTACCGACCCTCATCATCCACGGCGACGCGGACGTGACCGTGCCGATCGATACCACCGGACGTGCCGCCGCCCGCATGATTCCCGACGCCGAATACCGGGAGTACCCCGGCGCGCCGCACGCATTGTTCTTCACGCACAAGAACGATCTGAACGCGGACCTGATGACATTCGCGGGGGCGTAGGCCGGCGCAGCTCTGATGTCGGCCGGGGCGCGCTCTCTCCCGCGCGCAGTGGAGTGCCTAGCGGGCGCGTCAGGTCGATTCCTGGAACTCCACGTGGCGAATGAAGGCGATCTTTCCGTCAGCGTTTTTGATAACGTTATAGCAGTGCAACCCGTCCCCGTTCGCGTCGAAGCTGTACTCACCCTCCGCGCCACGGAAACCCTTGATGGACAAGATCGCCTTGCGGACCGGCTCCGGTTCGGTGCTCTGGGCGGCATTGATGGCCCGCGCCAGCAGCCTGACGCTGTCGAAGGTGGTGGCTGCGAAGAAATCCGGGGGCTTGTTGTACGCCCTTTCGTAGCGCTCGGTGAAAGCCCGCGCCTCGGGACTGGCATCCGCGGCGAAGTCGGCCACCGCGTAGGTTCCGAATAGCGCGTTGCCGGCCAGCCGCAACGTCGAGGTACTGGCAATGACCGGCGAGCCGATCCAGGGCAAGGTGACCCCGGTCTGGCGCATTTGCCGCGCGAGCAACGCCACGTCGTTGTCGAACGTGTTGTAGCTCGCGAGCACGTCGGCGTCGGACCGCTTGACCGCGAGCGCCACGGGCATGTAGTCGGCCTGCTGGTTGGTGTAGCCCTGGATCAGTACAGGCTTGAGGCTGAGGCCGTCGAGCGCCTCGGTAAGGGCCTTGAGTCCGGCGGTGCCGAAAGCGTCGGTCGAGTGCACGATCGCCCATTTCTGTTTGCCGAGATCCTTGGCGCCGAACTCAGCGATTACGCGCGCCGAGTAGGAGTCGTTCGGGCGGCAGCGAAGCAGCCAGGGATGCCCCATGTGGGTCAGGTTCGGGTCGGTGGCAAAAACCATAATGACCGGCTTTCCTGCCTTCAGCGCATCCGGCGCAAGGGCGTGCGTTTGCGTCGAAGCCGTTCCGGAGAGGAAGGCAACGATATCGCCGCGACTGGTCAGGCGCGAGAAGGCGAGCACGGCGCCGGGATTGCTGCTCTGGCTGTCCTCCACCACCAGCTCGAGCCGGCGCCCCAACGCTCCGCCGTTCGCGTTCACGTCGTCCAGTGCCAGCTTCGCCCCGTTGGCCGCGATTCGCCCACTGTCGGCGGCGGCGCCCGTCAAATTGGCAACTTGGCCGATCCTAATCGGATCCTGCGCTCCCCGTGCCTGACTGCCGCCTAAAAAGGCCGTGGCGGAAGCTGAGGCGGCGAGCGCGGCGGCCCGGCGGCGCGTGATGATGCTGTTGGCCATCGGCTGATCCTCCCAGCCGCCGGCGCGCCGGCGGCACGCGCTCCCATGGCACAAGCGGCGGTGCGCGCGCTCTGCGGCAAGGCCACGGCTTCCATGCGACCTCTCCGCCTCCGGAGATATCGTCTCATGCGAAATGGGTCAAATCAGGGTGGTGCCGGCACTCATAAGCTAAGCAGCGTCCGCAGCGGCTTGCGCATGCGATGGCCGCCCAGGATTCAGGCGTTCGGCTCGCCCCCTAGCGCTTCCCGGCCGAATCCCACGATAAGCTCCGAAACCTCGGCGATCGAGCGCTCCAGCGCCGCGGCATCGGTTCCTTTTGCAACCACCGCGACACCATTCCCCGCGCTGCGATAGAACGGGTAGCTGCCGAGATCGGTATCGGGGTAGCGGCGCTGGATCGCGCCGAGCCCGTCCGCGATCACGCCTTCCGGCAGTCCGAACACATGCACGGCCCGGGAACTGATCGGCACGCCGCCCTCGAGCCCGGCGGACAGCGTATTGAACATCGCCTGCATGATGCGCGGCACACCCGCCATCACATGGACATTGCCGATGCTGAAACCGGGCGCGATCGAGATCGCCGTTTCGATCAGCTTGGCGCCGCGCGGCATGGTCGCCATGCGCTGCCGGGCGGCGTTGAACTCACCCGGCGCGTAGTGCTTCTCCATGCGTGCCCACGCCTCCGGATGCGGCTCACAAGGAACGCCGAACGCCGCCGCGACGTTCTCGCTGGTGATGTCGTCATGCGTCGGGCCGATGCCGCCGGTGGTGAACACGTGATCGAAGCGCGCCCGCATCTCATTGACGGTCGAAACAATGGTCTCGGCCACGTCCGGAATAATGCGCACCTCCCGCAACGGGATGCCGATCTCGCCGCAGCGTGTGGCGATGTATTTGATGTTGAGGTCCTGCGTCCGCCCGGACAGCACCTCGTTGCCGATCACGATCAGCGACGCGACGGGATTTCTGGTGTCGTTCATCGGCTATCCTCGGTCAGATGAAGTCCCGGAGCAGCGAGACGAGCGGCTTGTCCGCCTCCGGCATGGCGTATTCCGCGAGTTTCCCGGGCCGTACCCAGGCGAGCGTCTGGCCTTCGCGCCCGGTCGGCCGGCCGGTCCAGCGTCGGCACAGATAGAGCGGCATCAGCAGGTGAAAACGCGGGTACGCGTGGGAAGCGAAGGCGAACGGGGCGAGGCAGGCGCCCGTGACGTCGATCCCCAGCTCCTCTTTCAGTTCGCGGATCAGGCAGTGTTCCGGCGTCTCACCGTCCAGCATCTTTCCGCCCGGAAACTCCCAAAGCCCGGCCAGGGTCTTGCCTTCGGGGCGGCGGGCCAGCAGCACGCGCCCGTCCGAATCGATCAAGGCGCAGGCCGCCACCAGCATCAGCGGCTTGGCGCCCTCCGCCTGGGGCGAGGCAGACGGCGTCACCTCCGGGTGGCCGAAGATGTCGTCCCGTCCCGCCTCGAACCGGAGAACGGGATGCTCGGCGCCGCGCGCCAGAAACGTCTCGACCCCCGCCCCGGTCTCCCGGAAGCCGATCCGCTTCAACACGGCAATCGACGCCGGATTAGCGGTCGCGACCGTGGCTACCAGGCGGTCGAGGTCCAGATTGGCGAGCGCCCAGCGAGCGAGCCGCGCGGCCGCTTCCGTCGCAACGCCGTGGCCCCAGAACCGCCGGCCGACCCAGTAGCCGAGCGAGCCGATGCGCGTCTTGGAATCCACCCGCAAACCGACGGCGCCGACCAGGGTTTCGTCCGAGCCTTCCCGGCCGGTGATGGCGAGGTGATACGCCTCGCCCGCCTCCAGCCTCTGGCGCGTGGACGCGATCCAATCGACGGCGAGTTCGCGCGAATAGGGATACGGCACCAGCGCCAGCGTGCGGGTCACCTCCCAGTCATTGATGAGGCGATGCAGGGCGTCCGTATCCTCCGGCCGGAGCGGCCGCAGGGTGAACCGCTCGGTCGACAACGCTTCGAAGGGCGGCGGCTGCTTCGCCAGAAGATCCGCCTGCGCCGTGGCGCCGGCCGGAGGGCGGCGGCTTCTCGCGGGCGCTTTGCTCGAACCAGCCGTCACGCGCGGATCAGCTCCGGTAGCTGCCGTTGATGTCGATGTAGCCGTGGGTCAGGTCGCAGGTCCAGGCGGTCGCCCGGCCCCGCCCGAGGCCGAGATCAACCGAGACCGTGATTTCCCGCCCCTTCATATGCGCCGAAACCGGCGCTTCGTCGTAGCCCGGCACGACCGCGCCATCCCGCGCCATCCAGACGCCGCCGATGCCGACCGAGAGCCGGTCGCGATCCGCCGGCTCCCCCGCCTTGCCCACCGCCATCACGACGCGGCCCCAATTCGCGTCCTCGCCGGCAATCGCCGTCTTGACCAGCGGCGAGTTGGCGACCGCCAATGCGATTCGCCGCGCCGATTTCGCGGACACCGCGCCCGTCACGTCGATACGGATCAGCTTCTGCGCGCCCTCCCCGTCCCGCACCACCTGCAGCGCCAGATCGAGCAGCAGCGAATCGAGTTGGGCCGCGAAGTCGCGCAGCAACCGGCCGGCCGCATTGGAGCCGTCCCGCTTCGGCAATTTGGGATGGGCGGCCTGGCCGGTCGCGAACAGAAGCACGGTGTCGGAGGTCGAGGTGTCGCTGTCGACCGTGATGCGGTTGAAGCTGGTGTCGACCCCCGCCCGGAGCATCGTGCTCAGCAGATCGGCCGGGATCTTGGCGTCGGTCCAGACGAAGCAGAGCATGGTCGCCATGTCCGGGGCGATCATGCCGCTGCCCTTGGCGATGCCGCAGAGCAGAACCTCGCCATCGCCGATCCGGGCCTTGCGGACGGAGGCCTTGGGGAAGGTGTCGGTGGTCATGATGCCGCGGGCCGCATCCGCCCAGCGATCCTCGCCGAGCGCTGCGTGGAGTGCCGGCAGGGCGGCGGTGAGGCGCTCCACCGGAAGCACCTCGCCGATGACGCCGGTTGAGGCGATCAGCACCTGATCGGGCCGGCAGTCGAGCAGCGCGGCGGCAGCCGCGGCGGTTGTATCGCACGCCTCGCGGCCGGCGCGGCCGGTGAAGACGTTGGCGTTCCCGGCATTGACGACGAGGCCGCGCGCCCGGCCCCGCTTCAGGGCCGCTTGGCACCATCCCACGGGGGCGCCGGGACATTTGTTGCGGGTGAACACACCGGCGGCGGTGGTCCCCTCCGGCATGGCGACCATGACCAGATCCGCCCGCCCCTGGTACCGGATGCCCGCTTCTGCGGCAGCGAGCCGGATGCCGCCGAACGGCCGCAAATCCGGCAACGCGACGGCGAGCGGCGACGGCGCTGGTGCCAAGGCCGGGCTACTTGGCGGTCGAGGGGGCCGTTGGAGGGGCCGTGGTCGGGGCCGGCGCGGGGGCCGGTGTCTCCGGGGACGCCGCCGGCGCCGCGTGTGCCGGTGAGCCGTCGAGATTGAACCGCTCGATCGTCGAGTCCTTGCGGGCGTCGGCGACCACCCTCTGCACGTCTTCCTGGATCATCTTTTGCCGCAGCTCGTCATGGGCCTGCTCGAAGCTGGGCGGCTCGTCCCGCTTGCGCTCGTCGACCTTGATGACGTGCCAGCCGAACTGGGTGTGCACCGGTGTTTGGGTGAACTGGCCGGGCTTGAGCGCGAAGGCGGCGTCCGCGAACTCGGGCACCATGTCGGTCTTCTTGAAGAAGCCGAGATCGCCGCCCTGCGACGCCCCCGGGTCCTTGCTCTTCTGCTTGGCGAGCGCCGCGAAATCCCCGCCCTTCTTGAGCTGCGCGATGATATCCTTCGCTTCCGCCTCCGTCGGCACCAGGATGTGCCGCGCGTGCACTTCCTCCTCGCCCGGCTTGCCGGCGATCTCCTGATCGTAGCGGGCACGCACGGCCTGTTCGGAAACCTGCGGGCCGACCTCTTTGGTGATCAGCGCGGTTTGCAGCGCCCGGTCGGACGCCGCCGCCATCTGCCTCTGCACCGCCGGGTCCTGGTCGAGCCCGTCCTTCCGCGCCGCATGGGTCAGGGCCTCGCGGTCCACCAACTGGTCGAGCACCATCGGGTAGAGCACCTGGCCGGGCAT
>JAFAXA010000067.1 GCA_019241425.1 Acetobacteraceae bacterium | reverse complement strand
GCGGCGGTGAAGGCGCCGGGCTTCGGCGACCGGCGCAAGGCGATGCTCGAGGACATCGCGATCCTCACCGGCGGTCAGGTGATCAGCGAGGATCTCGGCATCAAGCTCGAGAGCGTGACGCTGAACATGCTGGGCCGCGCGAAGCGGGTTCTCATCGAGAAGGAGAACACGACGATCGTCGAGGGCGCCGGTTCGACCGAGGACATCAAGGGCCGTTGCAACCAGATCCGGGCGCAGGTCGAGGAGACCACCTCGGACTATGACCGCGAGAAGCTGCAGGAGCGGCTGGCGAAGCTCGCGGGCGGCGTTGCGGTGATCCGGGTCGGCGGCTCGACGGAGGTCGAGGTGAAGGAGCGCAAGGATCGCGTCGACGACGCGCTGCATGCGACGCGGGCGGCGGTCGAGGAAGGCATCGTGCCGGGCGGCGGCGTGGCGCTGGCGCGGGCCAGCCTCGTGCTGAGCAAGCTGCAGGGCGAGAACGACGACCAGCGCTTCGGCATCGAGATCGTGCGCAAGGCGGTGCAAACGCCGCTGCGGCAGATCGCCGAGAACGCCGGCGAGGACGGCGCGGTGATCGCCGGCAAGACGCTCGACAAGGAGGAGCACGCGTTCGGCTTCGACGCCCAGACCGGCGAGTTCAAGGACCTGGTGCAGGCGGGCATCATCGACCCGACCAAGGTGGTGCGCACCGCGCTGCAGGACGCCGCATCCGTTGCCGGCCTTCTCGTCACCACGGAGGCGATGATCGCCGAGCGGCCGGAGAAGAAGGGGCCGCCGATGCCCCCCGGTGGCGGCATGGGCGACATGGATTTCTGATCTGGGATTTCTGATCCGGGATTTCTGGCCCGGCGCGATCGGAGACGGGAAGAGGCGGACCGAAGGGTCCGCCTTTTTCTTTGGGGCTGCGTGGTTTCCGTTGGGTTCGCGCTTGCCACAATTGACATTGCCCCCCCGATCTGTGCCAAGGTTTGCTTGCAATCGAATTTGGCTAGCTTGCTGTGCTCTCCGTGTTTGCTCGGGTGCTCTCAAGACGTCCAAAGGCCCGGTTGTCTACAGCGCCGGGCGATCCCCGCCCGGTGTGTCTACGGAGAGACGCACGTAATGGCTACGGGTACAGTAAAGTGGTTTAACGCTACCAAAGGGTATGGCTTTATCATGCCCCAGGATGGCGGGCGTGACGTGTTCGTGCACATCACCGCCGTGCAATCCGCAGGTCTTCGCGGCCTCAATGAAGGCCAGAAGGTCACCTACGAAGTGGCGATGGAGCGGGGCAAAGCCTCCGCAACCAATCTCCGCGTCGCTTAATCTTCGCTTGTCGGCTTGAACGGCCCGGCTCGGATCGTGTGTGTGAAGCAGCCACACGCTCGTCAGCCGGGCCGTTCTCGCGACTCCAGCGGATCGCGGATGCAAAGGGAATACGACTAGGGAAACGCGCCCGGTGAGGCGTCCTTGCGAGGAGGTGTCCAGGAATGGCTGTCGGAACGGTTAAGTGGTTCAATGCGACGAAGGGCTACGGCTTCATCATGCCGCAGGATGGCGGCAAGGATGTTTTCGTGCACATAACGGCTGTTCAGTCGGCTGGGCTCAAGGGCCTCAATGACGGACAGAAGGTGAGCTACGACGTCGCCATGGAGCGCGGCAAGGCTGCGGCGACCAATCTCAAGCTGGCCTGATCCGCGGCCCTCACGCCTGAGGGGATGAACCGCCCGTCGAGGTGCGTGTGACGGGCGTGACGCGCATCGCGCCGGCCTTCCACATCGCGGCTTCGGCTTTCGCCTGCTGATCCGGGCGCCGCAAAGCCACGGATAGGAAGAGTTCGCCCCGCTTGGCGGCTTCCTCGCGCGCGTTGTCATCCCCCTGGTTTGCGGCCCGCGCGACGCCCTCGGCCGCTGCCCCTAATCCGACTCCGCCCGCGACCGCCGCCGCGACGGCCGGCGCCGCCAAGCCGCCCGATGCGATCACCGCCCCCGCTGCCGCGAGCGCGCCGACCGAAGCGGCCATGCTGCTGTGCAGAGTCTGGGTCTGCCGATCATCGGTCTCGGTGCTTGGATTCGCCGCGCCCGCTTCCGGCGTTGCGCTGGCAGCCGTCGGCGCTGGGTCGGGAATGCTGAGGTCGGCCCGGTCGAAGCCCTCGCGGGTGAGGCGACTGATCGCGTCCTCCAGCGTCGCATTGCTCGGAAACAGCCCGCGAATCTCGGTCAAACCTTCCGAAATGCCCGGGCCCGGCTTGGCCGGGATCGTGTCGTCGCTCATGGCGGGCTCCTCTCGCAGGCTTGCGCGCAAGGCTTCGGTGCGAACGCCCGGCGCTCCT
>JAFAXA010000347.1 GCA_019241425.1 Acetobacteraceae bacterium | reverse complement strand
GCCATACCAGTTTGATTAGTTCGGGGGAAACCTCCTCGGAGCAGGACTTCCAGTTCCGGGGCAAGACTTATTCTTCCCCGAAAGGCAGTCACTGGAAGACTCCCGTTAGAGGTTTGGCGGTTCTCGCGCGCGCCGGTCGTGTTGCTGCGGGTTCTAATACTGTTCGCTACAAGCGCTTTCTAAGCGATTTTTCTGTGTTGCCGATCACGGATCGTTGGGAGTCAGTGCAACTCGGTACTGGCCTATTCTACGTTGTACAGACCAGTCCAGCGGTGATCGAGCGCTGCATCCTCATGGCCACCGATCCGGGCGACCTCGTGCTCGATCCGACCTGCGGCTCCGGCACGACAGCAACGGTTGCCGAACAATGGGGCCGTCGCTGGATCACCATCGATACTTCGCGCGTCGCCCTCGCTCTTGCTCGCACGAGGCTGATGGCGGCGAAGTACCCGTACTACCTCCTCGCTGACAGCCCGGAAGGCCGCGTCCGCGAGCAAGAAGTGTCCGGCAAGAGCCAGCCCGACGCGCCGACGCACAACGACGTGCGGCACGGCTTCGTCTATGAGCGCGCGCCGCATGTCACGCTGAAGTCGATCGCCAACAACGCCGAGATCGACGTGCTGTGGGAGGAAGCGCAAGCGGTGCTCGAACCGTTGCGCGCGAAGCTGAACGCGGCGCTCAGGCGGGCCTGGGAGGAATGGGAGATCCCGCGCGAGGCCGATGCCGCCTGGTCCGGCGACGCGAAGCAGATCCATGCCGCGTGGTGGGCGGCCCGGATCGAGCGCCAGAAGAAGATCGACGCCTCCATCGCCCGCAAGGCCGACATCGAATACCTCTACGACCGGCCGTACGAGGACCGGAGCCGCGTGCGCGTCGCCGGGCCGTTCACGGTGGAAAGCCTGTCGCCGCACCGCGTCGTGCCGGCCGACGAGGACGAATTGCTCGACCTGGCGCACGCGCCGGACCGCCGCAGGGGCAGCGCAACGCCGAAGACCGACTTCGCGACCATGGTGCTAGACCATCTGCGCACCGCGGGCGTGCACCAAAGCCGCAAGGCGGACAGCATCCGCTTCACCTCCCTGCAGCCCTGGCCCGGCGAATATATCGGCGCGGAAGGCCGGTTCACCGAAGGCGACGCCGAGCGGCGCGCCGGCATCCTCATCGGCCCCGAGTTCGGCACGCTGTCTCGCCCCGATCTGGTCCGCGCCGCGCGCGAGGCGGCGGATGCGCGGTTCGACGTGCTGGTTGCCTGCGCCTTCAACTACGACGCCCATGCGAGCGACCTCCAAAAACTCGGGCCGCTGCCGATCCTGAAGGCGCGCATGAACCCCGATCTGCATATGGCCGACGACCTGAAGAACACCGGACGCGGCAATCTGTTCGTGGTGTTCGGCGAGCCGGACCTCGCGATCGAACCGGCGCCCGGCAAACCCGACCATCTGCAGATCCGCATCCTCGGCGTCGACGTGTTCGATCCGCAGACCGGCGACATCCGCTCCGGCGACACGAAAAGCATCGCCGCCTGGTTCATCGACACCGAATACGACGAGGAAAGCTTTTTCGTGCGCCACGCCTACTTCCTCGGCGCGAACGATCCGTACAAATCGCTGAAAGCGGCGCTGCGGGTCGAGATCGACGAGGAAGCCTGGGCGACGCTCTACCGCGACACCTCCCGTCCGTTCCGCCGGCCGGCGAAGGGGCGCATCGCCGTCAAGGTCATCAACCATTTCGGCGACGAGGTGATGAAGGTGTTCACCGTGTGAGCGCCGAATTCCGCATCGCCGAGAGCTTTACCGCGTCGCTCGGGCGGCTGCAGGCGGCCGAGCAGAAGGCGGCGAAAGTCGCGGCGCTCGATCTGCAACTGAACCCGGCCGCGCCCGGCCTGCATTTCCACCGCATCGAGAAATCGCGCGACAAGCATTTCTGGTCGTTGCGCGCGAGCCTCGACATCCGGCTGATCGTACACAAGACCGAGGCGAGTTTCCTGATCGCCTATGCGGGCCATCACGACGACGCCTATGCCTGGGCAGAACGGCGGCGGATCGAGGCGCATCCGCGCACCGGCGCGATGCAGGTCGTCGAGCTGCGCGAATTGGTGGAGGAGATCGCCCCGCCCGTGCTGCCTGCCGCGCACAATGCGCCCGCGCTGCTGTTTCGCGCGCTGACGACGGAGCAATTACTCGGAATCGGCGTGCCGACGGATTGGATGGCCGATGTGCAAGCGGCGACGGAGGATGCGTTCCTGGCACTCGCGGATCACTTGCCGGCGGAAGCGGCGGAAGCGCTGCTGGAATACGCCGCCACCGGCCGCCTCCGCCCGTCGCAGCCGGCCGGAACGCCCGACCCGTTCGCACATCTGGACACGCTGCGTCGATTCCGTGCGGTCGAAAGCGAAGCCGAGTTGCAGGCGGCGATGGATGCGCCGTGGGACCGCTGGGCGGTGTTTCTGCATCCATCGCAACGGGCGGTCGTTGCCCGCAGTTTCAACGGTCCGGCCCGCACCTCCGGCTCGGCGGGGACCGGCAAAACGGTGGTGGCGCTGCACCGGGCGGCGCGGCTCGCGAGCGAGCACCGGGATGCGCGCGTGCTACTGACCACGTTCTCGCAGCCGCTCGCGAACGCGCTCGGGCGCAAGCTCCGCGTGCTGCTCGGCCCGGACAGCGCGGCGTTCGGCCGGATCACGGTCGCGCCGTATCGAAGCGTTGCCGACGAACTCTA
>JAFAXA010000303.1 GCA_019241425.1 Acetobacteraceae bacterium | reverse complement strand
GCGGTCGGCCGCGATGTCGGCCGCGACGATGGCGCGCAGTTCCGAAAGCGCCCTCCCGGAAAGCCGCGCGTTGAGGTAGTTGCTGGCCTGCTGCAAGGCGGAAGGCGGCAATCCCGCCGGCGTTTCGATCACCCGGTTCTCGACGTGACCGTCCGCGCTCACCAGGACCACGAGCGCCCGGCCCGGACCCAGCGGCACGAAGTCGATGTGCTTCACCGGTCCCTCGGATTTCGGCGCCAACACGAGCCCCGCGCCGGAGGACAGGCCGGAGAGCAGCGACCCGGCCTCCGCGAGCGTGTCCTCAAGGCTGCGGCCATTGGCGGCGAGGGCGGCGGTGATCGCTTCCCGGTCCTCGTCCGCGAGATCGCCGAAATTCAGCAGCCCGTCCACGAACAAGCGCAAACCCTGGTCAGTCGGCAGGCGTCCGGCCGATGTGTGCGGCGCGAACAGCAGCCCGGCTTCCGTCAGATCGGCCATCACGTTGCGGATGGTCGCGGGCGACAGCGCCATCGGCAGCCGGCGCGACAGAGTGCGGCTGCCGACCGGCTCCCCCGTTTCCATATACTGCTCGACGAGTTCGCGCAGGATCGCCGAAGAGCGCGCATCCAGCACTGGCGGTAGCGCCGGGCCGCGTCCGCGCCCCCCGATCGGTGTCGCGTTCACGCTCGCATCCGCTCCGCTCCGGCCGTCGCGAGAAAGATGAGACCCGGCCACATAACGGTCAACTCGCCGGCCCTCGCCGCCGCTGCGGCCCCACGCTATAGCTCCCGCCCCTGCCCATCCGGAGATCGCCGATGCGCCCGTCCGGCCGCGCCGCCCACGAACTGCGCCCTGTATCCCTCACCACCGGCTTCGCCCGCCACGCCGAGGGATCGTGCCTGATCCGGATGGGCGGCACCGAGGTGCTGTGCGCGGCAAGCGTCGAGGGCCGCGTGCCGGGTTTCCTGCGCGGCCAGGGGCTCGGCTGGGTCACGGCGGAATACGGCATGTTGCCGCGGGCGACGCATACACGCTGCGAACGCGAGGCGGCGCGCGGCAAGCAATCGGGGCGCACGCAGGAAATCCAGCGCTTGATCGGCCGTAGCCTCCGCGCCGTCGTCGACCGGGCGGCGATGGGCGAGATGACGGTGACCCTCGATTGCGACGTGCTGAACGCCGATGGCGGCACCCGCTGTGCGGCGATCACCGGGGCCTGGGTCGCGCTCCATCTCGCGTTCAACCGCCTCCTGCGATCGCGCGTGCTGTCGCGCTTGCCGTTGACCGGGCAGGTGGCGGCGGTTTCCTGCGGGCTGGCCGGCGGCGTCGCCGTGCTCGACCTCGACTACGCGGAAGACTCGGCCGCGGACGCCGATGCCAATTTCGTGCTGACCGATGCCGGCGGCATCGTGGAAGTGCAGGGCACGGCGGAAAAGGCGCCGTTCTCCGAGGCGCAATTTCTGGCACTGATGGCGCACGCCCGGCGGGGAACCGACCGCTTGTTCGCGCTCCAGCGCGAAGCGGTGCAGGCCGAAGCGGAGCACGCCGCCTGATGGCACGCCGCCTCGCCCCGGGTACGCGGCTCGTGCTCGCGACCCATAACGCGGGCAAGCTCGCCGAAATCGAATCCCTGCTTGCACCGTATCGCGTTGTCGCCATCCCCGCCGCGGAACTCGGCCTGCCGGAGCCGGACGAGACCGCCCCGGACTTCGCGGGCAATGCACGACTGAAGGCACTGGCCGCGGCCGTTGCCAGCGGCCTGCCTGCCCTATCGGATGATTCGGGTTTCTGCGTCGCAGCCCTCGGTGGCGCGCCGGGGGTGCATTCGGCGCGCTGGGCAGGCCAGGGGCGCGACTTCGCGGGCGCGATGGCGCGGGTCGAAAAGGAGGTCGGGACCAACCCCGACCGCCGCGCGTGGTTCACCTGCGCGCTTTGCCTCGCCTGGCCGGACAAACACACGGACACGTTTGGCGGGCGAGTGGACG
The DNA here is from genome assembly GCA_019241425.1 of Acetobacteraceae bacterium. Classification (GTDB taxonomy): domain Bacteria; phylum Pseudomonadota; class Alphaproteobacteria; order Acetobacterales; family Acetobacteraceae; genus JAFAXA01. Next base: position 7,448 of record JAFAXA010000303.1, on the reverse strand, counting down.
GCCGCATCTGCTGGCCGCCGCGCGGGAGCAGAGGTTTCGGCTACGATCCGATGTTCTGCGCGAATGGCCAGGCGCAGACATTCGGCGAATTGGAACCGGCCGACAAACACGCGGGAAGCCATCGCGCCCGCGCCTTCGCGCAGCTTGTATCGGCTTGCTTTTGAACGGGTCGGAACTTATTGACGCTTGAAACGGCTACGGCGAACGTACACGGATTCAGTATGTGTCGCGAGCGATGGTCGCCCGATGCGTCCTCTCTTCAAACCACGACCAGGTGATCCGGCAACTCGTTCGGCTTGTCCGGCCGGGGCGGGAAATGGGCGGCGAGTACGCGGCCGGTTTCGGCGACGCCGGCAACCAACCCATCCGCCAAGCGTCCGGCGCGGGCGCCTTCGATCAGATGCGTGCAGACGGCGTGCCATGCATCGTGTCCGACGCAAGCGTGAATCTTCTGGTCCGCAACGACCTCCGCCACCCGGTCGGCCGGGGCAACCAGGATCAGCACGCCGGTGCGTTCGCGCGTTTTGTGGATGCCGAGCGCCAGGAACTGCGTCAGCGCCATCTCCCGCGCTGCTTCTTCCCGCACGGAGCGCGGCGTCACGCAGACCGCCAGCCCGGGCAGCATCAGAAGGAGCGCGCCGCCGCCGAACAGGACGAGTTGCGCCGCGAACAGGGCGAGCAGCGGCATCGGCCGGAACAGGGCGACAAGCCACGGCAGCAGCAGGGCGACGAGGGAGGCCCACAGCACCGGGTAGACATGGCCACGCAGCAGGGAGCGCCGCACCAGCACCACCCTGATCTCCCCGGACGTCGCCCGCTCGGCGGCCGCGATCGCATCCGCGATCCGGGCGCGGTCGGGCTGTGTCAACGGCTCACCAGCTTCCGGATGCACCGCCGCCCCCGGACGAACCGCCGCCGCCGCTGAACCCGCCGCCACCGCCGCCAAATCCGCCACCGCCCCCGAAATCCCCGCCACCGCCGCCGCTACCCGGAAACACCCAGGGCACGACCACCGGCCCGCGCCCATAGCCGCTCCGCCCGACGGTGCGCGACTGCGCCGACCGGCGGGAGGCGCTGCGAAACACCAGGATCCAGACCAGCAAAAAGGCGCCGACGAGCAGCCACGCTTCCCAATCACCGGAATCCATGCCGCGCGTCGTCGGCTCGGGGTCGCGGCGGCCGCGTTCGGCGAGTTCCGCCGGATCGAGATTGAGAACCTCGATGATCCCATCGGCTCCCTTCTCGATCGCGCCCGGGTAATCGCCGCGCCGGAGCAGCGGCAGCATCGCGGTCTGGATGATTGTGCTCGCGACGGCGTCCGGCAGCACGCCTTCCAGCCCGTAGCCGACCTCGATCCGGACCTTGCGCTCGGTGGGCGCGACCAGCAGCAGCACGCCGTTGTTCTTCTTCTCCTGCCCGAGCTTCCAAAAGCGGAACAAGCGGTTGGCGTAGTCCTCGACGGAGGTGCCTTCGAGCGACGGCACGGTCGCCACCACCAGCTGATCGGTGCCCTTCGCCTCCTGAGAAGCGAGCTTGCCGTCCAGGGCGGCGATCGCGGCTGGGTCGAGCACGCGCGCGGCGTCCACCACCCGCCCGGTCAGGGCCGGGAAGGAGAGATCGGCCCAGGCGGGGAATGCCCCGACAAGGGCCAGCAGCACCCCGAAAAGCCACGCGTTGCGCGCCCGGGAGCGCTCAGCGCTCATGGCACGCTCAGAACTTCACCTGCGGCACCTTCATCTGCTCTTCCGAGATGGTGAAGGTCTCCATCGGCTTGTCGCTGCGATAAAGCGTCGCCGCCCAGATCATGCCGGGGAAGGTGCCGAGCATCGTGTTGTACTGACGGACCGACTCGATATAGTCCCGCCGCGCCACCGCGATCCGGTTTTCGGTGCCCTCGATCTGCGACTGCAGCGCCAAGAAATTCGCATTCGACTTGAGGTCCGGGTACGCCTCCGAAACCGCAAGCAGCCGGCCGAGGGCGCCGGACAATTGCGACTGCGCTTGCTGGAACTGCTTGAACTGCGCCGGGTCCTGGATGGTGCCGGCATCGACATGGACGGCGGTCGCCTTGGCCCGCGCTTCCGTCACCTCCGTCAGCACCGTGCTTTCCTGCTTGGCGTAACCTTTAACGGTTTCGACCAGGTTCGGAATGAGGTCGGACCGGCGCTGATACTGGTTCAGCACCTCGCTCCACGCCGCCTTGGCACGTTCCCGTGCGGTCGGGATGTCGTTGACCCCGCAGCCCGCGAGCGCGACCGGCAGGAGCGCCAGCACGACAAGAAGCGGGCGCCGCAGGAGAAGGGCACGCGACATGAGACGGAACCCTTCCTAGACGTTCAATGGCAGAGCTGAAGCTCGGCTGGCGTTCCATGCCCCGCCACTTGCGGATTGTCCACCCAGCGGCTACATGCGTCGTCTCGTCAATCTCCGCAGTGCTACTTGGGGGGTGGCCTTCGCGGGCCGCCTTTTTTGCTTTGGGTCAGGATCAGCCGCACGGTTCCGGTCTGGATGGCAAGCTCGCCGCCCTCATCGCCCCCTCCATCGAGGCGATGGGGTTCGAGCTGGTGCGTGTGGCCGTCATGGGCAGCCGCGACCGCCCGACCGTGCAGGTGATGGCCGATCGCGCGGACGGCCACCTCATCTCCGTCGAGGATTGCGAAACGATAAGCCACGCGATCGGCGCCTTGCTCGATGTGGAGGACCCGATCGCGGGCGCCTGGAACCTCGAGGTCAGCTCGGCCGGCATCGATCGTCCCCTCAGCCGGGCGAAGGATTGGAACCGCTTCGCCGGCCATCTGGCGCGGGCGGAAGCGATCGCCCCTATAGAAGGTCGCAAGCGGTTTTCCGGCATCGTCCTGGGGGCGGATCAAACCCACGCCCGGATGCGGCTCGATGACGGGACGGAGATTGCGTTGCCGCTTGCCGATCTGCGCCGGGCCAAGCTCGTGCTCACCGACGCGCTGATCGCCGCCACCGCCCAGCCACCTCGGACCAACTGAGAAGGCCGAAACACAAATGGACACCGCCGTCACCCGCCCCGAATTGCTTCTGGTGGCCGACGCCGTCGCCCGCGAGAAGTCGATCGACCGCGAAGAGGTGCTGGAGGCGATGGAGCAGGCGATCCAGAAGGCCGGCCGCGCCAAATACGGGCACGAGAAGGACATCCGCGCCACGATCGACCGCCGGACCGGCGACGTGCGGCTGTCCCGCTGGACCGAGGCGGTGGAGGTGGTGGAGAACGAGGAAACCCAGATCCCCGTTCATATCGCCCGCAAGTTCCAGCCCGATATCACGGTCGGCGGTCATCTGGTCGATCCGTTGCCGCCGATCGATTTCGGCCGAATCGCGGCACAGACCGCGAAACAGGTGATCGTGCAGCGGGTGCGCGAATACGAGCGCAAGCGGCAATATGACGAGTTCAAGGACCGCATCGGCGAGATCATCAACGGCGTCGTCAAACGCACGGAGTACGGCAATCTCATGGTCGATCTCGGCCGCGCCGAGGCGCTGCTCCGCCGCGACGAATTGATCCCGCGCGAAAGCTTTCGCAACGGCGACCGCGTGCGCGCTTACATCTACGACGTTCGGGAAGAGCAGCGCGGGCCGCAGATCTTTCTCAGCCGCACGCACCCGGCCTTCCTCGCCAAGCTGTTCGCGCAGGAAGTGCCGGAAATCTACGACGGCATCATCGAAATCAAGGCGGTGGCGCGCCATCCCGCCAGCCGCGCCAAGATGGCGGTGATTTCACGCGATTCCTCGATCGATCCGGTCGGCGCTTGCGTCGGCATGCGCGGCTCGCGCGTGCAGGCCGTGGTGCAGGAGTTGCAGGGGGAAAAGATCGACATCATTCCGTGGAGCGCGCAGGCCGCGACCTTTGTCGTCAACGCGCTCGCGCCGGCCGAAGTCACCAAGGTGGTGATGGACGAGGAGGCCGGGCGGGTCGAGGTCGTGGTGCCGGACGAGCAACTGTCGCTCGCGATCGGCCGGCGCGGCCAGAACGTGCGGCTGGCGAGCCAACTGACCCGCTGGGATATCGACATCCTCACCGAAGCCGAGGAGAGCGAGCGCCGTCAGGACGAGTTCCGCCGCCGCAGCGCGTTGTTCGTGGAGGCGCTCGACGTCGATGACGTGATCGCGGGCCTGCTGGTGACCGAAGGCTTCACCAGCGTCGAGGAACTGGCCTTCACACCGGAGGAAGAACTCGCCGCGATCGAGGGCTTCGACGATCAGGTAGCGGAAGAACTGATCCGGCGCGCGCAATCCTTCATCACGCGCCGCGACACCGAACTCGCCGAGCGCAGCCGCGCGCTTGGCGTGACCGACGATGTGGCGGCAATCGAGGCCCTGACCCCGGCGATGCTGGTGACGCTCGGCGAGAAGGGCGTCAAGACGCTCGACGATGTCGCCGATCTGGCATCGGACGAATTGATCGAGATTGTCGGCGAGGACGCGATGGACGAGGCAAGCGCGAACGAAATTATCATGGCGGCGCGCGCCCATTGGTTTGCGGGAGACGCCGCCGGGACGAACGAGGAGACTCGTCACGGCTGACGCCGACGACGCGTCCGACGAGGCGGAGGCTGAGCGCGAGACCGGACCTTTCCGCCGCTGCGTCCTGACCCGGGAACGGCTGCCAAAGGAACGTATGATCCGGTTTGTCGTCGGGCCCGGCCGCGTCCTCGTTCCTGACGTGGTTGCAATGCTGCCGGGCCGGGGAATTTGGTTGAGCGCAAAGGGCGATGTGCTAGAAACCGCCCGGGCCCAGGGGCATTTGAACCGTGCACTTGCTCGTGCAGCTCGCGGTCCTGTCTCGGTTCCAGCCGACCTGGTCGCTCTGCTCGGCAGCGGCCTTGAACGACGGATCGGCGAGATTTTGGGTCTCAGCAGACGGGCGGGCCAGGCGGTTGCCGGGTTCCAGAAAGCGCGGGAGTGGTTAGAAGCCGGGCGGGCCGGCCTCATCGTGCAGGCGTCGGACGGCAGCGAGGACGAGCGGCGGCGGTTGTTTTCGGCGGCCGGTCGCGCGTCCGGTAACCGGGCGGGTGCCACCGCCCTGACGCCCCTCACGGCCGCGATGCTGGGACGGGTGTTCGGGCGGGACCATGTGGTGCATGTAGCGGTCGCGAAAGGCCGCCTGGCGGAGACGCTGGCGGCCGAGACTGCGCGGCTGACGGACCTCAGGCTGGCGGACGGGCAGAGTGGGTTGAAGGCTGTCGGCACCGAAGCCGGACAGAAGATACGGACGGATGGATGACTGAAGGCAACGATACCGAAACAGCAAAAGGCCGCCTGAGCTTGCGCCCGGCGGGGCGTCTCGAGCTGGGCCGGACTGTGGATGCCGGCTCCGTCCGGCAGAGTTTCAGCCACGGACGCTCCAAGGTGGTGCAGGTCGAGGTGCGCAAGAAGCGCGCCCCCGGGCCGGCACCGGCCCCGGCGAGTTCGGCGGCGGGCGCACCGGCGCAGGCGTCGCCGCCCCCATCGGCGCTGCGCCCGTCACCCGCGGGCGGGCGATCGCAGGGCGCCGGCCGGGCGCTGACGCAGACGGAACTGGCCGCGCGCCAGCGGGCGCTGGTCGAGCAGCAGCGGGAATCCGCACGGCGGGAAGCCGAGCGCCGCGAGCAGGAAAAGATATCGATCCTTTCCGCGGCCGAGGAAGCGCGGCGCCGCGAAGAGGAGACCCGCCGGGCCGCCGAGGACGAGGCGAGGCGCCAGGCGGAAGAAGAGGCGCGCGCCCGCGCCGAGCAAGCCGCGCGCGAAACGGCACAGGCGGCACCCGCCCCTGCCCCCGGCGGCGCCGAAGAGGCACGGCGCCGACCGGCTCCGGCGGCACCCGCGACGCCGACTGCGCCGACCGAAACCTTGCGGCTCCGCGCCCGCAGCGCCGAGGAGGAGGACGATGCGCGCCCAGTTCGCCGACCCGGCTCGCCCCTCCCGTCCCGCAAGCCGCCGGTCGCCGCGCCGAAAAAGGGCACGGATGCGGGCCGCCGCGCCGGGCGCATCGACGTGCAGGCGGCGATCGAAGGCGAGGATGAGCGCGTCCGCAGCCTCGCATCGGTTCGCCGTCAGCGCGAACGCGAGCGCCGTCAGGCCGAATTGGAGCGCCTGCGCTCCGATCAGGTGAAGCATGTGCGCGACGTCATTCTGCCCGACACGATCACCGTGCAGGAACTGGCGAACCGGATGGCCGCACGGGCGCCGGAGGTCATCAAGGCGTTGATGAAGCTCGGCGTCATGGCGACGATCACCCAGACGCTCGATGCCGACACCGCCGAATTGGTGGTGCAGGAGTTCGGCCACCGGGCGCGCCGCGTGTCCGAATCGGACGTGGAGCTTGGTCTGGAAGGCGGGGTCGACACCGCCGCCGAGCTGGAAACCCGCCCGCCCGTGGTCACGGTGATGGGTCACGTCGATCACGGAAAGACCTCGCTGCTCGACGCGCTGCGCTCGACCGACGTGGCGGGCCGGGAAGCGGGCGGCATCACCCAGCATATCGGCGCCTACCAGGTGCGGATGCCCGGCGGCGAGCGCATCACATTCGTCGATACGCCGGGCCACGAGGCGTTCACCGCCATGCGGGCGCGCGGCGCGGGCGTCACCGATATCGTGGTGCTGGTGGTCGCGGCGGATGACGGCGTGATGCCGCAAACGATCGAGGCGATCCGCCACGCCAAGGCGGCGAATGCGCCGATCATCGTCGCCATCAACAAGATGGACAAGCCGGACGCCAACCCGGGCCGGGTGCGCCAGGAATTGCTGAGCCACGAAGTCGTGGTCGAAGAGATGGGCGGCGAAACCCAGGACGTGGAGGTTTCAGCGCTCAAGGGCACCGGCCTCGACAAGCTGGAGGAGGCGATCCTCCTGCAGTCCGAGATCCTCGATTTGCGGGCCAATCCGAACCGCACCGCCGAAGGCGCGGTGATCGAAAGCCGGCTGGATCGCGGCCGCGGCCCGGTCGCGACCGTGCTGGTCCAGAAAGGCACCCTGCACCAGGGCGAAATCGTCGTCGCGGGCGCCGAGTGGGGCCGCGTGCGGGCGATGCTCGACGACAAGGGGCAGCAGATGAAGGAGGCGGGTCCGGCCGCCCCGGTCGAGATCCTCGGCCTGACCGGCGTGCCTTCCGCGGGCGAGCCGTTCGTCGTCGTCGAGAGCGAAGGCCGGGCGCGCGAGATCGTCGAGTTCCGCCAGCGCAAGCTCCGCGAAAAACAGGCGGCAGGCCATGTCGCGGCGCGCGGCACGCTGGAGGAGATGCTCGCCCGGATCGCGACCGGCGGCCAGAAAGAGGTCGCGCTGCTGATCAAGGCGGACGTCCAGGGCAGCGCCGAAGCGTTGCAGGCGACGGTCACCAAGCTCGCCCACGAGGAGGTGAAGGTCCGTGTGCTGCTGGCCTCCGTCGGCCAGATCACGGAAAGCGACATCCAGCTCGCCAAGGCCTCCAATGCGGTGATCGTCGC
>JAFAXA010000147.1 GCA_019241425.1 Acetobacteraceae bacterium | reverse complement strand
CCGACCAATCATCTCGACATCGACGCCCGGGACGCGCTGGTGCGCGCGCTCGCCGACTTCGAGGGTGCGGTGCTGCTGATCACCCACGATCCGCATCTGGTGTCGCTGGTCGCGGACCGGCTGTGGCTGGTCGGCGACGGCACCGTCCGGCCGTATGATGGCGATCTCGACGACTACCGCGCGCTGCTCGCCGAACGCGCGCGCCCCGCCGCCTCCCGGGCCGATGACGCGCCGAGCCGCAAGGATGACCGGCGCGAACGGGCGGAAGCGCGCGCTCAGCTCGCGCCCCTCCGCAAGCAGGCCAGGGACGCGGAAGCGCAGATCGCGGCGCTCGGCAAGGAGCGTGCCAGGATTGAGGCACGGCTCGCGGAACCCGCGATCTACGCGCCGGAACGGGTGGCCGAAGTCGCCACGGCAAACGCCCGCCTCGCCGCGATCGGGCGCGAGATCGCGGCGGCGGAAGCGGACTGGCTGGCGGCCGAGGAGGCCCTGGAGGCCGCCGGGTAAAGAGGTCGCTGAGGGCGCGCGCTCAGCCGCCCTGTGATCCGCTTCACACATCCAATGGAGCGATTGAGGCTAACAGCGACGCTCTCCCTTGCTGGAGGCATGCCGTGCCAGGGGCAGGATTGATCGGCAGATCGGCGGTGGTGATCGGCGCCGGGATGGCCGGCCTGACCGCCGCCCGGGCGCTCGCGGACAGCTTCGAGCGGGTGACCGTGCTGGAGCGCGACACCTTGCCGGAGGCGCCTGCGTTCCGTGCGGGAACACCGCAAGCGCGCCACGTCCATGTCATGCTCGGCGGCGGGGTGCGCGCCCTGGGCGAACTCGTGCCCGGATGGGAGCCGGCGATGGGCGCAGCCGGTGCGGCACGTCTGTTGACGGCGCGTGTCCGGCGGGAACTGCCCGGCTACGACCCGTTCCCTCCCCGCGATTTCGGCGGCCGCGGTTTCTCCGCCTCGCGTACTCTGATCGAACACATCCTGCGCGGCGAGATCCTGCGTCACCCGTCGATCCGCATGTTCGGAGACTGCCGGGTGCTGCGTCTGCTCGCGGATGACGGCCGATCATCAGTCGCCGGGGTCAGCTACGAGCGAGCGGGCGGCGCGGTTGAGACACAGCGGACTGATCTCGTTGTAGACGCCTCGGGGCGCGGCACGCCGACCCTTGCTTTCCTCCAAGCCTCGTCGGGCGAGGTTCCGGCCGAGACGGTCATCGGCATTGATATGGGATACGCGACAACGACGTTCGACATCCCCTCCGATGCCGGCGAAGACTGGGACGGCGTCTTGCATCTGCCGGACGCACCGCGTCGCGCCCGTCGCGCCTTGCTCATGCCGATCGAGGGACATCGCTGGCTGGTCGGATTGGCCGGGCATCGCGACGAGAAGCCGCCGGGGGATTGGGACGGCTATCTCGAATTTGCCCGCAGCCTGCGCACGCCCACGATCTACCGGGCGATCCGCACCGCCCGCCGGGCCGGTCCGATCGTGCGGTTCCGCTTTCCCGCCAGCGTGCGCCGCCACTTCGATCGCCTGACGCGCTTTCCGCGCGGCCTGCTTCCCGTCGGCGACGCGATCTGCCGCTTCAATCCGGTGATGGGCCAGGGCATGAGCGTCGCGGCCAAGCAGGCGTGCGTGCTTCGCGACCTGCTCACCGCGCGGTCCTCGGCGCCCGACCCGCTCGGCGGTCTCGCGGAGGCGTTCTTCAGGGACGCTGAGCCCATCATCGACGCGCCCTGGGAGATCGCGGCGATCCCCGACCTCGTCTATCCCGAAACCGAGGGCGAGCGTCCGCCCGGTTTCGAGCGCTCGGTCGCCTACGCGACAGCGCTTCGCCGCCTCGCAGCCGTCGACGCCGACGTGCACCGGCTCACCTGGGAAGTGCAGCAGCTCTTGCGGCCCGCGTCGGCTCTCCGGGATCCGGGCCTGGTGGAGCGCGTGACGCAACTCGTATAGCCTCCGCGTCTCCGGACGGAGGCACGAGCGTGGTGGACATTTTCATCGACGCGCCGGACTGGTCGACCTTGCCGGCCCCGCGGGACGACGGCGCGACGGACCATCTGCGCGGCCTCACCCTCCCCGCGATCCCGCTTGCGGCGACGGACGGGGCGCGCGTCGAGCTGTCCGCGCTGCGTGGCCGGAGCGTGGTCTACGCCTATCCGCGGACCGGCAAGCCGGGGACGGCGAACCCGGACGGCTGGGACCTGATCCCGGGCGCGCGGGGCTGCTCGCCGCAATCTTGTTCCTTCCGCGACCATTTCGGCGAGATGCGCGCCCTGGGCGTCGCGCATCTGTTCGGGCTGTCGACGCAGGACACCGAGTACCAGGCGGAAGCGGCGGCGCGGCTGCAACTGCCCTTTCCCCTGTTGTCGGACGAACATCTGGCGTTCACCCGCGCCCTCGACCTGCCGACCTTCGAGGCAGCCGGAATGACGCTGCTGAAGCGCTTCACGCTGGTGATCGACGACGGCCGGATCATCCATGTGTTCTACCCGGTCTTCCCACCCGACCGCAGCGCGAGCGACGTGGTGGCCTGGCTTCGGGCGCTGCGGGCCTGTTGAGCGCCGCCGGCCGATTCCGGGCAGCTCAGGCGCGGACTCTTTGCAAGAGTCGTTTCATTCGAAATCAGTCGCCAAAGCAGAGTTGCGCGCGTGTTCGAACATGCGCCGGATCTGTCCCGGCAGCACCCGGCCGAGCGAGAGATCCGTCGGCAGATCGTCTTCCGCGAACCATCCCACTTCGGACGTTTCGGCGCTGGCAGAAGCGGCGCCGCCCGTGATGTCGCAGATGAAGAAGAGCTTGCAGCACGAGAACACGCCCGGCGCGTGACCCTGGCGCGAGCGGTCCCACACGGCGGCGAGCTTCCGCACACGCACCTCGAACCCGCTTTCCTCCCGCATCTCCTTGGCGACGCTTTCGGCCGCCGTCAGATTTACGTCGGCCCAGCCGCCGGGCAGCGTCCAGCGCCCCTCATCCGCGATTTCGCGCACCATCAGCACCCGCCCGCGCGCATCAAACGCGGCGCCGCGCACGTCGATCTTCGGCGTCGCGTAACCGCGCTCACCGGCGAACAGCGCCTCGATGCGCGCGGGCGGTGATGCCGTGTGCGCCGCCATCATCCGGGACGCGAGCGCGCGCAGCATGTCGTAGCGCTCGCGGTCGTAAGGATCGCGCGCGAAGGCGAGACCCGTCTGCGCGATTGCCTGCAATTCGCGCGTCCAGATCAGCCAGTCCGGTTCATCCATGCCGCATCCCATCGTCGCCTGCCGGCTGCCCGTGCAACACGGAGCGCAAGGCTGCCTCGACCTGTTCGATCTGTACCTCGGTCAGTTCCGGATGGATCGGCAGACTGAGCACCTCTCTCGCCGCCGTTTCGCTGCGTCGGCACCGGCCCGGCCCCAGCGCGACGCGCCCCGCATAGGCCGGCTGCGCGTGCACCGGCACGGGATAATGGATGCCGGTACCGATGCCGCGCGCCCGGAAGGCCGCTTGCACCGCGGCGCGGTCGCGGACCCGGATGACGTATTGATGAAACACATGGGTGGCACCCTCCCGTCGCACCGGCGGCCGGACCGCGCTCCCGGCCAGCGCCGCGTCGTACCGGGCCGCGATTTCCGTCCGCCTTGCATTCGCCGCATCGAGGTGACGCAGCTTCACGCGGAGGATCGCCGCCTGCAGCTCATCGAGCCGGCTGTTGGCGCCCGGCTCGTCCGAAACGTAATGGGTTCGCCAGCCATATTGC
>JAFAXA010000012.1 GCA_019241425.1 Acetobacteraceae bacterium | reverse complement strand
TCATCGCGATCGGGCTCGCGACGCACGGCGCCTTCTTCGCCGACGCGCTCGGTGGCGATCTCGCGAGCAAGGTGCGGGGCGGCGACGATGCGCACGGGGCACTCCCCGGACTGCACCTGCTGCTGTTGCCGGTGCTGGCGTTTCCCTCCTCGCTGCTGCTGGTGCGCGCGCTGCCTGCGGCGTGGCGGGATCGCACCGCGCCGCCAACCCGCTTTCTGCTGGCCTGGATCGTTCCGTCCTGGATCGTGTTCGAATGCGTCCCGACCAAGCTGCCGCACTACACGCTGCCGCTGTATCCGGCCTTGTTTCTGCTGACCGCCGCTTGGGTGCTCGATCCGGCGCGGCGGACGCCGCCGCGTTGGCTGGCGCGCGTGAGCGTTGCCGCTTTTGTCGGCGCCGCCGTCGCGCTCGGCGGTGGTGCGGCGGCGCTGCCGTTCTTTCTGGAGCGGGGATTCGCGGCCCGCGATCTCCTCGGCTTGCCGGCACTGCTCGCCGTGGCCGCGACGGCGTTCATGGTGTTGCGCATGGTGCGGGCGCGCCGCTTCCCGCGCGCCGCGCTGTCCGGCGTGGCGGGGGCGATCCTCGTCTACTGGTCGGTATTGGGTCTGGAACTGCCGAACCTGCCGGCGCTCTGGATCGCCCCCCGCGTCGGAGCGGTCCTGGCCGCGCACTGGCCGGATGGGCGACCGCCGGGCGCGGTGTTCGGGGCGGCGGGCTTTCACGAGCCGAGCCTCGTGTTCCTGGCCGGGACGGATACACGCCTGCTGCCGACCGGGTGGGACGCCGCGCGCCTGCTCGCCGGCAATGGCGACGCGGTGGCCGCGGTCGGGGACAGGGATCTCGGCGCGTTCCAGGAGGAAACCGCCCGGCTCGGCCTCCGCCCGGCGGAGATCGGCACCGTTGCGGGTTTCAACTACTCACGCGGACGCCCGACGGTGCTCACGCTGTTCGCGGCCCGGCCGTAACGCTTTTCGGTGGTGTCTTCGGCGCACATCGCCGATGCTCCCAGTGTCGGGCCGGAGGAAACGAAATGACCAGGTTGGGCGAAGGCCGCGCACGTGCGCGTGCGGCGGCGGGACGCGGATCGGGGCTGACGCTCGGCGCAGCCCTGCTGGCTTTGCTGCTGTCTGCGGCGGCGGCGACGGCTGCGGATCGCGAGGCGTGGATCACCACCTGGGCGGCGACGCCCGCGCCGCGCTGGGCCGATGAATTGCCGGCGCCGTTCAATGTGCCGGAGGTGCTGCAAAACCAAACGGTGCGGCAGATCGCGCGGATCAGCGTCGGCGGCAAGCAGGTGCGCGTCGTGTTGTCGAACGAATTCGGCACAAAGCCGGTGACGATCGGCGCGAGCAGCGTGGCGCTCGCCGGCAAGGACGGCGCGTTGGCTTCCGACCCGAAGCCGCTCGCCTGGGGCGGTCGCGCGCAGATGGTCATTCCGCCTGCCGCATCCGTGCTGAGCGACCCGGTCGACCTCGCCGTCGATCCGCTCGCCAGTCTCGCGGTCAGCTTCTATCTGCCGCAGAAGACGGCGCTTTCCACCGTTCACTGGGACGGCGTGCAGACCGGCTACATCTCCGATCCCGGAGACTTCACGCAGACAGTGCAATTCAAGACCGGACAGACGACGAAATCGCGCCTGCTGCTGAGCCGCATCATGACAGACGCCAAGCCCGGCTCCAGCGCTGTCGTGTTCTTCGGCGATTCGATCACCGACGGCAACAATTCAACGGTCGACGCCAATCATCGCTGGCCCGACCACATCGCCGAGCGGCTACAGGCCGAGGGTCATCCCGACGTTGCGGTTGTCAACGAGGCGTATTCGGGTGACCGGGTGCTCGCCAACGGCATGGGCCAGAACGCGCTCGCCCGGTTCGACGAATCGGTGCTCGGCCATCCGCGGGTCGGAACTGTTGTGATGATGATGGGCATTAACGACATCGGCTGGCCGGGACGCGATTCGATCACGCCGACAGATCCGGAACCGTCCGCGGAAGACGTCATCACCGGCTACGAGCAGATCATCGATCGTGCGCACGCGCACGGCATCCGCTTCGTGGCGGTCACGCTCACGCCATTCGCCGACACGTTCAAGGGCACGCCGCTCTCCGGATACTACACGGCGGAGAAGGAGGGCATCCGGGAGTCCGTGAATAAATGGATCAGGGAAAGCGGCATGGCGGATGGCGTGATCGATTTCGACAAGGTGGTGGAGGATCCCGCCAATCCCGGCCACATCAATCCCGGGTACGATTCCGGCGATCACCTGCATCCGAACGACACCGGGTACGAGGCGATGGCGAAGGCGGTTGATCTGAACGTGCTGCTGGGCGGTAATGGCGGCGCTAAAGCTCCATAGGTGAGGCTGGCCGGCAGCATCGGCTGCCGGTCGTCAGGGCCGCCCTTCTTCCGCCCCCTGCGCCACTTCGATTTCCGGTTGTTGCGCGCCGGCATCCACCTTCAGGTTCACGTACATGCCCTGCACGCCATGGCCAGGCACGCCGCAAAACAGCAGATAATCGCCCGGTGTCGTCGCCTTGAAGCTGAAATCGTCGTGCTCGTTCGGTGACAACCCGCTCTCCGGGTTGTTCGAGTACGCCTTGCTCACGGCGAGTTCGTTGACCCCGGCCTGCGGCGGAATCTCGTCCTTGGCGTAGTTCTTCGTGACCAGCACCGAATGCGGCAACATGCCGTCGTGGTTGGTGAAGGTCACCTTCACCGTCCAGCCCTGCGGTATCACGACGGTCATGTCACCGCCGTAATAGCCGTTGAAATTGAGCGCGCCATTGTTGGCGTTGGACCCGGCGACGATGTCGAGTGCAACGGACTTCGCCTGCGCGTTCACTTTCATCCAGCTCGGCGTCTGGGGCGCCGCCACTGCCGGCAACACGAGGGACGCGCCGAGGCCGGCCAGCAGGACCGAAGCGCTGGCCGGCTTTTTCCTGATTGTCATTCTTCCGGTTATCTCGCTTGTTGGAGCTACAGGCCGAACACCAGCACCGCGTCGCCGAGCTTGTAGTTGAGCTGGAAATTGCCGCCGGCGGCGACCGCGATATACGGCTTGCCGTCGACTTCGAACGCCATCGGCGCGGAGTTCACGCCCGCTCCGGCCTGGAACTTCCAGACCACCTTGCCGTTCTTCGCATCGTACGCCTTGAACTCGCCGTTGCCTTCGCCCGCGAACACGAGGCCGCCGGCGGTCGTCAGCGCGCCGCCGATCATCGGGCCTTCCGTTTTGCTGCTCCAGTCGATCTTGCCCGTATCGACATTGACCGCGCAGACATTGCCCCATTGCTGCTCGCCCGGGATGGAGGTGAAGGCGCCGGCGAGCCAGAGCTTGCCCTCGACCCAAGGCTCGCTCTTGACCTTGTAGGTCATCGGCTGGTGCAGGTTGACGAAATAGACGTCGCGGGTTTGCGGGTTGAAGGCGCCGGGCGACCACTCCACGCCGCCGTTCGCGCCCGGCAACATCCGCACGCCTTCCGCGGTCGGCTGCGCGAAGAGGTTGTCGTGCGGCACCATCGGATCGGAGCGGCGGATCAGCCGCCCGGTCGCGCGGTCATGCACATAGGTCCATCCGGTCTTGCCGCCGGTGATGACGCCCGGCACCGTCCCGCCTTTGTCGTCCTTGACGTCGGCGAGGATCGGCGGCGAGACCGCGTCGAGATCCCATACGTCATGGGCGATATACTGGTAGCCCCACATCAGCTTGCCGGTGTCGGCGTTCAGCGCGACCAGGCTATCGGACCAGCGATTGTCGCCGGGTCGAACGGAACCGTCGAGATCGGGCGAGGGATTGCCGAGCGCCGCGTAGATCACGCCGCGCGACACGTCGATCGTGTCCGTCATCCAGTTTGAGGCGCCGCCCCGCTTCCAGGCATCCGCATATTTCTCCGACTTGATCGCCGCCTTCTCGGCTTCGATGTCGCGATGGAGCGGGTTGATGCCGTCCGCCTTGTCGGCGAACACGCCGTCCCATCCCTTGCTGCCGTCCGGTTGCGTTTCGCCCGGTTCGGGCACGGTGTACCAGCGCCACGCCAGCGAACCGTCCGACACGTTATACGCGCTGATAAAGCCGCGAATGCCGTATTCGGCGCCGCCCATGCCGACGATCACCTTGTCCTTGTAGATGACCGGCGCCATCGTCAGCGAGTAGCCCATCTGCGGATCGGCGACCTCGGTTTCCCAAACCTTGTCGCCGGTCTTCTTGTCGAGCGCGACCAGGTTCGAGTCGAGCGTCGCCATGAAGATGTTGTCGCCGAGCAGGGCAACGCCGCGGTTGTTCGGGCCGCAACACAAGGGCACGGATGCAAGCTTCTGCTGGTAGTGCCACATCTGCCGGCCGCTGCGCGCATCAATGGCGAATACGTGGTTATACGGCGTCGTCACATACATGATGCCGTCTTCGACGATCGGCGTCGTTTCGAAGCTGCCGAGAACGCCGGTCTGGAAGATCCACGCGAGCTTCAGTTGTCCGACATTCTGCGGGGTGATCTTGTTCGACGGCGAGAAGCGGGTTTGTTGCAAGTCACCGCCGTAACTCAGCCAATTCGTCCCCTGGTTTCCCGCCTTCACCAGATCGTCCCAACTCGCGGCCTGAACGGCGGGAGACAGGGCCAGCGCCGCGCCGGCAAGCAGAAGGAATTTTCTTGTCATTTCTTGTCCTGTCTCCCGTTGGAGGCTGAGGGGAACGTCAGTCGGGCAGGTCCCGGATACCGTCGGCGAGGAGTTGCGCCTTTTGGCGCGTGTATTCGAAGCGGTGGCAGAGCAGGTCGGCCTCTTCGGCGATGTCGCGAAGCTGCGACCCTAATTGCGTTCGCTGCTTTTCGAGGTTCTCGCGATCGGATGGGGCCGGCGCCGCCAGCGCGCGGTCGACCGATGCCATGTCCTCGGAAACCAGCCGCGAATTGACGACCGTGTGGGCGACGCCCTCGCGCGTCATGTCCCGAATCTGGTTGATGCCGTCCACGATGCCCGCGAGCAGCAGCGCTTTCTGCCGCGCCGGCAATCCGTTCGCCGTACGCGCGAAGGCGCTGATCTGCTGCAACCCCATTCGCGGCGTATTCTCGGGCGCGGCGGCGAAGGAGGCGAGCTGGCGCAGTTTGCCATCCGCGCGCCAAAAATCCTCGGTTGGCCGGTCTGCCGGAAGGGAGGGCGCCAGCGCAGTGGCGCTCAGAACCGTATCCGGCTGCTTGCACGGCCAGTCCGGCAACGGGCCTGCGGGCGGCGGCGCAGCGGCGCAGGTCGCCGCCCATGCGACGCCTCCCGCTACCATGCAGAGCGACCGAGCACCGACCAGTTTCCGCTTCCCCCCGAGCCATCCGGTGCGAACCGGCATTCCCGATTGCGTGATCAGGTTATAACAAGGTGGGAAGCGTCAGGCTGTCAACGGCAGAGGAGCGAGCGGGTGAACGTGCTGTGCAGATGGATGCTGGCATGGGCCGCCGCCCTGCCGATCGCCGCCGCCGTGGCGCAACCGGCGCCGGACGAGAAGCTCGTTGCGCTCTGCATGGAGGAGCTGAAGTCGCGGCAATCGGCAGGGGAGAATGCGGAACTCGTCTCGTCCGGTGTCGAACGCGGTGAAAAGCAGCAAATCGTCAGCCTCCAGGTCACGGAGGCGGAAGGCCGTCCCGTGACGGCCCGCTGTGTCATCCGCAACGGCAAGGTCTTCGACTTTAAATCGTGAGGCGACCGGTAGCGGGCGGACCCGCTTGCCGGCACCGACCTATTTCGGGGCGTTGCCCTTGCCGGCCGCATCCGGCGACACGCTGTGCGCGCCCGACCGTGCCTGCTCGGCGGCCGACCCCGCCGTGCCGGTCATTTTTTCCGTGGACGGATTGGTCGCCGCAGGCTGCGACGTGCCGCTGTTGGTTTGCGCGGGCGACGTGTTGGTGTCGCGGGGCGTGCCGGTTTGTATCTGCTGGGCGGCAGCAGCGCCGATCCCGAGCGCCAACGCCAGCGCAGTTCCGCAAACGAGCTGTTTCATTCGTACCCTCCCTTTCCAGCACGAGGCTGATCGGGCTGCAAACACTGGCGGCATGAGAGAGGTTCCCGCCGCTTTGGCAGCGGCGGGTTTGTCAGCCGGTTTCTACTGGGGCGGGTTCGGGGCGCGACCTTGCGCCCCCGCCGCATAGCCCTTGTCGTAAGATCGGGCCTGGCTTTGCTTGGCCTGATCGAACAGTAATCCGCCCCCGAGACCTGCGACGGCGCCGATCCCTGCACCGAGACCCGCATTGCCGGCAAGCGCGCCGATGACGGCCCCGCCGGCTGTGCCGATGCCGGTGCCTGTCAGGGCTCTCTGCTCGGTCGGCGACAAGCCGGCGCATCCGGCGAGGGGCAGCGTAACGGCCACTGCAACGGCCACGAGCTTGTTCATGAGTGGCGCCTCCGGGCTGGGGCGGTAGCCGCGCAAGGATATTTTTCGGCGAGATAGAGGAACATGCCATCCACCGCCGGCTCGTCGAGCCGCTGCGGCTCGGCATTCGCCCAGGTGATGAACTGCCCGAGTTCGCTGCCGCTGTCCGGAGCCGGAGAAGGCAAGCAGAACAGGCGCCGCCCCTCGCGCCGGTTATGCGCCAGTTCCACGATCACCGCGCCCTCGGCGTATCCGTGGCAGTAGTTGATGGCGCCGGTCAGCCTCGGATCGTTCTCCGGCGGCGCGCAAATCGCGATCAGGTCGCGGACGGTTCTGGGCGGGAACTGGGCGTCCGTGATCGCCGCGGAGGCGATCGGAACCGCCGCGACCGTCAATACGGCCGCCAGCGCGATCGAGCTTCGTTTCAAGCAGAATCTCCCCTTCAGCATCGGGCGTTTCAAAACACTCTGTGAGCGTCGGCCATTGGCGGCGCGCACGCAAGCGAAACCAAGGCGCGGGCTCAGGAGCGCTGGTGCCGCGCTCGCACGCCGCGCTCGATGGCGGCCGCAACCAGCGGATCGAGATGCAACTCGTTGACAACCAGTTCGAGCATTTGCAGGGAAGCCTGCCCCGTCACCGGATCGGCGGCGATGACCTCGCAAGCGAGCGCGTAGGCCGTTTCGCGCAAGCGCGGTTCGAGCGCGTCCCGGATCAGGCGGCCGGCGTGGCTCAACCCATCCTCCTCGTTCAGCAGATTAACGGCGGCGTCCGTCGCGCTTTCCAGTTGCTCGCTCGAGAAGTCATGAAAGATCGGCAATGTCTGCACCTGGCCGGCCATCACGCCGATTTCGCGGTCGCTCATGCCGCCATCGGCGGCGGCGACCAGCACCATCGTGCAAACCAGCGCCTCCTGTGGGTCGAGCCCCGTGCGGGCAAGCATCGTTTTGTTCCTTAACTCCGTGTGGTGCAGAAAACCTGAGCGAATGAGCGCGGCTTAGCAAGCGCCCTCAACGCCCGGTTGGAGGAAGGCCCGTGTTTCCGCCCCCGCCTCCGCCAGCCCGACCCGTCGCACCGCGACCCCGGCCGGGAATGCGGAAAGCAGCCGCGTCGGGGTTTGCCGGTCGAGCAGCACGAACACGCCGCGATCGGTCGCGCGCCGGATCAGCCGCCCGAAGGCCTGCCGCAGCCGGAGCCGGGCGATCCGGTCGTCCCACGCTTTCGGATCGCCGCCGGAAAGATGGATGCGGCGCTCGCGATGCAGAATGTCGGGGCGCGGCCACGGCACGCGCTCGAACACCACCAGCCGGAGCGCCCGGCCCGGCACGTCGAGGCCGTCGCGCATCGCGTCGGTGCCGAGCAGGCAGCTCTCCTCCTCGGTGCGGAAGATGTCGACGAGCGTTGCATTGTCCATGGCGTCGACATGGTGGGCGAGCAGCGGGATGCCCGCCGCCTCAAGCTCCGGCGCGATGCGCGCATGAACAAGCTGCAGCCGCCTGATCGCCGTGAACAGGCCGAGCCCACCGCCGCAAGCGGCGAGAAACAAGGCGCGATAGGCCGCCGCGAGCCCGTCGATATGGCCCGGCATCA
>JAFAXA010000323.1 GCA_019241425.1 Acetobacteraceae bacterium | reverse complement strand
GATCGCTGGATCGAGACGACGACATCCTTTCCGTCGGAATAAACCGCGCCGTCGATGTGCTGGCGCGAAAACTCGCCAACGTGCGCACGCTCGGTCCGCATCCGAAGGACGGCGAACCATTGACGGTGCGCAAGGGCCGGTTCGGGCCGTATGTCCAGCACGGCAAGACGGTGGCCAATCTGCCGCGCGGCGTCGCCATGGAGGATGTCGCGCGGGACGAAGCGGTGGCGTTGCTGGCGGAGAAGGGAAAGCCGCTGAAGCCGCGCGGCGCAAAAGGCCGCAAACCGGGCAAACTAAAAGCCGTGGCGCCCCCCGCGGAGAAAACCGTAACCAACGGAACGGCACGGAAGCCCGGCGGTAAGGCGAAGGGCGGGACGAAGGCCCTCGCGAAGCCCGCGAAGACAGCGGCGAAGGCGCCGCGCCGCAAGCGCGCCTCCCCTCCCTCCCGCACGCGTGCCGCCGGCTGAGCATCCCCGTAAAGCGACGGCCGGCTGAGATGGGCACCGACGGTGACGCGCTGTTCCGTCAGCCTCGCTTTGCGCTGTTCTGGACGGCGCGCGTCTGCTCGTCCCTCGCCTTTCAAATGACGGCCGTCGCCGTCGGCTGGCAGATCTACGCGCTCACCGGCAGCACCTTCGCGCTCGGCATGGTCGGGCTCGCGCAGTTTTTGCCGATGCTGGCGCTGATTTTCGTCGCCGGCCATGTCGCCGACCAGGCGGACCGCAGCGTGATCCTTCGCACCTGTCTGGCGGTCGAAGCGGCCGCCGCCGTAACGCTGGCGTTCGGCTCCGCCGGCAACTGGCTCGCGCCCGCCGTGATCTATGCCGTGGTGGCACTCATCGGCGCGGCGCGGACGTTCGAATCACCGACCCTCGCCGCCTTGCTGCCGAGCCTCGTGACCGCCGAGCAGTTCCCGCGCGCGACGGCGCTTTCCGCGTCGGCGCTGCAAACGGCAACCATTCTGGGGCCGGCCCTCGGCGGCGCTTTATTCGCGGTCAGCCCGACGCTGGTGTTCGTGTTGATCGCGATCCTCTACGTCACGGGCAGCGTCGCCGCCGCGCTCATTCGCGGCGACACGCTTGCCCGCCGCGAGAAGCTGACGCTCGATACGCTGTTCGCGGGCGTTCATTTCATCCGACGCGAACGGATCGTCTTGGGCGCGATCTCGCTCGATCTGTTCGCGGTGCTGCTGGGCGGCGCGACGGCACTGCTTCCGGTTTATGCGCGGGAGATCCTGCATTCCGGTCCCTGGGGTCTCGGCCTGCTGCGCTCGGCGCCGGCGATCGGCGCGCTATCCATGTCGCTCGCCCTTGCGCGGCGGCCGCTGCGCAGGCGGGCCGGCCCGATCATGTTCATCGCCGTCGCCGTGTTCGGCGCGGCGACGTGCGTGTTCGGCCTGTCGCGATGGCTGCCGTTATCCTTCGTCGCGCTGATGGTGGCGGGCGGGGCGGACGTGGTGAGCGTCGTGGTCCGCGCCGCCGTTGTTCAGCTCGGCACCCCGGACGCCATGCGCGGGCGGGTCAGCGCCGTCAACGCGTTGTTTATCGGCACGTCGAACCAGCTCGGCGAGTTCGAATCGGGCGTGACCGCGAGCCTGCTCGGCACCGTGCCGTCCGTCGTTGCGGGCGGCATCGGCACGATCCTGGTAGCGCTGCTCTGGTGGCGGCGTTTCCCGGAACTGCGCGAGGTCGACGATCTGGCGACGCTTAGTCGGACCTGACCGCGCCTCGCCGATGCCGCAAGCCGCGCGCGGCTACGCGTCCCAGGCTTGCACTGCGGTTTGCCGGGCGATCTTCCCGCCGGCCATTGCAAGCGTTGCCGAACAGAACACCCGCTTGCCGTCCGGATAGGTGCATAGCTGGGTGAACGACAGCCGGTCCTCCTGAGCGATGCCATCCTCGGTCTTATGGGTCATCGCCCGTCCACAAACGTCATCGTAGTAGGCGGCGATTGCGTCGCGCCCCTTGAACTCTTGCGGCCGGCTCGGCGGATGCATCTGATCGATGATCCGCAGCACCGCGTCCTCCGCGTAGAAGCTGGCGAGCGTTTTTCCGTCGCGGCTTTCGATTGCGCGGCAAATGGCATCGAGGCTTGGCTGAGCTTGGGGCATTTATCGTCCTCCTGACGTCGGCTCACGCGCGCCAAGTCAAGGGCGCGCCTCCAGCACCATGTTGAACGGCGTTTCGGCGGCCCGCCGGAACCGGGTGAAGCCTCCCTGATTGATCACCTGGCGCAGGCGCCACTCGCCCGCCTGCGCGCCGAGACCGAGGCCGACCTCCTGCGCTTTCGACGCCGGTGTGCAGATCATCGTGGACGCGGCGAAGTAAAGCCGGCCCACCGGATTGAGATTGGCTTGCAGGCTGTCATGCGCGAAAGGTTCGACGACCATCCATGTGCCGTCCGGAACCAGCGTTTCGCGCACATGGGCCGCCGCTCCGGCGGGGTCGCCCATATCGTGCAGACAGTCGAAGAACGCGACCAGATCGTAGCTGCCCGGATAATCCTTCGCGGTAGCCACCTCGAAGGCGGTGTTGCCGGCGACCCCCGCGTCGGCCGCCATCTGCCGCGCCCGCTCGACCGACTTGGGATGGTAGTCGAAGCCGCGGAAACGCGAATTGGGAAACGCTCGGGCCATCAGGATCGTCGATGCACCATGGCCGCAGCCGACATCGGCGACATCCGCTCCCCTCGTCAGTTTCTCCACCACGCCGTCCAGCGCCGGCAGCCAGGATGAAACAAGGTTCGCGTTGTAGCCCGGCCGGAAAAACCGCTCGGTGCCCCGGAACAGACAGGCGCTATGATCGTGCCATGCAACGCCGCGACCGCTGCGGAACGCGTCGGCGATCTTCGGCTCGTCCAGCCACATGCTGGACAGCGCCTCGAACGCTCCTGCCATGAACGCCGGGCTATCCTCATCCGCGAACACCGTCGCTTGCTCCGGGTTGAGCCGGAAGCGATCGGTGCCCGCATCGTAATCGACGTAGCCGGCAGCGGCCTGCGCGCACAGCCACTCCCGCACATAGCGCTCAGTGGTGCCGGTCTGTCCGCCCAACTCGGCGGCGGTTTTTTCGCTTCCGTCCCGGAGTGCCGCGTAAAGGCCAAGCCGGTCGCCCAGCAGCACAAGCGCGCCGGTTGCAATGCTGCCGAGGTCTCCCACCATTCGGCCCAGAAAGGCGTTGAGCTTGTCGGGATCGGGGTTCTGCATCGCGTCCTCCCGTGCGGAGTTGCTGTCATGCGTAACGACACCGTAGGCCTCCCCGCCGCCCTTGTCAACTAGTAGGTAAGTTCCTAGTTCAGCGTCACTCCCGGGGGAAGGGACCTCGGCCCTCGCGAGGAATGAACGGCCATGCCGCTGCCGAAGCCCGCTTACGAAACCGCGAATCGCATCTTGGATAACGCCGAAAACCTCGTGCAGACGAAGGGTTTCAATGGTTTCAGCTATGCCGATATCGCCGCCGCGCTGAATGTGACCAAGGCCTCGATCCATTATCATTTCCCAGCCAAGGCAGCGCTCGGGGAAAGCCTGATCGAGCGCTACCGTAACTCCTTTCAGTCGGCGCTCGCCCGTATCGATGCCAGCGGCGAGGACACCGGTTCCAAGCTGCGCGCCTACGCCGCGATCTACGCGGACGTGCTCGAGAAGGGCCGGATGTGTCTGTGCGGCATGATGGCCGCGGACTACGCGACGCTGCCGGCGCCTATGCAGCAATCGGTTCAGGAATTTTTCAGGTGCAACGAGCGCTGGCTTTCGGCGCTGATTGCGGATGGCATGGAGCGGGCGGAGCTCAGCACGGCCGGACCGGCGGTGGAGGACGCGCGTGTGCTCGTCGCCGGTCTGGAGGGGGCGATGCTGATCGCCCGGATGCGAGGCGACATGCGCTGGTTCCGGTCGACGGCCGAGCGTCTGCTGCGCGGCTTGGGGGTCCGGTCGCCCGCGCGGAACAGCCGCAAGCAGCACATGGTTCGGGGCCGGGCGAGTGCATGAACACCGCAGCCCCCCGCGGGGCGCTGTCGCCTGGCAAGCGCAGGCTGTATCGCATCGGCAGGGGATCGCAGAACGCGGTCGCTCCGATGCCGGTTTGACGTCACGCGGTCGAGGCCCTAGAAGCAGCCCCGCAAACGCCGTGTCCAGGCTCTCAGGGGCCGGGGCCATACTCCCGGCGGAGGGGTGGCCGAGTGGCTGAAGGCGGCGGTTTGCTAAACCGTTGTACGGCGTCAAGCCGTACCGTGGGTTCGAATCCCATCCCCTCCGCCAATCGCTGATTCTAGACCGGACGTGCGACCGTCCGTTCCTAGGCTGGGGGTGACGAACCTCTTGCCGAACGGGTTCGTAGACTCGCTTCTGCGAGGCAACATCATTGCCGAAAGATCTGCGCGGGCAAGCGGAGCGCCGACGCAGCCTTGATTTGCTGGCCGACGACAGACTCGACAATGCGACGGCATTTTGCCTGCCGAGATATTGGAAGTCAGAGGCCAGATCTGATCACAATGAACCGAGGTCGTTAC
>JAFAXA010000344.1 GCA_019241425.1 Acetobacteraceae bacterium | reverse complement strand
GAAACGTTGCGCGCGGCCGGGCTGCGGGTCGATGTCATTCCGGGCGTGACCGCCGCCTGCGCCGCCGCCGCCGCGCTCGGCATTCCGCTGACCCATCGCGACGTCGCCCGGTCCCTGCATTTCGTCACCGGCCACGGCAAGGACGGCACGGTGCCGGGGCAGGACTGGCCGCTGCTCGCCAGCGGCGAGGGTACCATCGCAGCCTATATGGCGAGCCGCACCTTGCCGGTGGTGGCGGCGCGCCTCCTCGCGGCGGGCATGGACCCGGCGACCCCGGCGCTCGCCGTCGAGAACGCGTCCAGGCCGAACCAGCGCCATCTCGCGGGAACGATCAACGATCTGCCGGCGCGGCTGGTCGCGGAGGCCTTCGGCGGCCCGACCCTGGTGCTGATCGGGGCGGTGGCGGCGATGGCGGCGCCGGCGGCTGCCGACGCAGCGGCGAGGGACGCGGCGGCGTGACCGGGCCCGAGGCTTTCGCCTCCTACATCGCGACGCTCGGCCGCGGGCCGGGGCGGTCCCGGGCGCTGACCCGGGACGAAGCGCGCGAAGCCTTTACGATGGTGCTCAACGGCGCGCCGGACCCGATCCAGCTCGGCGCCTTCCTGATGCTGCTGCGCTATCGCGGCGAAGACCCGGACGAGATCGCCGGGCTGGTCGAGGCGGCGCGCGCGTTCTCCGGCATCGCCGGGCGGTTGCCGGCCGATCTCGACTGGCCCTCCTACGGCGCCGGACGGACGCGCACCGCGCCCTGGTTCCTGCTGTCGGCGCTGGCGCTGGCCCGGCATGGGGTGCGCGTTCTCATGCACGGCACCAACGCGTTTTCCTCCTCCATGACGGTGGAAGCGGGGTTGGCGGCGTTGGGACGAGCGCCCTGCGCCGATCTCCACGATGCCGAAGCCGCCCTGGCCGCGGGCAATTTCGCCTATCTGCCGTTGGCCGCCTTCGCGCCCGGAATCGAGCGGCTGCTCGATCTGCGGCGGCTGTTCGGCTTGCGGTCTCCCGTCAACACCGTGTCCCGGCTGCTCGATCCGGGATCGGCCCCGGCGGGCGTCGCCGGCGTGTTCCACCCCGCCTATATCGACGTTCACCTCGGCGCCGCCGAACGGTTGGGCCGTCCGGGGATCGTGGTGGTGAAGGGCGGCGGCGGCGAGGCGGAGCGCGCCGGACTGAAGCCACTTGCGGCGTATCGGTGGCACGCCGGAGCGGGGCGGTCGGAACTGACGCTCCCCGCTTTGCGTGCGCAGTCCGACGTGCCGGCCGGGGATTTCGTGTCCGCATGGCGGGGCGACGCGCCGGCCCCGGTTGCGTGCGTCGCGACCGTCGCGCTCGGCCTGCTCGCCCTCCATCCGGACCTCTCGCCGGATGACGCCGACCGCGAAGCCGCCGACATCTGGGCAGCGAGGCTCGGTTAGGCGCCTCCGCCAGGTTACGCGAGAGTCCGCAGCGCTATCTTTCCAGCAGAAACGAGATCTTCACGTTGGCGCGGAACGTCTTGATCTGGTTGCCTTCGACCTTCGCGTTGAATTCGCTGACATAGATCGAGCTGATGCCGCGCACGGTTTTCGCCGCTTCCGCGACCGCCTGGCGGGCGGCGTCCTCCCAGCTCTCCTCGGACTCCGCCAGCAATTCGAGAACCTTTACAACGGCCATCACCGCCTCCCATCGCTCCGGCGCCACAACAGGAGTATGCAACGGAGGGTAATGCGGCGAGTTGCCGGCCGGGCGGAGCCCGTCGGGGACAGCGGCGCGCGCTGGCCCGGGAGGAACGGAGATGGCGACGAGCTTCGAAGAAGCGCGGGCGTTCCTGCTCGCCGAGCGCGAGAACTACGCGCGCGCATGTTGCGGCTTTCGCTGGCCCGACCAGGAAAATTTCAACTGGGCGCTCGACTGGTTCGACGCCGTGCTGGCGCGGCAACCGGAAAGCCGCGACCGCGCGGCGCTGCGCATCGTCGAAACGGCAACCGGCAGCGAAACGGCGCTGACCTTCGCTGAATTGTCCCGCCGCTCCGATGCGGTTGCCAACTATCTTCGCACGCAGGGTGTCGGCCGTGGCGACCGCGTGTTGCTGTTGCTCGGCAATGTCGTGCCGCTCTGGGAGACGATGCTCGCCGCGATGAAGCTCGGGGCCGTGGTCATTCCGGCGACGACGCTGCTCAGCGGCGACGAATTGACGGACCGGATCGTACGCGGGCGCGCCCGCTTCATCGTCGCGGCGGGCGAACACGCCGGCAAGTTCGCCCCCCTCGCCTGCGCGCGCGACACGGTGCGCATCGCGACCGGGTCCGATACGCCGGCCGGATGGCGCCGCTATGCCGACGCGCACGACGAGTCTGCGTTCGCATCGGCGTTCGTCGCTGATGGCGCGACGCGCGCCGACGATCCGCTGCTGCTCTACTTCACGTCCGGCACCACGTCGCGGCCGAAGCTCGTGCTGCACAGCCATCGCAGCTATCCTGTCGGCAGCCTGTCGACCATGTACTGGATCGGCTTGCGGCCGGACGACGTGCATCTCAACATCTCGAGCCCGGGCTGGGCCAAGCATGCCTGGAGCAGCGTGTTCGCGCCTTGGAATGCCGGCGCCACCGTTTTCATCGTCAACCAGCCGCGCTTCGAGGCGAACAGCCTGCTGGCCGCCATCGCCGGGGGCGGCGTCACGACGCTCTGCGCGCCGCCGACCGTGTGGCGGATGCTCGTGCAAGTCGATCTGGCATCGGTTCGCACGGGCTTGCGCGAATTGGTCGGCGCCGGTGAGCCGCTGAACCCGGAGATCATCGCGCATGTGCAGGCGGTCTGGGGCCTGACCATCCGGGACGGCTTCGGCCAGACCGAAACGACCGCGCAAATCGCCAACTCGCCCGGCCAGGCGCTGAAGCCGGGCGCGATGGGGCGGCCGCTGCCGGGCTACCGGGTCGCGTTGCTCGACGCCGAGGGGCGGGAGGTGGAGGAGGGAGAGATCTGCCTGCCCGCAAGCGGCGCCGACCGGCCGGCCGGGTTGATGGCGGGATACGCGGACGGAGAGGGTGACGGGCTCTCCGGCGCCGATGCCTCTTGGTATCGCACGGGCGACATCGCGCGGCGGGATGCCGACGGCTATCTCACCTTCGTTGGCCGCGCCGATGACGTGTTCAAATCGTCCGACTACCGGATCAGCCCGTTCGAGCTGGAAAGCGTGTTGATCGAGCACGAAGCCGTGGCGGAGGCCGCCGTTATTCCCGCCGCCGACCCGCTGCGGCTTGCGGTGCCGAAAGCCTATGTCTCCCTGGTCGCGGGGGCGGCGATGTCGGCCGAAACGGCGCGCTCCATCTTCGCCCACGCGCGCGCCCGGCTGGCGCCCTTCAAGCGCATCCGCAAGCTCGAACTGGTGACGGAGCTGCCGAAGACGATCTCCGGCAAGATCCGCCGCGCGCAGCTTCGCGGTATCGAAGCGTCGGGTGCGCGCGACGATGCGGCGCGAGGCCATGAATACGGTGAAAGCGATTTCCCGGATCTGCGCGACGAATGACGCCGGCCGCCGCTGTCAGGGCGCCGGAGTCTCGCAGTAGCAACGGGCGTACTCGTCCGGATCGACGAAGCGGATGGCGCATTCATGCGCGCGGAGCCGCGCCGCGGGAAGCGTATCGATGCCGCCTTTCAGGTTCCATGCGGCAAGATTTCCGGCGCGAAAGACGGACAACCAGTCATCCCGGACCCGCGCGTCCTCGCGGATCTGCGCACTGAGCCGCTCCATGGCGGGCAGGTCGAGTTTCGGCGCGCCCCAAAGCGCGTCGAAGCCGTATTCTTGCCGCCACGCAACCGGCTCGCCGGACGCGGCGCGGGGCAGATTGTCGGCAATCCAGGTTTGGCGATCGAGCAAGGCGCCGTCCGCCGCGACTTCGTAAAGGCCGAAGCCGGGGTTCTGCCCGTAGATCGGACTGATCGCCGGAACGGTCACGACGAAGCCCAGATTGCGCCCGCCCCGTCCGACAAGCCGGAACTCGTCCATATGGGTGTGCCCGGCGAAGATCGCGCGGATCGTTCCGGGGTGCCGCGCCATGATGTCGAGGAATTGGCGGGTGAACGCGGGCTTCCACATGGGCGGCAACTGGTTCGGGCAATGGCCCGCCATGCGGTCTTCATACACGTCGCCGCCCGGCGGGACGTGCATCAGCAGCCACGCATGTTCCCCGGCCGCATCCGCTGCGGCGAGCCTCGCTTCCAGCCAATCAAGCGCCGCCGCGCCCGGATCACGAACCGCGCCCGTGCCGCAAACATCCTCGTAGTTGCGGGAGAAATAGACGCTGTTCAGGAAGATGACGCGATGACCCGCGATGCCGGGAAGCGGGAGGTCGTAACCCTCCCCGCTCAGCCATGCGGGTGCAAAGGCCGGGTCGCCAGCGGCTCCGGCGAGCGACTGCACCAGCGGCAACGTCCCGTGCAGGAAAACGCCGGACGGTGCCAACCTGTAATCTCCGCAATCGCTGTCGTCGTTGCCGAGCGCCAGAAACAGCGGCCGGCCCGGAAAGCGGGCGCTGATCCGTTGCAGCACGAAGGTCGTCGTCTTGAGGACGAACGCGGTGTAGTGCGCACGATCGGCGTCACCGGTCGCGCGCTGGAAATGCCAGCGGAACCCATGCGCGAGAAGGTCGCCGGTGACGATCACGAAAGCGGGCGACGGCGCCGCCGTTTGCACGGCGTCGAGGGCGCTGTGCAGCAGGCTCCAGGGCGTATCCCGGCCGTAGCGTGGATATCCGCTCGCGCCGGGCTTTGCCGATTGGAGCAGGGCCGCCCATTCCTCGACCGGCGCTGCCGCAAGCGCGGGCGTGATGCCGGACGCCGTCGGATCGAAATGAATATCGGTAAGGGCGAGGACGCGAAGCCCGGATTGCGCGTGCGCGCTCCCGGCAAACAGGAGAAAACAGAGCAGGATCGCAAGCCGCCTCATGCCGTGCCGGTCCGCGCCTTTTCCAGCGCCGCCGCCAGCGACTGTCCGCTATATGGCTTTGCCAGCCAGACCGGCGGCGGTCCCGGTTCGTCGAAGGAGTGACCGCCGGTTGCTTTTTCCGCGCAGCCGGACGCGATGATCACGGCGATGCGCGGTTGTAGCTGGCGCGCCAACGCGGCCAGCCTGCACCCATCCATGTCGGGCAACTGGAAATCCGCGATGAGGAGATCGGCGCCTGTTTGCAACGCGTCGATCGCCGCTTGCCCGGTCGCCGCGCTCATCACCTCGCAACCCATATCCGCGAGCAGATCGGCTGTTGTTTTGCGAATGAGCGCGTCGTCCTCGACGAGCAGCACCCGCAGCGGCGCCGGACTGTGCAGCCTGTCCCGGCGGCGGTTCAGCGCCGTTCGCAGCTCCTGCGCCAGTTCTTCGATCCGCCAGGGTTTTGAGACAAGCTGCACGTCGGGGTCGACTTGGCCGTTGTGAACAACGGCGTTCGCCGTGTAGCCGGAGGTGAAAACAACGGCGAGCTGCGGCAACCGTGCCGAAGCGCGCGAAGCGAGTTCGCGGGCGCTTGGTTCGCCCGGCATCACCAC
Source organism: Acetobacteraceae bacterium (assembly GCA_019241425.1). GTDB lineage: Bacteria > Pseudomonadota > Alphaproteobacteria > Acetobacterales > Acetobacteraceae > JAFAXA01. The sequence continues at coordinate 4,931 of JAFAXA010000344.1, read as the reverse complement.
ATCGGTGAACAGCAAATCGGGGCGATAGCCGCCATCGATCAAGGCGAGTGCGTCGGCGGCGTTCTCGGCGGCGATCGTCCGGTAGCCGAGGCCGCCGATCGCCTCGATCGCCGCCGTCCGCACCGCCGTCTCATCCTCCACCACCAGCACGAGTTCTCCGTCCCCCGGCGCCGCTTCCGGCACGGCGGGCGCATAGTCCATCGCGGGCATGGCGTGAGATCGCGGCAGATAGAGCTTTACCGTCGTGCCGTGACCCGGCTCGCTGTAGATCTTGAAATGACCGCCGGACTGCTTGACGAAACCATACACCATCGATAGGCCGAGACCGGTGCCCTTGCCCTCGGCCTTGGTCGTGTAGAAGGGTTCCACTGCGCGCGCGATCTGGTCCGCCGCCATGCCGATGCCCGTGTCGCTGATCGCGATCAGCACGTATTGTCCGGCCGGCGCATCCGGATTGGCGGCGGCGTAGATCGCGTCGAGATTGGCGTTGGTCGCCTCGATGGTGATGCGGCCGCCGCGTTCGCCGTCCCGTTCGCGTATGGCGTCGCGCGCATTGATGCACAAATTCAGCACCGCGTTCTCGAGCTGGTGCGGATCGACGCGGACCGGCCATAACCCGCCGCCATGCACGAACTCGAGGGGAATGTCGTGGCCGAGCGTCCGGCGCAGCATGTCCTCCATGCCGCGCAGCAGCCTCGCCGGATCGGTCGATTCCGGTGCGAGGGGCTGGCGGCGCGCGAATGCCAGCAAGTGGCGCGTCAGGCGGGCGCCGCGCTCCACGGCCGCCTGCGCCGCGGCAAGTCGCGCGTGCAGCGCGTTGCCCGCTTCGAGCCGTCGTTCGACCAATTCCAGATTGGCCGAAACCACTTGCAGAAGATTGTTGAAGTCGTGCGCGACGCCTCCCGTCAATTGTCCGATCGACTCGATCTTCTGAGCCTGCCGGGCGATCGCCTCCGCCTGAACGCGGCGGGTGATGTCGGACACGCCGAGCATCTGCCCGCCATCCGGCATCGGGCTTCGCCAGATTTGCAGAACGTGTTCGCCACGTCGTGCCTCGCTGGTTTGCGGCGCCGGGCCCGGACGGCTATCGGGTCGAAGCGGTGGCTCCCAGTCCCGTGCGGCCGAAGCGACATCGGCGAACGACCGTCCGGGCCGACAGTATTCCGGTGGGATGCCCGCCATCGGGCCGAACGCGGGATTGCTCATGAGCAGGCGGTCGGTGCTGTCGAACACCGCGACGCCTTCCGGAATGTGATCGACGATGCCGCGCAAGCGCTCGGATTGCAGCTGCAACGCACCTTGCGTTTCGACCAGTCGGCTACGGCCGAACAGCAGCATGAGCGATACGGCACCAAGCAGCGACAATCCTCCGAACGACGCCAGCAGGATGCCGTACAGCACATCCTGCTCGTCCTGTACCAGCGCCGCCGTTCGCGCGGCGCGCGCTGCGAGCACCGTGTTGTTGATGTGGCTTGCGTGTTGGCGCACGGACTCCATCGCGACCTTGCCGAAATCCGTCAGCACCTGCGGCAGAGCCGCTTGCTGGCCGCCGCGCATGGCGCGCTGAACGGTATCGGTGAGTTCCGTCATTTTCTGTTGCCCGACCGAGCGCAACGCGGCGACGTCCGCTTCCAGCGCCGGCGATCCGCGCGTGAGTTCCTCGAGTCGTGCGCCGGCGCGCTCGTAGACGGCGCCGCTGGTCCAGAACGGCTCCAGGTAGCTCGGGCGCATCGTCAGCAAATATCCGCGCTGCCCCGTTTCGGCGTCGCGAAGCGCGTCGACATAGGAGCCGGTCGCATCGATGATCGCATTCGCTTCCTCGACGCCCGCGCGAAGCTGCCCGATCGAAACATACAGCCGGTAGCCGAAGCCCGCTGCCGCGGCGCCGAGCGCAAGGGCGCAGAACACGGTCGCAAGCACCGCCGGTTTCACGAAACGAGAGGGAGACGGTGGTCCGCCTACGCGGCCAGCCATACCGGGTCTTTCAGGCGCGCGATGAACGCGGCGTGTGCGGCCTCCTCCTCGTCGGTTGCCACCACCAAACGCGGCGTGCGCGGCCCCGCCGATTGATACGCGATCGCCGCCGCGCTTTCCTGAACGTCAAGCTCCAGCGACAGCCCGCGCTGCCGTCCGCCCGTCAGCTCGACATAGACATCGGCGAGCAAGCGGCAATCGAGCAGGGCGTTGTGCGTCGTGCGGGCGCTGAGATCGATCGCAAACCGGCGGCAAAGCGCATCGAGGCTGTTCGGCAGGCCGGGGAAGCGCGCCTTCGCCAGGGCAAGCGTGTCGATCATGCGCGCTGGGTGGAGCGGGGGAAGTTGCAGCAGCGCGAACTCCGCGTCGAGGAAAGCGAAGTCGAACGGGGCGTTGTGCGCGACCAGCGGGCAATCCGCGAGAAAGGCGACGAATTGTTCCGCGATCTCGGCGAAACGAGGCTTGCCGCGCACATGCACCGAAGTGAAGCCGTGGATGCGCGTCGCTTCTTCGGGAATGTCGCGGCAGGGATCGATGATGTGGTGGAATTCCGTGCCGGTCGGCAGGTCGTTGATCAGCTCCAAGGCGGCGACTTCCAACACGCGATGGCCGAATCCGGGCTCGAGGCCGGTCGTTTCGGTATCGAGCAAGACGGAGCGGCTCATGCCCGAAGGCCTCCGATCAGGCGGCGAATCTGAAGCAAGGTATGATGCCGGGACAGGCCCGTTTGCACCAGCACATCGGCCCGCCTGCGCTTTTCCCGGTCCGGCATTTGCCGCCCGATCACCGCTTCGACGTCGGCACGGCTCATGTGGCGTCGCCGCTGCACGCGCGCGATCTGCACGGCGCGCGGCGCGGTGACGACCACCACGAGATCGGCCCGCCGGTCGCCTCCGGTTTCGAACAGCAGCGGGATGTCGAGCACGGCGACGCGCTTCCCCGCCCGCCGGGCGCGGGCCAGGAAGTCCCGTTCAGCTTGCCGAACCAGCGGATGGATGATCGCTTCCAGCCGGCGCAACGCGGCGGTTTCGGCCATGACGTGGCGGCGGAGCGCCGGCCGGTCGATCTCGCCCGCGCGAACGATGCCCGGAAAGGCGGCCTCGATCGCCGGAACGGCCCGGCCGCCCTTGGCCTGGAGCCGGTGCACCACCGCGTCGGCGTCGAAGACCGGCATGCCCGCGCGGCGGAACGCGGCCGCCGCCGTCGACTTGCCCATGCCGATGCCGCCGGTCAGCCCCACCACTTTCATGGCGCGTCCGGCGAGGCTGCGGGTCGATACCGGGAGGGCGGCGGGCGCATGGCCCGGAACAAACACGAGCCCGGGCCAAGATCAATCGAGGGGCCCCGGGCCGTGCCCGGCATCGGCGGCCGGAGACTACTCCGGTCCGGGCGCGGACGACTCGGCCTGCACCCTGAACCCGGTCCAGGGACTTGCCGCGTAGTGCAGCGTGTTGCGGGCGACGGTGTAGACCCGCCAGGCATAGGTGCCGGGGCCGGCCGGGAGGTCCGCGAGCGCGGCCGGCAGATCGGCGTACGACGTGAAAACGTTGTGCCAGCCATCGGCGTCCAGCCCGACGACCTCCACGAAATAGAGCACGGGCAGCGGCTGTTCCGGCGTGCTCCATACCAGTTCGGGGGCGTTGCCCGGGGTCACGTCTCCGGAGGGCGCGAGCGGTGTCGCGGCGGTCAGCGATTGGGCGGCGACGCCCGCCGACGGCGCGATCGGTTGCAGCGTCTTGAGGCGCGCCGTCGCCGCGGTCAGACCGCCGCCTTGCGCGGCCCGGTACAGCGCAACCGCCGTTCCGAGATTGCGCGGAACGCCTTCGCCGCTCGCATAAAGGGCCGCGAGGTCGTATTCCGCGCGATGATTGCCGCGCAGCATGGCGCGGGCGTACCAGAGCGCCGCCTGCTCGGCGTCGTGCGGGGTGCCGCGCCCGCTATCGAGCATCACCGCGACGTTGATTTCGGCTTCCGGCAAGCCCTGACGGGCCGCGCGCATGTACCAGCCGAACGCCGCCGTCGCGTCCTGCGCAACGCCGCGGCCGAGATCGTAGAGCGCGCCCATCCCGAGTTGCGCGTGCGGATCACCGGCATTCGCGCGCTGCTGCCATACCCGCAGCGCTTCCGCGAAATCGCCGCGGTCGAAGGCGCGCTGCCCGGCATCCGCCGCCTCGGCCCGCGCGGCCGCCGGCAGCACGCAGCAGGCGACGGCGAGAACAACGGCGCCGAGCGTTCGACGGGCGAATGTCAGCGCCACGTAATCTCGACCCGGCGGTTGCGTTCATCCGCGGCGTTGGCCTGCACCGCCGGTTCGCTTTCGCCTTTCGCGACCAGTTGCAGATGTTCGGCCGGAATGCCGCGTGACTCGAGCCCGTGCACGACAGCGTTGGCGCGCAGTGCCGATAGTTGCAGGTTCTGCGTGGCGGAACCGACGCTGTCCGTGGCGCCGCTGACGATCATCACGATCGGCTGACCGTCGCGGTAGAGGCGCGCCGCCTTGTCGAGCAGCGCCTCGTCTTGCGGCCGGATCGTCGCGCGACCGGAGGCGAAATAAAGCACGAGTGAATCAGGCTGCTTCGCCTGCGCGTCCTGTGCTTGCGCCGGAGCCGGTGCGGGCGGCTGGGCGGATGCGGCGCTCGTCACAGCTGCGAGCGCAACGGCGAGGGACGCGAACAAAATGATGGTGCGCACGGGGTCCTCCGGGTGTTCAGCCGAGTGATGGGTCACCCGTGTCAATGCGTTCGGGTTCCGAACGTTCCCTTGCGGTCATCGGCGATAAAGACGTCGATCGTTCCGGGACCGGGCAGCATTTCACCATGGGTGAGCGGCAGCAGCCCGGGCGCATCCAGCGGCAAGGGAACAGCGGCCTGTACGGCTGCCGCGGCGTCCCGGTCCTCGAAGAAGTAGAACCCGACACTTCCGCGCTCTCGTTCGGACGCCGCCGGCAACGGTTCCGC
>JAFAXA010000256.1 GCA_019241425.1 Acetobacteraceae bacterium | reverse complement strand
CCGGCCGCTCTCTAATGTTCAGGTCTACGTGCTCGACGCGCAGCGGCAATTGCTTCCGTTCGGCGTCGCGGGCGAGCTTTACATCGCGGGCGACGGTCTGGCGCGCGGTTATCTCAACCGGCAAGCGCTCACCGCCGAACGCTTCGTCGCCAATCCGTACGGTCCGCCGGGCAGCCGCATGTATCGTACGGGCGACCTCGTGCGATGGCTCCCGGACGGGCAGCTCGCCTTTATCGGGCGCATCGACCAGCAATTGAAGCTGCGGGGCCAGCGCGTCGAACTCGGAGAGATCGAGGTGTCGCTGCAACGCCATCCGGCCGTACGCGATGCGGTGGTCGTCGCCCATACGGATCGCGATGGCGAGGGGAGCCTGGTCGGGTATGTCGTTCCACGCGGCGCTGCCCCCGCCATCTCGGAGTTGCGCGAATATCTGCGATCATGGCTGCCGCAGCACATGATCCCTGCGACTTTCGTCATTCTCGAAACATTGCCGTTGAACCGATCCGGAAAGGTCGATCGCGGCGCGCTGCCGCCACCGCCGGGGCAGGCGATTGCGGCCGGTGAGCCGGCCTACATGCCGCCGATCGAAGAGATTGTCGCCGACGCCTTCAAGCAGGCGATCGGGTGCGAGCATGTCGGTGCCGACGACAATTTCTTCGATCTCGGCGGACACTCCTTGCTGACCATGCGGGTTGCCGCCGAGCTCGAACGGCTGTTGGCGCAACCGATCTCTCCGGCCTGGATCTTTCAGGCGCCGACCGCCGCCCAGCTCGGGAGGCTGCTCGATACCAAGCTCGTCGCGGCGTCGAGCCACGTCACGCCGTTGCAGCCGCTCGGCGATCGGCCGCCGCTCTTCTGCATGCATGATCTAGTGAGCAGGCCGCTCAGCTATGTGAGTCTGGCGCGGCTGATGGCGCCGGATCAGCCGGTGTATGGGCTCGCTCCGGGGCCGCTGGAAGCGCGTTTCATCGCCAAGCCGTCGCTCCGGCTGCTCACGCAAGCCTATCTTCAGGCGATCAAGGAAATCCAGCCAAGCGGGCCGTATCGGATCGTCGGCTATTCGTTCGGCGGCGTTCCCGCGTTCGATCTGGCATGCGCGCTGGAGGCCCGCGGCGAGCAGGTGCAGTTGATCCTGATCGACTCCTTCGTGAAGCGGCGGCTGCCCGGCCCGCTTCAGATGGCGAGATGGATCGCGCGATACCGGGGCAGGGCGCTACGGGAGTTGTATTGGGCCCGCGACCGCCTCCTGAAAAGGCGGGGCACCATCCGGGAGACGGAAATCCCCGATTGGGTTCCGGCCAGCAGTCGTCCGCTCGCGCGCGCGCTCCTGCAGGCGCAGGAAACCAACCGGTACGAGCCGTTCCGGGGCTCCACCGTGTTCCTGGAGTCGGCCTCCCGCGAGCCGGTTCAGGAACTCTTTAACCTTGACGGCATAAACGGTTGGCGGGGCTTGGTCGGAGGGCCGCTGCTCCGCCTCAAGCTGGAGGCGGAGCATTTCTGGATGATGCGCGATCCCCTCGTATCGGAAATCGCGAGCATCCTGCGGACCTGCTGACCTTTCCCGTCGTCCCGTTCTGGCGTGCGCGGTCCTGGCCGCGACGGCTGCCGGCATTGCGAGGCCGGGCGGCGCGCTTCACGCGCCGGTAGGGGCGGCGCTCGGAGCGCTTGAGCGATGCTCCGGTCCGGCGTGCTCTGCGGGGTGATAGGTGAAGATGCGCGTCCCACATCATTATCGCGGCATCGGGCGCCAACGCCTATGGCGGCCGGGCAGCCGTACGGTAGTTGTTCGCGCCGGCCCGGCCTGGGAGCGGCGCGACGGTGCGTCTCCGACGGGCCGGCTCCCTGGGATTTGCATCATGACTGACGTCATCGATCTGGTATTGGCGCCCGCCCCTCCGGGAGACCGGTGATGGCCGAGCCGGACGACGCGTTCAACGTTGCGTTCACGGCCGAATCGATCGCCTCGAAATCGGTGGGCGGCGCCGCGGCGACGTTTGCCGCACAGGGCGTGCGGTTCGTCTTTCAGGTGGTGTCGCAGGTCATCCTCGCCCGGCTGCTCGATCCGGCCGCCTTCGGACTGGTGGCGATGGCGGCGCCGGTGATCGGCTTCATCCAGGTGCTGAACGATCTCGGCTTCGCGCAGGCGATCGTGCAACGGGGCTCCATCACCCGGCGGCAAGTGTCCGCGATGTTCTGGATCAGCGCGGCGATCGGCGCGCTGCTGTCCGCCGTGGCGGCGATCTCGGCGCCGCTGACCGCCTGGGTGTTCGGCGAGCCACGGCTGACGGCGGTGGTGGCCGCGCTCGCCGGACTGATCCTTGTGTCGTCTTTGGCGGTTCTGCCCTCGGCGTTGCTCAACAGGCGGTTGCGGTTCGATCTGCTGGCGATCATCGACATCGGTTGCGTGATCGCCGGGGTTGTCGCCGGGATCGCGGCGGCGTGGTGCGGCCTGGGCTATTGGTCGCTCGTCATCATGCAGGCGGCCGGTTCCGTTTCGGGGCTCCTTCTCGTCTGGTATTTCTCCGGCTGGCGGCCGTCGCGGCCGAGCTACGATCCGAGCGTCCGTCCCTTGGTGCGGTTCGGCGCCAATCTGATGGGCTCCAATCTCGCCAGCTATTTCAGCATGACGGCCGACAACTTCCTGATCGGCGCCGTGAACGGGGCGGTGGCGCTCGGTTTCTACGATCGCAGCTACAATCTGGTCATCAAGCCGCTCGGGCAGTTATTTGCGCCGGTCGGCCGGGTCGCGATTCCGGCGCTGGCTCGCCTGCGCGACTGGCCGGACCGCTACCGCTCGGCTTACGCCCGGATGGCGCAGGCGGTGTGCATCGGTTGCGTTCCCGGCATGCTGTTCAGCATCTTCAATGCGAAGGCGGTGATCCTGCTGCTGTTCGGTGCGCCATGGATCGCCGCCGCGCCGGTGTTCGCCTGGATCAGCTTCGGCGGCGTCGCGGCGCCGCTATACTCCACAATGGCGTGGCTGTTCGTGACCCAGGACCGGACGCAGGAGCAGATGATGTTCTCGACGGCGACCGCTGTGTTGAGCGTCATTTCCTTTGCGATCGGCGTGTTCTGGGGCGTGGTCGGCGTGGCGATGCTGGCGGCCTGCTGCTTCGTGTTCATCCAGTTGCCGCTGATGACCTGGGGGGCGACGCGCAGCGGACCCGTCTCTCTCCGCGACGTGACGCGGGCGGTGTTTCCGTTGCTCGGCGGCGTAGCCGCATCGGCGGCCGTCCTTTCCTGGCTTGCGGAGGACGGCGCCGTGGGTGTCGAACGGCTGGTGCCGATCTTTGTCGCGTCCTATGCGGCATTCTTGCTCGGCGTCGGTTGCATGCCGGGCGGTATTCCGCTGTTCCGCAACATCACCGATCTGCGGTTCTATCTGAGGCCGAAGCGCTCAAGCGCGGAGTAGGAGGCTCGGCTCGATCAGGGGCCGTGAGGCCGCTTCGGCCTCGCCGGACGGAGAGGGATACATCACCCTTCGCACCGCCTCCAAATAGGCGATGCCGTGCAGATGGTCGGGCTCGAGATAGTTTCCCTCTGCCCATTCGTTCCACGCCTTCAAAAACACGATCCGCTGCTCGGGCGGCCGATTGCGCACGCGCGCGACCGCCTTTTGCAGGTAGGCGGCGACCAGTTCGGGCGTGACGCCTTCGAACACGACGCCGCGCGTGCCGGAGCGGGGTGTGTTGTCCCAACCCGGCAGCACGCAGGGTAGGAAGCGCGGATCGTCGGGCAGATCGTGGAACGCGCGCGCGACAACCTTCGCGAAATCGTAGCGCGCCGGACGGCGCATATGCGCCGGCAGTTGCACGCCCAAGCGCTGGAAGTCGCGTTCCCGAAAGCGCCGCCTCCATCGCGCCGCCCGATGTTGCGGAAGGTCTTGCAGGAAGTCGTGCGGCGGATGCGGCGCTATCGCGTCGAACGGCGCCAGGATCGGATTGTTGTAGCGGTCCGTGCCGTCATAGCGGTCGGACAGCGCGACGAAGTAGAGGCCGGGGAGTCCACTTTTATGCGCCAATTCCCGCCAGTGATCGATGAAATCCGCTGTGTTGGGCAGATCCTGCGGCGCGAACACGACGAATACCGGCTTGCCGTCGACGCGCTGATACCGGTGATCCTCGAATGCGCGCCGCGCGAAGTTGAAATGGGCGATCTCGTCGGCGCGCCCCGGATAGGTTTGCTTGACCAGGACGCGATTCGGACTGCCGTGCCAGATACCCGTCCATGATTGATTGGCCCAGGCGAGCGAGAACGGATAGTCGGGCTTGCCGCTTTCCAGCACCTCGTTGAACGGCCGCTCCAACAGACGCCGGCCGTTGCCGAACCAGTAATGCCAGTAGCAGAAACCTTCGATGCCGCATTCGCGCGCGAGATCCGCTTGTGCTTCACGCACTTCATGCACGCGGAGATCGTAGAAACCGAGATCCCGCGGCAGGCGCGGCTGAACGTGTCCCGGGAATAGCGGACGCGCCTTCGCGACATTGGTCCATTCGGTGAATCCGGGACCCCACCAGCGGTCGTTCTCCGGGATCGGATGGAATTGCGGCAGATAGAACGCGAACAGCCGCGCCACCGGGTTTGCCGCCATCGAGTGCTGATCCAAGCCGCGCGATTCCTTTCCAAGCAGTCACTTGTATCCGTATGGAGGGAGCCGCGCCAACATAGCGTGGCAGAATCGGCGCGTGCAAAGCGCGGCCATGCCGAAGCGCGCCGTGCGGCTGCGATCCTTGCCGCGCAGCGATGCTGAATTAAGCTCCGATGATGCAGCAGCGGAGGCGCCTGTGACTTCTTCACCACAAGGTTTCAGCCTTCACGTGCCCGAGTCGGCGCTGACCGACCTGCGCGACCGGCTGGCCCGCACGAGGCTGCCCGATCAGGCGCCGGAGCCGCCTTGGACGTATGGAACCGACGTCGCCTATCTCGGCGGTCTCATCGAGTACTGGCGGGACGGATTCGATTGGCGTGCCGAAGAGGCGAAGCTGAATGAATTCCCGCAATTCCGGGTGCCGCTGCACGACATCGACCTGCATTTCCTGCACGTTCCAGGCGAGGGTCCGGCGCCGATGCCGCTGTTGCTGTCGCATGGCTGGCCCGGTTCGGTGTTCGAATTTCTCGATCTCATTCCGCGTCTGACGCAGCCGGCGCGTTTCGGTGGCGACGCGGCCGATGCGTTCACCGTGGTCGCGCCGTCGCTGCCGGGTTACGGCCTCTCGTTCCGCCTCGGCCAGAAACGGTTCGGCGTGGAGGCGATGGCCGATTGCTTCGCCGATTTGATGACGGATGTTCTCGGCTACAAGCGCTTCGCCGCTCAGGGCGGCGATTGGGGCGGTTTCATATCATCGCGTCTCGGCGCGGTGCACGCCGATAAGCTGATTGGCATTCACCTCAATCTGCTGTCGGTGCGCCGCGATCCGGAGGCGCTGCCGGACGCGACTGAGGAGGAGCGCCGCTTTCAGGGTGAATCGCGGGCGTTTCTGAAGGAAGAAACCGGCTATCAGTGGATCCAGGGCACGCGCCCGCAGACCTTGGCGTTCGCCTTGACCGACTCGCCCGCCGGTCTCGCCGCCTGGATCGCCGAGAAGTTCCGGGCCTGGAGCGACAATGACGGCAATCCGGAAACCGCCATCGGTCGCGACCGGATGCTCGCCAATATCAGCCTCTATTGGTTCACCGGCTGCATCGGCGCGTCGTTCCACCCCTATTTCGTGCGTATGCACGCGCCGTGGCTGATCCCCGGCACGGTGGACGTGCCGATGGGCTATTGCGAGTTCCCGAGGGAAATCCTGCGGCCGCCGCGTTCCGTCGCGGCGCGCACCTATTCGGATATTCGCCGCTGGACGGCGATGGAGCGCGGTGGCCACTTCGCCGCTTTGGAGCAGCCGGAGGCGCTGGCGCGGGAGATCCGCGCCTTCTTCCGGCCGCTGCGGTCCGGCGGATCGTAGGTTTTTCGTCTCTGGACGGCGTCGAGGGGGGCGGGCCGGCAGGGGTGGGGCGTAAAAACATTCCTTGCCGCGCGCGGTGGTTGTGAAGATGCTTGCCTCGTGACCGCCGCCATCGCCCCCGCCCAGAGCCTGACCGAGCGCTTCGCCTTTGCGGTCGAGCTGGTGCTGCGGGGCTTTTCCCTGAGCTTGCCGAAGAGTCGCGAGGTGGGGCCGCTCGCGGTCTCTACCTGGAACCGGTTGAAGCGGCTGGTCGCTCGCTTTTCCGCGCTCGTCGCCGCGGTCGAAGCGGGGAGATTACCCGTCCGCCGCGCCCCTGCCGCGGCGCGAACGCCGCGCCAGCTTGCGCCGGAAAGCCAGAACAAGGCGCAGGCGCCGATGCAGGCCGCGAAGCTGCCAAACGCGTATGGCTGGCTCCTGACCTTGGCGCCCGAGTTGAATACGCGCATCGGGCGGGCGCAGATCGAGACGCTGATTGCCGATCCGGCGTTGCTCGCATTGCTCGGGAAGGCGCCGCAGGCCGGCCGCATCCTGCGCCCGCTTTGCCACATGCTGCGGATCGAACCTCCCCAGTTCTTGCGCCTGCCAAGGCGTCCCCGCCGGCCGCGCCGCCCGGCGACGGAGGCTGAGGCGAAACCGGCGCCGGAGGCGCGTCCGCGCCGAACCCTGAAGCCAAGCTGGCTACGCTGGCCGAAATCGCCGCCGCTGCCGCGCACGGAGCCGGCGTTCGACTTCCCGCCATGGCGCACCGGAACCGGGCCGCCCGGCGACTGACCGGACGCGCGCGCCCGGCACCCCCGCTACTTGCTGTCGTGGAATATGATGCCGAGCGTGTGCCGCTGTCCCCAGCGCACCTTGCTGACGCCGTGCCGCATGACGACGCGGTAGGAGCCGCGCCCGCCGCGCACCGGCCGATGGTTGACCGCGAACACCACGCCATCGCCACGGGACAGCGGCACGACCGCAACACGCGATTGCATGCGCGGGCGCTGCTCCGCCAGCACGAACTCGCCGCCGGTAAAATCCTCGCCCGGTTCCGAGAGCAGAAGGGCGACTTGCAGTGGAAACACGTGCTCGCCGTACAGATCCTGATGCAGGCAGTTGTAGTCGTCGGCGCCGTATCGAAGCAGCAACGGCGTCGGCCGGGTTTGCCCGGCTTCGTGGCAGCGCGCCAGAAACGCGGCGTGTTCCGCCGGGTAGCGCACGCCGATACCGAGTGCGTCCTGCCACCTGTTCGCGATGGCAACGAGGGGCGGGTAGAGCCGTGTCCGCAACTCGCCCACGAGCGGGGGCAACGGATCGCTGAAATACTTGTATTCGCCGCGTCCGAACCCGTGCCGGGCCATGACGATCCGGGTGCGGAACGCCGCCTCCTCGCCGTCGTAGAGGCCGCGGACGCGGCGGCATCGCCTCTCATCCAGCAGATTCGGGAGAACGGCCCATCCTTCCTGGTCGAGTTCCGCCTCGATCCGCGGCCAATCCAGCGCCGCCAGTCCGGGAAGCGCCTCGGCGCTGCCGACGCCGCTCATGCGGGGGCGGCCTCGCGGGCCAGCAGCGCGCGCTTGCGATCCACCCCCCATCGGTAGCCGGACAGGCCGCCGCCGGTGCGGATCACCCGATGGCACGGGATGAGCACCGCGAGCGGGTTGGCGGCGACCGCCGCGGCGACCGCGCGCACCGCCTGCGGCTGGCCGAGAAGGCGCGCGACCTCCCCATAGCTCGCGGTGGCGCCGGACGGGATCTGCCGCAGCGCCGCCCAGACGCGCTGCTGGAAGGCGGTGCCTCTGATGTCGAGCGGCAGGTCGGTGCCGAGGCCGGGCGCCTCGACGCAGCCGACCACCAGGGCGACCCGCGCCTCGAACAACGGGTCGCCGCCGGCAAGCGTCGCGTTGGGGAAGCGATCCTGCAACGCGCGCACGAGCGCGTCCGGGTCGTCACCCAAGGTGATGGCGCAGACGCCGCGATCGCTTTCGGCGACCAGGATGGCGCCGAGCGAGCACGCGCCGACCGCGAACCGGATGCCGGTGCCGGCGCCGCCGGCGCGAAAGGCGGTGGGGGTCATGCCGAGCAGCCCGTCGGAGGCTTCATAGAAGCGGCTGCTGGAGCCATACCCCGCGCCGTAGATCGCCTCCGTCACGCTCGCGCTTTCGCCGAGTGCCGTCCGGATTTTCGCCGCGCGATGCGCCCGGGCGTAGGCGCGCGGGGTGGTGCCGGTGGCGCGCCGGAACAGCCGGTGGAAATGGGAGGGGCTGAGCCCGGCGGCGGCGGCCAGACGGTCGAGCGGCGGGGTGGTCTCGGCGGCTTCGATGGCGCGGCAGGCAGCGGCGACCGTCGCGGCCTGCCGGTCGCCGTGCGGCGACTGGTCGGGCACGCAGCGTTTGCACGGGCGGAAGCCGGCTTCTTCGGCGGCGCCGGCGCTGGCGAAGAAGCGGGTGTTCTCCGGGTGGGGCCGCCGGCTCGGACAGGACGGGCGGCAATACACGCCTGTCGTGCGGACTCCGTAGAACAGGGTGGCGTCCGCTTCCCGGTCGCGTTCCGCAACCGCCCGCCAGTGCGGGTCTTGGGTGGAGGCGCTCATTGATCCTTCCTTTCCGGCGCTGTCGCCGGGGATCAGTTAGAACCGGGCCGGGCGCCGCCGCACTCCGGCGCTTGCGGCCAAATCCCGTTTCAGCGGGTCAGCGAGCCGAACACGCCGCGCAGGACGGCGCGGCCGATCTGCGTCCCGACCTGGCTGCCCAGGCTGCGCACGAGCGACTTCGCCGCCGCCTCGGCGATGCTTTGGCGCCGCCCACCGCCGGTCAGCAGCTCGGACAGCAGCCCGCCGCCCGGCGCGGGCGCTTGGTACGGCTGCGGCGGCGAGGGCGGGGCAGGCGTTTGCCCGGCCTCGCCCCAAGGGTTTTCGGGCGCGGCGCCGCTACGCCAGGGGCTGCCTTCGCGCACGGGCGCCGCCGGGGTGTTGGCGGCGGGCACGGCGGAGGCGGCGCGGTTGCCCAGGCGTTCATAGGCGGATTCGCGGTCGATCGGCCGGTCGTATTTTCCGGCGACCGGGCTCGCCTGCATGATCGCGGCCCGCTCCTCCGGGGTGATCGGCCCGATCCGGCCGCGCGGCGGGCAGATGCGGGCGCGCTGCACCACCCCGGGCACGCCCGCCGCGTCGAGCAGGGACACGAGCGCCTCGCCGACCGCCAACTCGGTGATCGCGGTTTCGGTGCGGAACGCCGGGTTCGGGCGGAAGGTCTCGGCCGCCACCCGCACCGATTTCTGGTCGACGGGGGTGAAGGCGCGCAGCGCGTGCTGGACGCGGTTGCCGAGTTGGCCGAGCACGCCCGGCGGCACGTCGGCCGGGTTCTGGGTGACGAAATAGATGCCGACGCCCTTGGAGCGGATCAGCCGGACGACCTGTTCGATCTTGGCGGCGAGCGCCTTCGGCGCGTCCCGGAACAGCAGATGCGCTTCGTCGAAGAAGAACACGAGTTTCGGCCGGTCGAGATCCCCGACTTCGGGCAGACGCTCGAACAGCTCGCTGAGCAGCCAGAGCAGGAAGGTGGCGTAGAGCCGGGGCGACTGCATGAGCCGGTCGGCGGCGAGGATGCTGACCGCGCCGCGCCCGTCCGGCGCCTGCCGCAGCAGGTCGGCGAGGTCGAGCGCCGGCTCGCCGAAGAACTGCGCCCCGTCCGCCTGCCCGAGCGCCAGCAGCCGCCGCTGAATGGCGCCGACCGTCGCCCGGCTGACATTGCCGTAGGCGGTGGTGAGGTTGGCCGCGTGCTCGGCGACATGCGCGAGCATGGCTTTCAGATCCTTGAAGTCGAGCAGCAGCAGGCCCTGGTCGTCCGCCACCGCAAAGGCGATGGTCAGCACGCCTTCCTGGGTGTCGTTCAGGTCCAGGATGCGGGCGAGCAGCATCGGCCCCATCTCGGCGACCGTCGCCCGCACCGGATGGCCGTCCCGGCCGAACACATCCCAGAAGATGACCGGCGAGGCTTCGTGCGCGTAGTCCTCCATCCCCAATTCGGCGGCACGCGCGGCGAGCTTGGGGTTGGGGGTGCCCGCCTCGGCGATGCCGGCGAGATCGCCCTTGACGTCGGCGCAGAACACCGGGACGCCGGCGCGGGAGAACCCCTCCGCCAGCACCTGCAGGGTGATCGTCTTGCCCGTGCCGGTCGCGCCGGCGATCAGGCCGTGCCGATTGGCGAGCTTGAGCAGCAGGTATTCCGGTGCGGCGCCCCGCCCGACGAGCACATCCGTCACGGTCGTTGCTGCCTCACTCACGGGCCGAGGGCGGCGGCCGATTCCGCCGCGCCGGCATCATGCACGCGCGGACGAGAAAACGCACAACCCGGCATTGGCCGGGTGATGGCAGGTGAGCGGCAGGCAAGGGGAGAGCGGCGCGCGGGAGGCGGGCGCCGGGGAGGTCAGAAGCCTTCGCGCTCCAGGCGCTTGCGCTCCAGCTTGCGGGCGCGGCGCACCGCTTCGGCGGCCTCGCGGGCCCGGCGCTCGGACGGCTTTTCGTAATGGCGGCGGAGCTTCATTTCGCGGAAAATGCCTTCACGCTGCATCTTCTTCTTGAGCGCCTTCAGCGCTTGATCGACGTTGTTGTCCCGAACCAGAACCTGCACTTGGCCACCATCTCCTGTGTGTCTGAGTTGCCCGATCCGGGCGTGCCTGACCGCTCCGCGATCGGGGCCCGACGCGGGGGTGGCGCTATAGCATGGCGGGTTGAGGCTCGCAAAGCCATTCGGCGCTCCCATTATGGGTGGGCATGCCGATCCTGAAGATCGCCCGCATGGGCCATCCCGTCCTGCTGGGGCGAGCCGCCGAGGTCACGGATCCGACCGCGCCCGAGATGCGGCGGCTGATCGCCGACATGATCGAAACGATGGTGGACGCGGACGGCGCCGGGCTCGCCGCCCCGCAGGTCCATGTGCCGTTGCGGATGTTCGTGTTCCGGGTCGGCGCCGAACGCAGCACCGGGGTCGCCGGCGACGCGCCCTCCGGCGTATCGGTCGTGATCAATCCCGAACTCGATTTGCTGACCGATGAACGGGTGCCGTGCTGGGAGGGGTGCCTGTCCATTCCGGGCCTGCGTGCGCTCGTGCCCCGCTCGCCGCGCATCCGCTATCGTGGCCTGGACGCGGAGGGCGCGCCGTTCACGCGTGACGCGGCGGGCTTTCATGCCAATGTCGTGCAGCACGAATACGACCACCTGAACGGCGTTCTGTATCCGATGCGGGTGACCGACTTCGCGTCCTTCGGCTTCAACGAGGAAATCGCCCGGGCCGTCGCGGCCCGGCAGGAGAGGGCAGATGCAACCGCCTGAACGCAGCCCCGAGCGCGACGCCGCGATCGACGCCCTGCTGCCGAACGTGCCGTTCGACGGCTGGACCTTCAAGGCGCTGCGGCTGGGGCTGGCGGCGGCGGCGCTGCCCGAGGAGGACGCCGAATTGCTGTTCCCGGACGGCACGGCCGGCATGATCGAGGCGTTCTGCGATCTCGCCGACCGCCGCATGGAGGAGGGCGCGGCCGGACTCGACTTGGCGGGGCTGCGCACGCCGGGGCGGGTGCGGGCGGTTCTTGCGCTCAGGCTCCGGCAGAACCGCCCGCATAAGGAGGCGGTGCGGCGGGCGGTGTCCGTGCTGTTTCTGCCGCGCTATGCCGGGGTCGGAGCCGCCTGCACGGCGCGGACCGTGGATGCGATCTGGCACGCCGCCGGCGACCGCTCGGCCGATTTCAGTTGGTACACGAAGCGCGCCATTCTGGCGTCTATTTACAGCGCGACGCTGCTCTATTGGCTGCGGGACACGAGCGACGACGATGCGGCGACGCTCGCCTTCCTGGACCGCAGGCTGGCGGGCGTTGGCCGGTTCGGCCGGATGCGGGCGGAGACCGGACGGCTGTTCCGCCGGCTGACTCCCTTGCGCCTCCGCGAAACCGGCTGACCGTTTGATCGCGCTCCGCGACCGGCAACTCGCCTTCATTCGTCGCGTTGCCCGAGGAGCGGAACGGCCAGCGGAGACAGTCGAAATGCGCGGAATACTGCTGTGGCTACTCGGGATCCCGATCCCGATTATTATCCTGCTCTATTTGTTTCACGTCATAGGCTGAGCCGGCACGCGCGCTGCGCCCCGGCCTGCGGGTTTCAGGCGGGCAGCAGTTCTACCGGGTCGCCGATCGCGATGCGGCCGCCTTCGATCGCCTCGGCATAGACGCCGAGATTGGGGTGGCCGTACAGGGTGCGCAGCTCCTCCACCGGATCGGCATCGCGCTCGGCGGTTTCCGGGTTCACGTCCACCGCCGGGCAGCGCGGGATATGGGCCCTCACTTGGAGCGTCGCCCCGCCCACCAGCAGGGTCCGTCCGACCCACTCCAACTCGGCCCATGGCACCGCGCCGCTGAACCAGAGATTGGCCCGGAACCGCCGCCGGTGCCGCTTCGACCCGACCTTCGCCTCCAGATCCTTGAGACTCGCCAGGTTGATGAGGCTCACAACCTTGCGGCTGACATCGCTGAAACTATGGCCGGGCACATGATGGAACCGCGGCGTTCCGCGGGCCTCCCCGCCCATGAAAGCGGTCAGGAAGGCACCGATTGCGGAGCGCCCCGGCGCGTCCAGGGCATTGGCCGTGATGCCCTCGCCGTCCGGTGCCTGGATCGACAATGTGCCGCTGCCGGGATCGAAGCTCGAGCGCAGCAGGGCGGCGCGTTCGTTCACCATCAGGCACAGGAAATTCCGTTTCGGCAGGTGGCGCGGCTGCTCCGGGTCGAAGCGTGCGTCGCCCTGGGCGAGGGCGAAGGCGCGATCCCAGGGGAGGCACTGCCCGGCCTCGATCGTGACCTCCTCGAGCGCTTCCGCGGTCAGTCCCTTCACCGGATAGCGATACAGATACTCGACGCGCATAGGCTTACCTCTTGAGGCACATCGGGCGGTTTACCATCTCGTGTCGCACAGGTCGCGTCCGTCGCCTTCGTTACAGGGGCGGGTCCGTGGCCGGTGTCGCCTGAGCAAAGGGGCATGCAGACATGGATATCGAGAAGTTCACCGAACGCTCGCGCGGGTTCCTGCAAGCCGCGCAGACGATCGCCATCCGCGAATTCCATCAGCGCATCACCGCCGAACATCTGCTGAAGGCGCTGCTGGATGACGAGGAGGGAGCGGCCGCGGGCTTGATCCGCGCGGCGGGCGGCAACCCACAGGGCGCGCTTGCAGCCGCCGAGGCCGAGCTCGCCCGCCAGCCCAAGGTGCAAGGCTCGGGCGCTGGTCAGCCGCAGTTCACGCCCGACGTGGTGCGTATTCTCGACGCGGCGCAGCAGGCCGCGCAAAAGGCGGGCGACGACTACGTGGCGCAGGACCGGCTGCTGGTCGCGATCGCCGCCAGCGACACGCCGGCCGGCCGCGCCCTGAAGTCGGCGGGGGCCACCGCGCAGGCGATCGAGAAGGCGGTCAACGACGTGCGCAAGGGCCGCAAGGTCACCAGCGAAAACGCCGAAGCGAGCTTCGACGCGCTGAAGAAATATGCGCGCGACCTGACCGCGGCGGCGCGCGAAGGCAAGCTCGACCCGGTGATCGGGCGCGACGAGGAGATCCGTCGCACCATCCAGGTGCTGGCGCGGCGCACCAAGAACAACCCGGTGCTGATCGGCGAGCCCGGCGTTGGCAAGACGGCGATCGTCGAGGGCCTCGCCTTGCGCATTGTCAACGAGGACGTGCCGGAGGCGCTGAAGGGCAAGCAACTGCTCGCGCTCGACCTCGGGGCGATGGTTGCGGGCGCCAAATATCGCGGCGAGTTCGAGGAACGGCTGAAGGCCGTGCTGAAGGAGATCGAGGGCGCGAACGGCCAGATCATCCTGTTCATCGACGAAATGCACACGCTGGTCGGGGCCGGCCGCGCCGACGGCGCGATGGACGCGTCCAACCTCATCAAGCCCGAACTCGCGCGCGGATCACTGCATTGCGTCGGCGCGACCACGCTCGACGAGTACCGCAAGCATGTGGAGAAGGACGCGGCGCTGGCGCGGCGCTTTCAGCCGGTGTTCGTCGGCGAGCCGTCCGTCGAGGACACGATCAGCATTCTGCGCGGCATCAAGGAGAAATACGAGACGCATCACGGCGTCCGCATCACCGACGGCGCGCTGGTGGCCGCGGCGACCTTGTCGAACCGCTACATCACCGACCGCTTCCTGCCGGACAAGGCGATCGATCTGGTCGACGAATCGGCGAGCCGTTTGCGCATGGAGGTCGACAGCAAGCCGGAGGAGTTGGACGAACTCGACCGCCGGCTGATCCAGTTGAAGATCGAACGCGAAGCGTTGCGGCGCGAGGACGACGCGGCGTCGCGCGACCGGCTTAGCCGGCTTGAGCACGAGATCGGCGGCCTGGAGGAGCGATCCAACGCCATGACCGCCGCCTGGCAAGCGGAGAAGGAGCAGGTCAACGAGACGCAGAAGCTGAAGGAGCAGCTCGATGCGGCGCGCAACGAGGTGCTGCTGGCGCAGCGGCGGGGCGATCTCGCCCGCGCTTCCGAGCTGATGTACGGCGTCATTCCGGACATCGAGCGCAAGCTGGAACGGGAAGGCGACGGCAAGCTCGTCAATGAGGCGGTGACGGAAGAAAGCATCGCGTCGGTGGTGTCGCGCTGGACCGGCATTCCGGT